>JAEXVC010000143.1 GCA_023406715.1 Bacteroidota bacterium | reverse complement strand
GGTGGAGGTTAAGTGGGATGCATCGGAAATTGATGGCAACTCAAAGGGCGAGGCTTCTTTTGATGTTCCTGAACTTGGTAGTTTCGTTGTTATTAATTCAAAAGTAACGCAATCGCCACAACAATCGGTGCTAATAGTCTTCTCCGACTTGTTGAGCAGCGACCAAGATTTCGCTGGTTTAGTTGAGATTGATGGCTTCTCGGATTTGAAGTTCGAGGTTAAAAAGAATATGCTTCGTGTTTATTTGCCCGAGGCAATTCAGGATGTTCGTACACTTAAGGTGAATAGAGGCGTTCAGAATGCAATTGGTGATAAATTGAAAGAGGAATACTCGCAAACATTTGCCTTTGAGGATGTAAAACCTGGAATTCGTTCGCTGGGACAAGGTTCAATCCTTCCAACTACACAAGGGCTAGTTTATCCTTTCGAGGCGGTTAACCTAAAAGCTGTAACCATTGAAATTGTTAAAATTTACGAGAATAATGTTCCTTTCTACTTACAGGTTAACACGTTGGGTGGTACATACGAATTAAAACGTGTGGGTTATCCAGTTTTCAAGAAAGTTATCAACCTAAATCAACTCGGAGTAATAACTCCAAATAAATGGGCACGTTATACTTTAGATTTGAGCCAACTTTTCACTGCCGACCCTGGTGCTATTTACCAAATTGGTATCACTTTCAACAAAAAGCAACTGCTAAATCCTTGTGATAGCGATAAAGAGGAAGATGGCTCTACTTCAACCGTTGATGTTGAGGAACAAATTAACACATCAAACTACGAAGGACCAGGATACGACTACGATTATGATTACGACTACTATTACGATGAGGAGTACAACTGGGATGAGCGCGATAATCCTTGCAACTCCGCCTACTACTCTAGTTCAAAAATGATAAAGCAAATTGTAATATCATCGGACCTTGGTGTTATTGCAAAATTGGGCAACGATGGCGGAATGGTTGTGGCTGTATCGGATTTGCCAACAGCAAAGGCAAAGTCGGGTGTAAATGTTCGAGTATCAGATTACCAGAACCAAACTATTGTTGAAGGAACTACCAATGGCGATGGCTTGGTGGAACTAAAAGCAACGCGTACGCCATTCCTTGTAACTGTTACCGATGGAAAAATGAAGGGCTACCTAAGGGTCGATAATGGTACATCTAACTCGCTTAGCAACTTTGATGTTGGCGGTTCGGAAGTTCAGCGTGGTTTAAAGGGTATGATTTACGGCGAGCGCGGTGTATGGCGTCCAGGCGATTCGTTACACATAGCATTTATTCTAGAGGATAAAGGCAAAACCCTACCAATGAATCATCCAATTATTTTCGAACTCCGCGACCCAAAAGGATTACTTGTTAAAAAAGCGGTTCAGGCAAACAATGAGATTGGTATTTTCTACTTCCCAACTGTTACCGATGCACAAGCACCAACCGGACCTTGGAAAGCAACTGTAAAAGTGGGAGGTGCAGTTTTCAACAAAACGCTAAAAGTTGAGACAATCAAACCAAACAGATTAAAAATAAATTTCGATTTAGACAAAATCCCTTCGTCGGGAAATATCAGTGCATCGCTTAATGCAAAGTGGTTACACGGTGCCACTGCTGGAAATTTAAAAGCAATTTACGAGGTTACCACAAGCAAGGCTAAAGCCTCATTCCCAAATCATACAAACTACACGTTCGATGACCCCGGAATTGAGTTCACCCAACAAACCAGCACACTTTGGGAAGGCCAACTCGATGCCGATGGAAACGCTAAGGTTTATGGCTCAATTAGCAAGCCCGAGAAAGCACCCGCAGCAATTAATGTGGTGTTTAAGGGTAGAGTTTTTGAGCAGGGTGGCGATTTCAGTATTGACCTATTCTCTAAAACTTTCAATCCATACTCAGAATTTGTAGGATTTATTCTTCCTCAGCCTAGTCCTGGCAGAAGTTGGTTGGAAACCGATAGAGACCAAGAACTTTCAGTTGTAACAGTTAATGCTGAAGGAAAAACAGTAAACTGCTCCAACCTTGAGATGGAAATCTTTAAACTCGACTGGCGTTGGTGGTGGGAACAACCCGAAACTGGCGATGCTAGTTATGTTAGCCAAAGCTACGACAGATTGGTGAAGCGCGAGCGTTTCAGCACTTCAAACGGTAAGACTACTGTGAAATTCAAAATCAGTTACCCTGAGTGGGGCCGTTTCTACGTAAAAGTAACAAACAAAACAACTGGCAACAGTGCCGGTTCGTATGTATATTTCGATTGGCCATATGAACCTGGCAGGTCGCAGGCTAATCGTCCCGGTGGCGCAAATGTGCTTGCAATAGCCGCAAATAAATCAACCTGTAATGTTGGCGATGAGTTTAAATTGACTATCCCTGGTGCAGAGAATGCTAGAGCATTAATCAGCATTGAGAATGGTTCAAGAGTGGTAAAAGCTTTTTGGGTTGATGCATCGCAAGCTACAAATGTTGTAGACATTGAAGCAACCGAAGAGATGGCTCCAAACGTTTATCTACACGTAACCTTGGTTCAACCTCATAAGGATAAGGCAAACGATTTGCCCATGCGACTCTATGGTATCACCAAAATGGATGTGAACAACCCTGAAACAATTCTTCAACCTGAAATTATTATGGCCGATGAGTTGAAATCTGAGAAACCTGTTGAAATAACCGTTAAGGAGAAGAATGGCAAAAAAATGAGTTTTACGCTTGCTATGGTAGATGAGGGATTGCTCGATATCAATAGGTTTAAAACACCAAATCCACACTCCGAATTCTATATCCGCGAGGCAATTGGTGTAAAAACTTGGGATTTATACAATGATGTTATTGGTGCTTACGGCGGTAAAATGGAGCGTTTAATCACTATTGGTGGTGACGATAACCTTAAACCGAACGATGGCGACCAAACACAGCGTTTCAAACCTGTTGTTAGGTTCTTTGGTCCTTATTTACTGGAGAAGGGCGACCGCAAAAAAATCAACTTCAATATGACCAACTACATTGGTAGCGTTAGGATTATGGTTATTGCTGCCAACGAGGGCGCTTATGGTTGGGCAGAGAAGGCTTGCCCAGTAAGAAACGACCTAATGGTTATGGCAACCCTGCCACGCGTTCTTGGTCCACAGGAGAACATAAAACTTCCAGTAAATGTATTCACTATGTCGCCCGACATGAAGAAAGTTAAGGTAAAAGTAAAAACATCATCAAACCTTAAGATTCAGGGTGATAATGAGCAAACATTGAGTTTCTCGAAACCAGGCGATAAGATTATTTTCTTCGATTTCAATGTTGAAAACAAGATTGGGCCAGCCAAAGTTGAGGTTGTTGCCGAGGGTAATGGAATTAAATCAACCCAAACAATCGATATTATGGTTCGTAATCCAATATCGGAGGTTACACGTAGTATTGACACTTTGGTTCCTGCAAACGGAAAGTTAAGTATCGACTTTAACACCTTTGGTGTGAGCGGCACCAATGAGGCATTCCTTGAAGCATCGGTTATGCCTCCACTGAACCTCAAAAAACGTTTGGATGAGCTTATCCGTTACCCTCACGGATGCGTTGAGCAAACCACATCAGGAGCGTTTCCTCAAATTTACCTTGGACAACTTGTTGAGTTGACATCGGAACAGCAGCAGAATGCGAACTTCTTTATTGCTGAGGCTATTAAGAAACTATCTCGCTTCCAGAATAGTGATGGAAGTTTCCGCTACTGGCCATCGTATATGTATGGCGATGATTGGAGCACTAGCTATGTTGGACATTTCTTGGTAGAAGCTCAGGATAAGGGCTACGATATTCCTCAGGGAATGATATCGAACTGGATTAGCTATCAAAGTAAGGCTGCAAGAAGTTACACTCATCAAAATAGTCAGTACTATAACAATGAATTGATGCAGGCCTACAGGCTTTACACCCTTGCTTTGGCTAAAAAACCAGAGATTGGCGCAATGAATAAGTTGAAAGAACAACAACTTGGATTAGTTGCTAAAATGCGTTTGGCTGCTGCATATGCGTTAATTGGACAAACCGAAACTGCTGAGGCAATTGTTGAGAATGTTCCTCTAACAATCAACTACTACCGTGAATTAAGCTACACCTACGGTTCAAGCAATCGCGATAAAGGTATTGTTCTTGAAACAATGTTGCTGTTGAAACAGGATTCAAAGGCATATCCTATAGCCATTGAGTTAAGCAAGGCTCTATCGAGCAATTCATGGATGAGCACGCAGGAAACTGCCGTTACACTTATGGCACTTTCCAGAATGAGCA
>JAEXVC010000262.1 GCA_023406715.1 Bacteroidota bacterium | reverse complement strand
TGGCTGGACTATCCGAACACAGGATGGAAAACCATCGGCACACTTCGAGTTGGCCGTTGTGGTTAGAAAGGGGAAAGCCGAAACGCTTTCAACCTTTAGTTATATTGATGAAGTTTTACGTAGAAGTTAAATTTTTTAAAGCGAATGTCGAAACAAGCTGCAATTGAGAAAGATGGAACTATTGTTGAGGCGCTATCCAACGCAATGTTTAGGGTAGAGCTCGATAACGGACATGTGATTATTGCCCATATCTCCGGTAAGATGAGGATGCACTACATCAAAATTTTACCAGGCGATAAGGTACGCGTGGAGATGTCGCCTTACGATTTAACTAAGGGACGTATCACATTCAGGTATAAGTAAACAATTCTAATATCTTATAGAGATGAAAGTAAGAGCCTCAATAAAAAAACGCAGCGACGAATGCAAAATCGTTAGGCGTAAAGGCCGCTTGTATGTGATCAATAAAAAAAATCCAAAGTACAAGCAACGCCAAGGATAATTTTGATTAATTTTGTACTCTAAATTTTTAAAGTAATAGTATGGCACGTATAGTAGGTGTAGATTTGCCGAAAAACAAGAGAGGAGAGGTTGCCCTTACCTATGTCTATGGCATAGGAAGAAGCAGCGCCCGTAAGATTCTTGATAAAGCAGGCGTAAGTTACGATACTAAAGTATCGGAATGGACCGATGAAAATATCAATGCAATCCGTTCTATCCTTAACGAAGGATTCAAGGTAGAGGGTGAACTCCGTTCTATGGTACAGCTAAGCATTAAGCGATTAATGGACATTGGTTGTTACCGTGGTATCCGTCATCGTCTTGGTTTGCCTGTGAGAGGTCAAACAACCAAGAATAATGCACGTACCCGTAAGGGAAGAAAGAAAACCGTTGCCAATAAGAAGAAGGCTACTAAATAGTAAATAGGCTATGGCAAAGAAGACAGTAACAGCAAAGAAGAAAATCGTTAAGGTTGATCCTGTAGGACAAGCGCACATTCACTCGTCCTTCAATAATATCATCGTATCTTTAACAAACAGTACTGGTCAAGTAATTTCTTGGTCATCAGCAGGTAAAATGGGATTCAAAGGTTCTAAAAAGAACACCCCTTATGCAGGTCAAACTGCTGCCGCTGATTGCTCTAAGGTTGCTTACGACATGGGATTGCGTAAAGTTAAAGTATTCGTAAAAGGACCAGGCGCTGGACGTGAGTCTGCTATCAGACAAATCAATACTTCAGGTATTGAGGTGATTGAGATTGTTGACGTTACTCCACTACCACACAATGGATGCCGTCCTCCTAAACGTCGTAGAGTATAATCCTACGTTAACTGATTTGAGTAACAAATAAATTTAAACGTAATGGCTAGATATATTGGACCAAGTACCAAAATCGCACGTAAGTTTGGTGAGCCTATTTATGGACCAGATAAGTACTTCGAGAAGAAGAATTATCCTCCCGGAATGCACGGCTTAATGAAGAAGCGTAAAAAAATGTCAGAGTATGGTACTCAGCTACAGGAGAAACAAAAAGCTAAATTTATTTATGGTATCCTAGAGCGTCAATTCGCAAACGTATTCCATAAAGCAGCTCGTAGCAAAGGTATTACTGGTGAAATTTTGCTTCAACTTTTAGAATCGCGCTTAGATAACGTAGTATACCGCTTGGGTATTGCTCCTACCAGAGCAGCTGCTCGTCAGTTGGTATCACATCGTCATATTACCGTAAATGGTTCTATTGTTAACATTCCATCATGCCAACTTAAGGCTGGTGATGTTGTAGGAGTGCGTGAGCGTTCTAAATCTTTAGAGGTTATTACCGAATCAATTGCTTCAAACCGCCACACCAAGTACTCTTGGCTAGAGTGGAACAAGGATGAGTATACCGGTAAATTCATGAACCTACCTGAAAGAACTGAGATTCCTGAGAATATTAAAGAGCAATTGATTGTTGAACTTTACTCTAAGTAATTAAACCCGTACCATATGGCAATACTGGCATTTCAAAAACCCGATAAGGTTATCATGCTTGAATCTACCGACACAGTTGGTAAATTTGAGTTTCGTCCTCTTGAGCCAGGCTATGGTATCACGGTGGGCAATGCACTTAGAAGAATTCTGCTATCTTCACTTGAAGGGTATGCAATTACCTGGATTAAGGTTCGTGGTGTAGATCACGAATTCTCAACCATCCCTGGCGTTATTGAGGATGTAACTGAGATTATTCTTAATCTGAAGCAGGTTCGCTTTAAGCGTATTGTTGATGGAGTTGATAGCGAGAAAGTGACCATCACCATAACCGGACAGAATGAATTTAAGGCAGGATACCTTTCTAACTTCCTGTCGAACTTTAAAGTTCTTAACCCTGACTTGGTTATTTGCAAGATGGAACCCGATGTTAAAATCGAGGTTGACATTCATATCAACAAGGGACGTGGCTACGTTCCTGCTGAGGAAAACAAACCAGAGGATGGTGAGTTTGGAATAGTTCCAATTGACTCTATTCACACTCCTATCCGAAACGTTAAATACTCAGTAGAAAACTACCGTGTAGAGCAGAAAACTGACTACGAAAAACTTCTTTTGGAGATTGTTTCTGATGGTTCAATCCACCCAAAAGACGCTTTAAAAGAAGCCGCTAAAATTCTTATTTATCATTTTATGCTTTTCTCAGACGAAAAGATTACTCTTGAAACTGAGGATAAGTATGATTCTGAAGAATTTGACGAAGAAGTACTTCATATGCGTCAGATGTTAAAGCAAAAGTTAGTTGATCTGGATCTTTCGGTTCGCGCACTCAACTGCTTAAAAGCTGCCGACGTTGATACCCTAGGTGAACTTGTTCGTTATAACAAGAATGACTTACTCAAGTTTAGAAACTTTGGTAAGAAGTCGTTAACCGAACTTGAAGACCTACTTGATAGTTTGAACCTATCATTCGGCATGGATATTACAAAGTATAAACTGGATAAGGATTAATTGCGATGAGACATAATAAAAAGTTTAATCACTTAGGAAGGAAAAGCGCTCACCGTAAAGCTATGCTAGCTAATATGGCCTCGAGTTTGATTATGCACAAACGCATTTCAACTACCGTTGCTAAAGCAAAAGCTTTAAGAATGTATGTAGAGCCTTTGATCACAAAAAGTAAGAACGACACAACTCACTCACGTCGTACCGTTTTCAGTTACCTAAAGGATAAGTACGCTGTTGCTGAACTTTTCCGCGAGGTTGCTGAGAAAGTTGCTACACGTCCAGGTGGATACACACGTATCCTTAAAACTGGAACACGTTTAGGTGATAACGCTGATATGTGTATTATTGAGTTGGTTGATTTCAACACAACCTACGTGAAGGAAGATGCAAAACCAGCAGCAAAGAAAACTCGTAGAGCTGGTGGTGCAAAAGCTAAAAAGGATGAGGTTAAAGCTGAAGCTCCAAAGGCTGCCAAAACCGATGCTCCTGAAGCTAATACCGAAACAAATACTGATGAGAAATCAGAGTAATTGTTTGTTGACATATTAAAGAATGGGGATAGGCAATTTTGCTGTATCCCTTTTTTTATCGAAACATTTTACCTTTAAAACTTACATATATGGGACAAATTGTTAGTATTCACGCTCGTGAAATCCTCGATTCTAGAGGAAATCCAACTATTGAAGTTGATGTAATGACAGAAAGTGGTTATTTTGGTCGTGCTGCTGTACCAAGCGGAGCATCAACTGGTGTGCATGAGGCTGTTGAGCTTCGCGATGGCGACAAAGGCCGTTACTTAGGTAAAGGAGTTCAAAAGGCTGTTAACAATGTTAACACAATTATTGCTGAGGAGTTGGTTGGAATGCATGTGATTGACCAACAACTTATCGATGAAACAATGATAAAACTTGATGGTACAGCCAACAAGGGTAATTTAGGCGCAAATGCAATGCTAGGAGTTTCGTTAGCCGTTGCTCATGCTGCTGCTCAAATGACTGGTCAGCCATTGTATCGTTACGTTGGTGGCGTTAATGCTCGTACTCTTCCTATTCCAATGATGAACATTATCAACGGTGGTTCGCACGCTGATAACAGTATCGATTTTCAGGAGTTTATGATTATGCCTGTGGGCGCTGAAACCTTCACTGAAGCTATCAGAATGGGCGCTGAGGTTTTTCACCACCTACGCAGTGTGCTTAAGAAACAAGGATACTCTACTAACGTTGGTGATGAGGGTGGATTTGCTCCAAACCTTAAATCGAATGAGGAGGCTGTTACCGTTATTCTTCAAGCCATTGAGAATGCAGGTTACAAATCAGGCGTTGATATTTTCATAGCATTAGACCCAGCTTCTTCTGAGTACTACATTCCAGAGGAAAAAGTATATCACCTACACAAATCAACTGGAGAGAAGTTAAC
>JAEXVC010000249.1 GCA_023406715.1 Bacteroidota bacterium | reverse complement strand
TGCTGTTTGAACTGTCCAACATGCCGCTCGACAGCATGCGCTGGGACTACAGCAGCTCCGCATTCCTTAAGGTTGATGGCGATGTTGTGCTGGACTATATCATTTACCTCAAAACGCTAAGCAAGGGTATATACAATATCGACCTTTACGCCTACTCAGGCGGTTGCGTTTCCGTGGCCACCAAGCAGGTGGAGATAGTTGATGACACCGGCAGCAACCCCGATGATGATGGCTTGGGGAGCAACCCCCTTATCAAGGAGTTCACCGTTAACCCAAACCCCAACACGGGCGACTTTACCGCCACGGTGAAGCTGCGCGAGGTGGCCGATATCAACCTTGTGCTATTCTCCGTGGCATCGGGGCTGAAGGTTAACGAGCGGTTCGAGTACCAGCTGCAGGACTACTCGGTTCCTTACAACCTGGTAAACCTGAACTCAGGGGTTTACCTGCTAATAGTTAAGGCGGGCAATGAGCGTCGGCAGGTTAAAATTGTAATCCAATAGGTCATAACCCCTGTCAGGGCTTAAAATCCTGACAGGGATATTAGAGATGTTACGAACAAAGCTATTTGGAGTTTGCTTCCAAGTTCATTTGAGAAAAATTTTAACATATTTTAATATTTGAAATATAAGTATTAATTTTGTTAAGTATTTTCTTAAAATTACCTTATGAAACCATTCCTTACCCTTATCTCCCTGACTATTTCTTTATTCCTAAATGCTGGAGAAGTTACTGATTACTTGAGGGAGTATTCTAAAAAGGGTCTATCTGATTATAGTAAAGAACAAAAAATTGTTGCCAGTTATAGTTCCGAAAGTTTAATTAACGAAATAACCCCCTTCTACTCCGATTCTGTAGTCTTGGTTCGTCAAAAGTCTTACTACTTAACCTATAGGAATGCTTTTGTTCGAAATGAAGGCAAAACCAGAGTGATAAATATCCTACTGAAAGGCTGCTTTGATAAGGATAATGGAGTTGTCGCTCAGAATGTAGGTTTCCTAAAAGAATTCAACAAGGCCGATTTTGATTCTCCATCACTTGAAATAATTAAAGCTAAACTTTCAAATCAACAGATTGCACATTACAAGGAGTTTGTCTTGCTTGCTGGCTTTTTGGGTGTGGGAAAAGATATTCTTTATCAAAAATTTATAGACCCCAATACCAATCAAAAACTAAAATGGAACTTATCGCTTGCTTTGGCAAGAATGGGGAATTCAGAGAATATTTCGTACTGCATGAATAAGGTGAAAAACCTTCCCATAAACGATAACGTTGTCGATTATGTGGTGCCCGACCTAGTGTATATCAGGCAAAAAGAAAGCATCGATTTTTGCATTACCATTTTGAATGGTGAGGAAAAACTTTGCCATTCCTTAAATCCAGATATATCAGCATCTATTCATTGTGGGTATCGGATTATAGAGGTGCTTAGTCCTGTAATTGAGGGTATTCCTGTTTTGGATGAAAGTACAAATTTATCAGTCGCTGACTATGAAAAGCATTTAGTTAAGGTTAGGCATTGGTTTACTAGCAATCCCAACTATACCATAAAAAATAGCACCTTTTAGTAAGAGTTCACTTAATATATATTGTAATGCGAACATTTTTCCGTTTATCATTTGCTTTACTTCTTTTTGTATGTTTTTCGTTCAGAGGTATTTCCCAGACAAGTGGTTCTTCCGTTAACGAACTTCTCTCAAAAGTCGACGAGTTACAGCAGGAAAATAAAGATAAAATTAACGCTGCTTTTACTGCTATGGAGGCAGTGAAGAAAGCTGGTGCATATATTGAGTCCTTGTCGGACTTGTTTGGTAATGGCGAAATTACCCTGCCTGTTGGTATAAAGAAGGGGGAGTACGAGTTAATCATACAAAAAATAATGTACGATAAGAATACTCAGCGTTCCCAAATTTATGCCACTTGTGCATTTAAGTTTAAAGAGGATGGGCAGCCTGTTGTTTTTGAAGGAATGTCTAGCGTTGAGGGGCAGAAGGGACTAGGTACTAACGGTTCACTACAGTTGGTTGCTCCTGTTCGTAGAAACCTTGGAAATAAAGCTGCAATTATATTCAATGAGGGAACAAAGGCAAATTTTGGATGTGAGGGTATTGAGTCCTTTGTGGCGAAGTTGTCGTTGGTACTTACTTCCGATAAAATAGTGCCAGTTAATAGCAGTGGTAAACCAACCGCTGAGCCAATAATGATTTCGTTTGATGGCACATTTAGAAACTTTGATAACTACTCTGTTTCATTTAATTTCAATAGGTCTTTCTGTCTGAAAGGTTTAAAAGATGTGATTTTTACGCTTAACGGAGCTACGCTCGACCAGGACGATATTGAAACTCCTGCGTTAGTTAAGTTTCCCCCCAACTATTTCACCTCGCAGGCTGACAATGTAAAGTTATGGCGAGGAGTGGCTATTACAAGTGCATCGGTTTCATTGCCTGCTTTTTTTAAGAAAAATCAACAAAGTGCAGATAGTATTCAAACTCCAGCCGATTCTATTTCAAACCCTGCCGATTCTCTGAAAAATCAGAGTTCTATTAATGACAGAGTTACTCTCCGATTAAAGGATGTAATTATTGATGAGAACGGATTTACAGGAGTGGCCGATGGACAAAATATTATTGTTTCAGAGAGGTTAGATAAGAGCAAGTGGGATATTTCCCTTACCGATTTCTCTGTAAATCTGCTGAAAAACGAAGTTGTAGGTTTGGGCTTTGGTGGCGATTTAAATGTTCCACCACTAGGAAAGAACTCATTGTTGCCATATAAGGCATCATATAACTCCTCCACAGAAGAGTACGATTTTATTGTGAATTTTTCTGGCGAGTTTGATTTTCCTGTGCTACGCAGCACTTTAACCTTGAATGAGTCCTCATCTATTGAGGTGATGATAAAGGATTCCGATTTCTATCCTACGTTAAATGCCTCTGGAAAACTAACCATTAACGCTCCAATAAATAAAGCCGATAGTACAAAGAAATTTTCTGTTCCCGATATCAATTTCGAGAATTTAAAGATTAGCAGGGAGAAACCCTACGTAAGTATTGGTGCAATTGGTGTTACAGGCGATCTTAAATCGCCTAAGGTTGCAGGATTCGAGTTGTCTATTTCTGATATTAAATCGTTCGATAATCCAACAACTGGTAGCGGTCTTGCCTTTCAGGCTGGAATTAAACTGTCCGAGATGTTTGGCGGTGAGGCTGGCTTACAGCTTTATGGCGATTATGCCCACTGGAAGTTTAAGGAGGTAGGCATTAGTAAGATTAGTGTCGATTTTAAATCGAGTGCTTACAGCGTAAAGGGCGGTGTTTGGTTTAAGAATGCCGATTCGCTATACGGCTCTGGCTTTAGGGGTGATGTAAAGTTCACAGTTATTGACAAATTTAAACTCGATGCGGTTGCGGTATTTGGTAAAAAGGATGATTTTCGTTATTTCTTAACAGATGTTTACTTTGAAACATCGCCAACTTCTGGTATTACAATACCTCCCGCACTCTCGTTTTATGGCTTTGGTGGTGGAATTTACCGCAGAATGCAACAATCCATAAATCCAAACCTCGACACAGAGTTCGGAAAGGCGTTGTCGGGTATTGGTTATATCCCCGATAGCAAGGTTGGCATGGGCTTTATGGCTACAACTAAGTTTGGATTAATTGGCTCATCATCGGCATTTAATGCCATGGTTGCTTTTGAAATGCAGTTCAATAATACCGGTGGACTTAACTTTATTCAGCTAAGGGGCGATGGGTCTTTTATGAATAGCCCTGAGAAATGGGGAAAGCTGGCCGATAATATTAATAGTAAGGTTAAGAAATTGGAGCAGGCTGGCGGAAAAATATCCATTGCAGCAAAGAGCGATTTGTCAGTTCCTGAAAATAAGAGTAGCGGATTCCTTACTGCCTCAATGAATATTAAGTACGATATTGCCAATAAAACATTCTCCGCCGATTTAAGCACATACTTAAACGCTGGCTTTATTAAAGGTATTGGACCAAATGATAGGATGGGTTGGGCTTCATCATATTTTTCGCCCGATAAGTGGTATACCTATATAGGTACACCTACAGATAGGCTTGGGGTACAAGTGCTAGGACTCGCAAAGGTCGATGGTTACTTTATGATAGGTGATGATATTCCGGAGTTACCATTGCCTCCCCAAAAGGTTTTGCAGAATTTCAGCAAGCAGATGCAGGATAAACTGAACAAGCGAAATAACGATAAACTGGCATCGGGTAGCGGTATAGCGTTTGGCTCTTCGCTCGATGTTAGTTTTAAGGCCAAGTTACCTCCGTTTTACGCAAAATTAGGGGTAGGAATGGGTGCTGAGTTTTTGCTTAAAAATTATGGCGAGGATGCATACTGTGCAGGTAGTAGCAGTACTTTGGGTATTAATGGTTGGTATGCTAGAGCACAGGCATGGGCATGGGTTGAGGCCGATATAGGAATGGAGGCTAGAATATTCAGAAAAACCCGCAAGTTTAGTATTCTTGATATATCCGCAAGTGCATTGCTTGCTGGGGCTGGGCCAAATCCTTTTTACTTTACAGGTGCAGTTGGCGGACGATTTAGCGTTATGGGCGGACTTATTTCAGGGCGATGCAATTTCGATTTCGAAATTGGCAAGGAGTGTAAAATTGTTACAGGTAGCCCATTTGGCGAGGATATAATTGCGCAGCTTACTCCTGCTTCCGGCGATAAGGATGTAAACGTATTTGCAGCACCTCAGGCGCTGTTTAATATACCGTTAGAGGTTGAAATGGAGATTGAGGAGGACGATGGTGCTATGGCCTCATATAAGGTTACCCTTGAGGAGTATTCCGTTTTTTATAAGGATACAAAGCAAAAGATTGATGGTAAAGCCCAATTGAACTCTCAAAGGAATATCATAATGCTTGACCCAACTGAGCCTTTTGAAAGCAAAAAGGCGATGGTGGTTTACGCAAAGGTTGGCTTTAAGCGTAAGTTGAACGGACAGTGGATTGATGTTAAGGGTAGCGATGGTAAACCTGTGTATGAGGAAAAATCCGCAGAATTTACCTCGGGCGAACGACCCAAAATTATTATGCCCGAGCACGTTAAGTATAGCTACCCGGTTTCGAATCAGTATAACTTTTACTCCAGCGAGTACTCTGAGGGTTATATGCTAATTACTGAGAACTACGAGTATCTGTTTTCCTCAGAAAAGCCTCAGGGATACAATCAACTACTAAGGTATGTTGACTCTGATGGTAAGGCCAAAACAACAAGTTTTAGCTATAAGACATTTAGTGCTGGAAATGAAATCCGTATGGAAATTAATTTTCCATTAGGAAACACTGGCTTTGCCAAAAATGAAATATATAAGTTAGCCATTGTAAATGTGCCTCAAACAAGTGTTGACATTTCAAGCAATATTACAAGCACCACAAGCAACCTTGCCGATAGCATTCAGGTAAACAAGCAACAAGCCGAAGGAACGCTTGCTGTGCTGGAGGAAAAGGAATTGTACAATTTATTTTTCCGCACAAGTTCTTACTCAACCTTTAAGGAAAAGATGGCCGCTGTTCCCAACTCTGGTGGAGTTGTTTGGCAGGAGTATCCTCATGTGTACATTTTAGGATCAAATATCTCTGATGCATCTGCTACTCCAGAAGTATTCGATTTTGTGGAGAGTAACACTATTGCACCCGACGAGAGTATGGTCAAAGTTGTACCTGTTTACAGTAGAACTGCTTGGTACAACAACAAGGTTTCCCCTCTAATGTATGGCAATACCGAGGTTTTGGAAAAGGCTAAAATGACTAGCCTTACACCTCCAGTAAATGCAGAGGTAGTAAGGCTTGGTCTTAGAACTCCAGATGTTCAACTATTCGAGAGCGTTGTTCAGAGTAACTCCCGTCCGTTTGTTTCAGCATTTGGAGCAATAAATTATCGTGCATCGTACTTTATTGACAGGGACTTTGCCGCACTTCGAAATTCTTTGGCTAATAGTATTTTAAATCCAGCAAATGCGAGTAGTGCGGTTGCCAAGTTTCTAAATGAGAATAATATACCAGATTTGGTAAATGGTGCTTACGAGTTACAATTTAGCTATACGTTGCCTGGCAAAAACCTAGTTACCTCATCGGTTTCACGTACAATACAACTATCTGGGTTTAAGGATTAATTATATAATTATAAATATGAAATCAGTTCGATTATTATCAGCGCTAGTGCTTTTAGCCGTAATTATTTGGGGTTGTAAAAAGGAGGATGAAAACCGACCACCCTCAAAGCCTAAACTTTTAGAACCAGCCCAAGGTGCTGTTGTTGCTCCAGAAAAGATTACATTTAAATGGGAGGAAAGTATCGACGCAGAAGGAGAAGATATATATTATGAAATATTTCTAAGCAGCGATTCTTTAGTTTGGAGCGCAATTACGTATGCAAAGCCAAGTGGTACAGAGGTAATAAATCAGAGTGGATATTATTTTTTTCCTTTCGAATTTGGGAAAAAATACTACTGGAAGGTAGTTGCTGAGAGTCATAGTGGGGGCGGTACGACAGGCACATCCGAAAGTGATGTGATAAGTTTTTATACCTACTCTACAGGAGTGGAAAGCCTTAGCAAAGCCTCGGGCGATGGTTTTGTAAATCTAACATGGACAGACCCTGCAGGGCTAAGCAAGGTTGAGGTTACCTTTACCCCGGCTGTAAATGGCATTACCCAACCAATAACAGTTAACCCCGGTATTGGTAAACTTGAGCTGCAGGGCATGGCGAACTCCACCGTTTACAGTTTCTACGTAAAAGCCTTTAATGGTATTGGGCTTGCCTCAAAAGTTGATACCATAAAGGCCATGCCGCTAGCTCCCACGCTGGTTCACGATGTCGAATTTAACATCTATTCCACAGTACAGATTGGCACCCAAACTTGGTTACGCGAGAATCTGAGAGCCACAAGGTGGCAGAATGGTAATGAAATGAAAAGCCAGTATAATGATAAATATTATAGGATTGGGAGTAAAAGCAATATTTACGGTTACTATTACTCTTATAATGCTGCAATAAAAGAAGATCATGGCAAGAATCCGTGTCCATGTGGGTATCACGTTCCTTCTGATGAAGATATGAAAACACTAGAGCGTTACCTTGGAATGTCGGAAGCTGATATAAATAGTACTGATTATAGACTTTTTAAGGGAGAACAGGAAAATGTTGGTAAAACGTTGAAATCCACTTCGGGCTGGACCGATTACAATGGGAACAGTGGCAATGGCACCGATATTTATGGTTTTAACCTGCTACCTGCAGGTTATATGACTGATGGGGGGACGGAAGATAAAATTGGTGGCGATACTTTTTTGTGGACAACAACTGGAAGCGGGGCGAAGTTTATTCGTCACTTTACCAATCAGAATAGCGGTATTCAAAAGGCTTATGGTATTGATGTATTGTTCTCTATTCGTTGTGTAAAGGATTAAGGGCATGTAAAGTTTTGCGGCTAAGATTTTTGTTAGGTTTAATGGTTAAATATTTCTGCAAATGATTACGAGGTTGTTAAATTGTTGGATGCTGATTCTTTTGTTGGCAGTTGGGTTTAATTCAAGGGCGCAATACTATCCGCCTCTTTACTGTTTAGCCGTTAAGCAGCAATTTTCCTCATGGGGCGAGTGTGGCGATAATCCATACTTTAGGAGCGCCAGTATTACATTGTATGATTATGGCCAACCCTTTACCTTGACGAAAGATGTAACAATACCGATTCCGAGGGATTATATCAATACCGGCTCTAAAAGTAATATCCTTCTTCAGGAGCAGGCTAATTCTAGAAAAATAATTCCAAAACTTAAAGTAAATACTTCAGCAGGTGGAATTCTGAACGATAATAATCTGTCGTACGAAATGGAACTGAATAATGTTGGTGCAAATATTTATTCGGAGGAGGCCTCTGACCCTTGTAGTAATAGTTTCAATTGGGGTGGCAAACGTGAAGGGTATATAATGACCACAACGGTTTATGTTGATGATCCGGTGGATTTATCCTGCCCCGATTTGAATCGTGCTTACTCAGCCGAGGAGGGTACTTTGCTACTTGTTACCGACGATTTTTTTATGAATAGGGCAAGTGAAAAACCAGAGTTGCAGGTTGCTTTAGAAGGCACAGAAGGATGGACTAAAGTTCCTGCCAAACTAATAATTGCTCCCCAAAAGAGCTATGTTTTAACTTATGAGGATATTGCTGGGAAAAAAATCGACCCAAGTTCAAAATTTTTTGAGTGGATGGGCAAAGGGTTACAGTTTAGGGTGGTAAAAACACTCCTTAACGGTTCAAAGTCTGTTGGTCAAAAAGTTGCAGGAGTTAGGTTTTATCCTAGAGGTTTGCAATTCTCCATTCAGCAAGTAGAGCGATCCTATTGCAATTCTAAGGTTAAGGTTTATGTGGAACTTAAAAGCGATGCGGATACGGGGTATTTGAACTTCGATCAAAATTGTTTCTATTGGGCTGTAGCACAGGGAGATTATCCTAATTTTTCAAGTTTTAATACCTGTACGATGAAAGCTACGGATACTCCATTGACATATGAACTTGTTATGGAAGGTAATGAGGATTTGTTTAATGAGCCAAATACTACACCTGAAGAATGGAAATTACAGTTGCAAGAAAAAGATAGTGTTGAGAACATAGCCTGTGTAAAATCATTTATAATCCCTCCAAAACCCAACAAGGTGGAGGTTAATCAGTTGCGTAATGTAAAATTTGAAATCAACGATACGCTTTACGATGTGCCAGATTATAACCACCCCTTCGCTATGCTTAGCATAAAGGATGACTTTTTCTATCTGAGAAAACCTTATATTATTGTTGATTCCATACAGTATTCTCAAAATCCTTCTAACCCTAATGTTTTAGCAACGATAAATGAATTGCCGTCTTTAAAACTCACAGAACAGCAGTTGTCCGAATTTAGAAATGATTCAATTAAGATGCGAAGTTGGTCTAGCGCTTATAAAACCTTCTTTCAAATTAAGTATAGGCAGTGGGTTAATAATCAAACTAAGGCAAAGGTATTGAACCCTAATGGCGATGGTTGGTTTTATCCGTACAGTTACCATAGTCATTCGCATACTCATACCTGCCAGCACAGCCATTCACATGAACATAGATGTCTAGTAATTTATCCTCCTAGTGGTAATGAGCCCGGGAAATATAGTTGTGAGTCTAAGCATGAGTCCAGTTCAGGCCCTCATAATCTATGTAATCATAATAGTCATTTGCTGGTATACGATGGTGAAGAATCTGGCACATACGAGTATAGATCTGAAACACACACTCATTCGCACAGTGTGACACATAATCATGCACATACTCATGACGACGGAATACATAATTACCACTTGAGTAATCCCGATTATAATAAACCGGAGTATAATTATACAGTAATAAAAAAACACCTGACTGTTGGGAGCGAAGTGAATTTTTCAGAAATATATAATGGTACTGCAGATATTTCTCTTCAGGTTAATGGGTATAGTGCAAAGTTTATTGTGAAAATAAATAATATCAATAATGATGTTGTTCTTTGGGACGATAGTTATATCCAAAATTCTGTATATCCCGACAAAGGTATTGCTAAAGAATGGTTCGATGGATATATGCGACTTTATAAAGATTTGTGGGTTAGCCAAAAAGTTGGAGTAAAGGTTAGCAATGGTATTTTAGTTAACCAGCCAAGTCCACAAACCCTTCAACTTCTAGATGAGGATGGATGTCCTTACTTTTTTGATGTGTCTGTAACAGCTCCTCCTGAAGCCTTTTTTTTGACCGAAATTGTTAAAACTCCTACAAGTTTATGTGCAAATAATGGCGAGGTTAAAGTTACCTATAGCGGTGGGGGATCCACACCTTATAGGTATAGTCCTACGGACTCTTTGAGTAAAATTGGAAATTCAATTATTGTTGGGGGTATGATTTATGGCGATAATAGCATTCATTTGAGCGATGGAAATGGTAATCCTAGTATTACTCTAACGGTAAATATTCCCAGCCCTTGCACTGCTTCTGCAATACCGCAAACTTGCTCCACTCCAAATGGAAAAGTTGTGGTAAGTGTGCCGGGTATGACTGGTGCTAAAACTTATAAGTTAACATCTTGTACACTGCCTTCAAAAATCCTGACTCATATAACTACTGACAACTCCTATGTCTTTGATAGTTTGACTGCAGATACGTATGATCTTCTTGTTGAAAATGGGAGTTGTTCTTTCCCAAAAGGAGGAATTGTAGTAGAATCAAAAGTGTTTGGCGTTAATGCCAGTTCACCGGATGTGCTTAAACTTGGTGATTTAGGTGAGGTAGCTATAGAATTTGTAAACAGCCAAGGCGATGTTATATGGGATAAGGCAACCGCACCCCAAGTTTTTAGATCTACTGAAACCGCAAGTACCGTAGAATACACAGGAGTTGCTATTGGAGAGTACAAAACTACTGCAAGTCATACTGTAAATGGGCAAACATGCTCCATCCCTGTGGAGTTTTCTGTAAATGCACCCCAGTTTAACGCTAATGTAATTCTGAAAATGGAGGATAGAGTGGGCTCCTTAGAGGCATGGCTTAATAATTCAAACTCACTGATGCATCCTTATTATTTGGAATTGATTAAGAACGAGGGAGGTTTTGAAATACCTGTGCCCGGTGCTTTGGGTAGTTCAATAATTAGGCATAATTTAACCGATGGCTCGTATACAGTGCAGTTGACTTATGGTGCCAATGCATATAAGCAAAACCTCTACTCTTTCGAGTTTCCTTTGGATACTATTAAGAATTTTTATCAAGTTACTACTCCCATTAACTGTCATGGCGGAACTGGAGGTGTAAAACTTACCCCCGAAGGAGGTGTTGAAGGAGGTGTTTTTGACGTTAGCACTATATCTACTAGCGAAAATACATTTTCCAGCACAATGGAATATGATGTTGGTAATAGTTTCTCCTATTTTCTTAGAAGTATTAAAAATAGTACAATTCCTATATGGAATAGTTCAGTATCAGTTAGTGAATCTGTCATTGAAGGATATACTATAGCTGTTCATCAACCTGATATTGTAGAAGCGGATATTTCATCCATTGACGTTACCTGCTATGGTGATGCCAATGGTAGTATATTAATATCTAATCCTAGAGGTGGTAATGGTGGTTATACTTATATGGTTAATAATAATGGTGTTTGGAAGGGCGCCGATGTTGTAACCCCAAACTTAATTCCAGGTAAGTATACTGTTAGAGTAAAGGATGGAAGTGGTTGCTATTCTGCAAGCCCAATTGAGGTTACAATTTCAGAACCAGACCCACTAGTTGTAGAAAACATGGAGGCAGTTGACCCAAAATGCGAGTTGAATAATGGGTCTATCCTTGCCGAGATTAAGGGTGGGAATGGCTTGTACCGGTACGAGTGGTTGCGAGGCAATCAGCCTTTCTATAGGGATGATATTTTCTCGAACGACACGGTGTTCGTTGCTGATACAATTTATAATTTAGGCGATACACTCACAAGCGGTTACTATCAACTAAAGGTTGTCGATAATAAGGGGTGTGGTTTGGATACTACAGTTACTTTAATTCCATATCAGAACCCAGATGTAACTTTGATTTTTTCTGATGTAAGATGCTACGGTGAGTCAAACGGACAGGTGGCGCTTTCTAATTACTCGGGTAAGGGAATGTTTGCCTACAGTACAATAAGTTCCGAAAGCCCTGCTTACGCTGATACCGTGAGGAGCATGGGTGGCATATTTAGGAATCTTGCCAGTGGAGGATACACGGTATCGGTCTTCGATGAAAACGGATGTGTTACTGAATACAGTGATTCCGTTGAACAGCCCTCCGCACCGCTCACTGCTGTGGCCAGTGTTCTGCAGCCCGTTTTAACCATGGGCACTTCCACCGGTATAATCCGAAGTACAATTAGCGGGGGCAACGATGGCCTTAAGGCGGTTACCCTGAAAAACTTACTGGGAGCCACTGT
>JAEXVC010000210.1 GCA_023406715.1 Bacteroidota bacterium | reverse complement strand
CTCATTTGTCCGCAATCCTCGTTTCCGCAAATTCCATCGGGTTTATGGGTGTACATCTCGTCCATAATTTTGCGAACCATCTGCTGTGTTTTCCAAGGTTTGCCAACGTAATTGTAGAGGTAAGCCATATGGTGGCTAGGCTCGTTACCATGAGCATACTGACCAATAAGACCTGTTATATCTACCTGATTTTTACCCGATAGCTGCGATGATGTTGAGTATAGGTCATCGAGCCTTTTTTCGAAATTATCCTTACCTCCGTGCAACTTTATCAATCCAGAAATATCCTGTGGAACATAGAAACTGTACTGCCAACTGTTTGCCTCGGTAAAGTTTTGGTCAACCTCTGCTGGGTTGAAATTATCCTTCCAACCACCATTTATGCGTGGACGCATAAAACGAGTTGTTGGGTCGAATAGGTTTTTGTATGCCTGAGCACGCTTAGTGAATTCAACGTAATCGGTGTTTTCGCCTAAATCTTTAGCAAATTGAGCTATGCACCAATCATCGTAGGCGTACTCTAGGGTTTTGGAAACCGACTCGTGCTCCATATCGCCGGGGATAAAGTTGTACTGCTTAAACTCCTTCAATCCAAAATGATTTAACTTGGCGCTATGCTTCATTGCTTGAAGGGCAAACTTTTCGTCGAAATTTCTGATTCCTTTCTTCCAAGCATCAACAATTACGGGAACTGAATGATAGCCAATCATACATTCTGTTTCGTTTGCAGCAAGTTCCCAAACAGGAAGTCGTCCACCAAAGCGGTAGTGCGATAGGAATGTATTAATATAATCGCCTGTTCTTTTTGTATCGATAATTGTCATAAGCGGATGCCAAGCCCTGTAAGTATCCCAAAGCGAGAAAACAGTGTACGGAGTAAATCCATCGGCCTGATGGATTTGGTTATCCATTCCACGATACTGTCCATCAACATCAGAAAATACGTTGGGCACAACCATTGCATGGTATAGCGATGTGTAGAAAGTTGTTAACTGCTCTGGAGTTCCTCCGCTAATATTAATACGAGAGAGTTCTGTATTCCAAAGCTTTTGCGCATCAGTTACAACTGCATCAAAATCCCAACCAGGCAATTCGGCCTCAAGGTTCTTCAATGCTCCTTCCGCACTCACAGCCGAAACACCAACCTTTACTAGCAATTGCCCACTTTTAGGATTAGCAAACTGAAGCCATAACTTTAGGTTTTTCCCCTCAGTTTTAACCTGTCCATTTTCATCCGTAGAAAGGGATATTTCGTCCTTTTCAATAAAATTTGGTCCCATAGAAATTGGCTCGGAGAAGCGAATCACAAAATAGATATGCTGGTCCTTAGCCCAACGCGACGAACGGCGAAAGCCGTGCAGTTCATTCTTACCAACAACCTTAACCCACGATTCTAAAACCTTATCACGATGCTCAAGGTCTATTACCAAAGCAGCCTTACTTGGTTTATCAAAAGTGTATCGATGAAAACCAACCCTCGCAGTAGCCGTCATCTCAGCCTTCACTTTGAATTTATCAAGATAAACCGAGTAGTATCCAGCCTTTGCCGTTTCGTTTTTTTTCTGAAACTTCGATGAGTACTCCGCATTATTAAAAATTGGCTTTCCTGTGACTGGGGCAATCAGAATATCGCCATAATCCGAGGCTCCAGTCCCGCTAAGGTGCGTATGCGAAAAACCGTAAATCACATTATCCGAAAAATGGTAACCCGAGCAGCCATCCCAGCCTGTTAGACGTGTATCGGGGCTTAACTGAACCAAACCGTAGGGAACAGTTGCTCCGGGATACGTGTGACCGTGAAAATCCGTTCCAATGAATGGATTCACATAATCCACGGGACTTTTCTCCTGCGAGAACAGCGCAATGCTAATAAGCATCAGAACTGTAAGTAGTTTAGGTTTTTTCATTGTATGTAGGTGTTTATTAATCGTTTCATTTCTATTGGTACTCTTGCTAAACTCGGGTCAAAAATGGCCTTTGTTGCTTGTCATGCTGAGCTTGTCGAAGCATCTCTGTTGATAATCATACTTGAGCACTCTAGATTCCTCTCTATCGCTTGGAATGACAAGTAACATTGTGTTTTGTCATGCTGAGCGATAGCGAAGCATCTATATTTCATCATTTAAAAACTTCCATTCTGGGTTAAATGCATTAATTAAAGCCTCTTTCTTGCTACGACTCCAGCCCTTTAGCTGCTTCTCTCTTCTAATTGCATCCTCAATAAATTGAAACCTTTCCCAGTAAATTAAAAAATACGCATTATATTTCCCCGCAAAATGCGTCTTCTCATTCATTGAATCCTCCTTATGTTGATACAATCTTACACTTAAATCATTTGTGACACCAATATACAAGACAGTCTTAACTGCGTTTGTTACAATGTAAACAAAGTAATTATGTGTTCCTATTGGATTCATCTTTTCATTTTGTAGATTCCTAAATAGAATTGGGTCAACAATAGCCATTGTCTCTTGTCATGCTGAGCTTGCCGAAGCATCTCTGTTGACAATCATACTCGAGCACACTAGATTCCTCGCTATCGCTCGGAATGACAAGAAACTTTAGTCTTTCATCCACTTTATTTTCAGTTTATCATCCAAATTACCACTATACTTAATTATATATTTTCGTCCGGGCAGAATATGCAAATAGTTATTTTCAAATCTGCAATCGGGATTATTACTACTTAACTCCACAAAGAATGCTGGATACTTTGATGATAAGGTTATTGTTCCACCATTGTTGCCCTGCGAAATATCCTTAACTATTTGGGGATTCTCCAATTTCAACTTGCCTACTTTACCCATAAACGATACCGATTCGAACTCTGTTCCATCCAATAAACTCAATCGGGTATGAATAAAGTATTTATCGAAATCATTTTTTCCAACGGGATTTTCAATTTTATCCACAACTAATGCAATATTGGGCTGTAATGAAACGTCCTTAGTCCATTGCTTCAACGTATCGCCTAAATTGCTTAGTATGGTTAACGTTATTTTTCCGCTGATAGGCTGCAAACTATCCGAAACAGCTTTAACCACAATTACGCTATCGGTTACATGCGCCGAAACCAAAACAGATTTGTAGGAATCGCGAACAGTGTAGTGAACCGCCTTCCAATGTCCCAAATAATCGATACTCGACCACGAAACTACAGGCCAACAGTCGTTCAACTGCCAGTAAAGTGTCCCCATACAGCGTGGCGAAGCCAACCGATGCGATTCAATTGCAACCCTATAACCCAATGCTTGTGTTATTTGGCTTTGATAAGCCCAATCGTCGAAAGTTTCTGGGTAAAAACCCTCGCGCTCCATATAGGTTCGGATAGTTTCGTAACCCACAGGATGTTTCTGATGACAACGCATCTCCACAGAATCGGGATTTACACCACCATTGCTGAATAGTTTTATGGTGTGATTCGACGGTGCTGCCTGATAACCATACTCGCTCATAAAACGAGGAACCTTTTCCCTATACTTCTCGAAGGGTTCTGTGCCCCACCAAACTCCCCAGTAATGTGAATCGCCGTGAGTCATGCTCTGCAAACGTCCCCATCCAAACTTTGGCGATGAAGGCCAGTAAGGCCTTGTAGAATCGAATTTATTTACAACTGTAGGTAGAAGATTATGAAAAAGACTTTTGTAGCCATTCCAAATTGAATCGGCCAAAGCAGGAACAGAATCAAACTGTGTTTTCCATCCCCAGTTGTGCCAACCCTCATCAACCTCGTTATTGCCGCACCAAAGCGCTAGGCTCGAATGCTTCCTAAGCCGCTTAACTTGCTGTTCAGCTTCAACCTGAACATTCCTTAAGTATTCTGTACTCCAAGGATACATCGAGCAGGCAAACATAAAATCTTGCCATACCAAAATACCACGTTCAGTACAGGCCTCGAAAAAAGCGTTGGCTGGATACACTCCACCACCCCATATGCGCAGCATATTAAAGTTGCCTCGACTAGCATCATCAACAATTGAAATCCAAACAGAATCGTTTATCGAAGAGATAAAACTGTGCGGTGGTATAACATTAGCTCCCTTTGCAAACATTGGCTTACCATTTACCTTGAAGTAGAACGACTCTCCGATGCTATCGGGCTCATTAATCAACTCTACAGTCCTAATGCCAACTTTAAAAACCTCGCTATAAATAGCCCTTTTTCCTTTACTTACAATCAATTTAAGATTATAGAGATTTTGTTTGCCCATTCCATTAGGCCACCAGAGCTGAGGATTCTGAATGTAAAAACTATCCTTAAACTCACTAATTCCTGTTTTAACAACAATATCCTTCTCGAAGAGTTGGGTTTGCTTACTATTATCAACAAGTTGAACATTATAACGTCCATCCTTTAGAGCAGAATAATCGAAGCAAATACTCATCAATGCTTTTGTATCACTTAAGTTGATGGTATTTATTGAGGGATTATTTATATCGATATTATTAGGCTGATATAAGTATACAGATTTCCAAATTCCACAAGTTACAAACCGTGGGCCCCAATCCCATCCATAATGGTAGGCAGCTTTGCGGCTGTAAGCCCATTCTCCTCCTGGTATTTTTATTTTTGCCTCGGAGGTCTTCTGTTTCGCAATTTTTACTGCAGAACTAAAAATCACCTTTATGGTATTCTTCTGTGGCTTTAGAATCGCTGAACAATCTTTCCGCCACTGACGGAACATATTATCGGTAACAAGAATTAATGAGTCGTTCAAGTAAACCAGAGCATAGGTATCAAGACCATTAAAAATCAACTCTGTCACCTTGTTGGGTTTGTAAGATTTTGGCAAATCGAATTCACGGTAATACTCCCAATCCAACGTGTCAATCCATCCCAACTGTAAGTTGTTACATCCATTGTAAACATCAGGAATTTTTCCATTGGCCATAAGGTCAGTATGAACTGTTCCTGGCACAACAGCAGGCATCCAAACGTCCTGAGAATTGGCTTTGCGGAATTGCCAAGCACCATCAAGATTTATGATTTGTTGAGAATATGCTGCGGTTATGTTGATGAAGAAAATCAACATAATTGTTACAAATATTACTCGGATTATTTTTTTTATTTTCATTTACTTTACTGATGAAAACTAATAAATTTGCGACTTTGCGTTTAATTCTCATCCAACTTTTTCAAAGCAAACGCATACGCTCCTACAGCCACTGCGTGGCTAGTTCCAAGTCGCGATAAACCTACCCCAAATCGTTTCAGTGGGTCGTAATCAACCTCACGCGTAGTGAGTGGAACTTTAATTTTGCATAATTCCCCTTTTGTGAATTGCTCGCGTTGCTGAACATCTTCAAGATTAAAGGCTTTTAGTTCAAGCCTATCAACCTCGCCACCCTTGAGGCTTTGAATTTTACCGTTCAGTTGGTAGAACATTGAAGGAGCAAAATACTTATAGGAATTGGCCAAACCACCACCAATTACTACAAGCGAGTCGGTTAATGTAACTGCATTGGCCAGGGCATCGCCCACAACAACGCCAAGCGTTTGGAATGCAAGACGAGCCGCAACCATATCTCCCTCCTTTTCACCTTCGAGTATATCGTATATTTCCTTTGGAGAGAGGGTTTCAGTCTCTTTATTTCTGGAATTGCTATGGTAAATTCCCTGAACCGCACGTATGCTAGCTCCTTCCTCTGCAAAGCAGTAAACATCGATACCGTTGCGCATCAACCAAATTTCAGCTCCAGCAGAATTATCACCAATGTAAAGTTGATTATTCACCACCAAGCCACCACCAAAACCTGTTCCTAGCGTAATGCCAAAAAGGTTTTTATAGCGCTTTGGGTTTCCTGCCTTTTCGAGCATTTCGTTTACCTCGGGTAAAAGCCCCGCAATGGCCTCGCCATAGGCAAACAAATCGCCATCGTTATTAATAAACACAGGTAAATTAAACTGCTCCTGAAGCATTGGACCTAAAGCAACTCCACCCCTGAAGCTGGGCAAATTGCCCAAGTCGCCAATAATACCATTGGGGTAATCTGCTGGGCCTGGAAATGCGAAGCTGATTGCAACAGGTTTTTCGTTCAGTTTAGATATTACAGTTTTAAACCCATCGAGGATTGTATGCAGGCATTTATCCAAGTTATCGCCATTGCTTGGCAATGTAACAGGCTCAACAATACTCTGCATCCCCTTAATTGCCGAAAAAACAAAGTTAGTTCCTCCTGCATCGAGGGTAAGTACTATTCTACTATCGTTCCGATATGACATATGAAGAGTTGTGTGTTATGAGTTTAGTTACGCTGCCATTTTTTTTGTGCCTTTAAGCGATAATATCAGCAAATATCCAAAGCAAATTGCTGGAACTATGAACGAAAAGGCGTTCATCTCCATATCAACCATTTTACCCATAAACAAAGGTATAATTGCACCGCCCGAAATGGCCATACACATCAAACCGCTTAGTTCATTTGCAGCCTCGGGTTTTTCCTCAACAGTAATAGAGAAAAGTAAAGGCCATATATTGGCAAAACCTAATCCGCCGACAATTACTCCAACAATTGCCAAAATTGGATTTCCGACCATAAGTAGAATTATTCCAACCAATCCCATTAGAGCCGATATGCGGAAGAAATTACGCGGATTAATTACAGTTAGTGTAACTCCTCCAACCAAACGACCAATTGTTAACAGAAGGAAAAATAATGGTGCACCGTATTTACTAGCATCATCGGGCGACATACCAATTGCCTTATTCAAGGGCAAAAGGAATCGAGCCATACAAACCTCGGCTCCAACATAAAGGAATATCCCTATAACTGCCATCAAAAACACTGGATTTTTCAACAAACCAAGACTCGACTTGAAACTTGGTGGAACATCGGCCTTTGTTTCTTCAACCTTAATAAAAAGGACCGATACAAATGTTAACGCCATTAGTATAAAGAAAACAGGGAATGCCGCTCTCCATCCTAAATCCTTGAAAAGAACTAAAGCAGCAACGGCTGTTACCAAGTATGCCGATACCGTGCTACCAATTCCTTTTATTCCTTGGGCAAAAGCCAAGTTACGGCTATACGCACCACTGGTGCTAACATCGCGCATAATTGGATTTCCAGCAACCTGTAAGAACGAGGTACCAATTCCTAGGATAAGAATACAGGCTAAAAGCAACATATAGCTAGGTGCAATAAGGGTTGGTACAAGTAGTGCCAACGCATTTAAACCCAATCCTACAAGCAATAGGTTTTTCTTGCCAATTCGCGATGCCAATAGCCCGCCAGGAACACTAAACACTGCAAATGCAATAAAAACAAAGAATGGTAATAGGGTTGCCATTACATTGTTTAGTTGATATTGATTTTTCACAGCATCGGACATTGGGCCCATTGCATCGGCAATACCCATTGTTAGAAATGCTAAAAAGATTGGAATAGTTTTTTTGTTCATATTAGGTTTTGGTTTAGGTTTTTATTATACTTTTATTTCTTGTCATGCTGAGCGATAGCGAAGCATCTATATTGTTTATCACTTATTCTAATACACTTTAGATTCCTCACTGTCGTTCGGAATGACAAAACTGAGACGATTCCCTTATATTCAAAACTATTGGTAAAACAGTCAATCTATCTAAGCCCTCAATATACTCTTGTTTAACTTGATGCATCAACAACTCAAATGCTTGGGTACAGATTTCCTGAATTGGCTGCGAAACAGCAGTTACCGAAGGTTTAATAAAACTGAAGTAAGGTAAATCGTCGAAACAGGTTAAGGCGATATCTTCAGGAATTCTAATCCCCAAGTTGCTGCACGACTGCAATACTGCTGTTGCTAGGTTATTGTTTACTGCAAAAAGACAATCAGGCATGGAGTTTTGCTTAAATCGGGTCATTAGCAATTCGCTCACTGCTCCGCTGATATCTCCAAAAGGAATCTCAACGGTATCAACCTTAACACCTTTTTGTTGCCAAGCATATTTATAGCCCTCAACCCTATGCTTTACTGTTGATATATGCGATGTTGAAAGTGTTAAAACCAGTGGTTTTTGATAACCAGACTTGAATAGATGTTCGGCAATCTGTTTGCCTCCATTAAAGTTATCGACCACTACCGATGGAATTCCAGAATTTTCGAAACACCTATCGATAAGCACCAAAGGCAATCCATCGGAGTAGTAAATCCTTAGCTCCTCGGCATTTTCTTGCGACGATGATAGAATAATACCATCGACCTGCCTGTTCCGTAATAGCTTGATTAATTTTCGCTCCTTTTCAATATCCTCGTCGGTACTACAAATAATCACGTTGGAGCCAATGCTGGCAGCCAAATCCTCAACATTACGGGCTATTGCTGCGTAGAAACTATTGGAAATATCGGAAACAATTAGTCCTATAGTATTGGTATACCCAAGCCGAAGCCCACGAGCTAACTGGTTGGGTTTATAGTTTAAATCCTTAGCCTTATCGAGTACACGAATACGAGTCCGTTCCGAAATGCCATACTGCTCCGCCTTCCCGTTCATCACCAACGAAACCACCGCCTTCGAAACCCCCAGGTTACGGGCAATATCGTCCAACGAAACTCTCTGCTTTTTCATCAATCCACATTTGCTTGCAACAAATATATAAAAATATCTAAATCGATTTAGATGATTCTTGTAAAAAAGTTTCTTACACAATACAAAATTGATTTACTGATTAAGTAGTTCTTTTAAATCGGAGGTTGAACTACTAATAACTTTCAGGATTTGAGTTTTGTTTTTCTCCTGAGCATAATTTGGAGCATACTCTAATTCAGTATTGGTGGTTTTTCCAGTAGATAATTTAAGCATTTTAACGCTATAGGGATTTGATAAGTAGATGTAAATCTCGTCGTCGGTATTCCAGTCAACAAATACTGGTTTAGAGTTTAAAATGTATGAGTACAGTTGAGTTCCATCTATATCATCAACAGATAGTTTATTATCAACACAATAGGCTATTTGATTAAAATCCGATATTGAGGCTAAAACTCCTAAGTTGGAGTATTTTTTCAAATTATTGTTTTTCAGGTTTAATAAGTAAATTCCGTCAAGTGAGTCGGAAAAGTTAACATTGGTTATTGCGTAAATGATGAATGAATCATTCCGGTCTATTCTAGTTTCATATCTCGATGGCCAGCCAAAAATATCACCTATTTTATGAACCAGAAAAGTTTGATTCATAACACTGTCTGTTTTGAACAATCCAAAAACCTGACGAGTTTCCATTGACATACCACCATCAGGAAATCGGCTAATTCCTTTAGGTAAACGGTACTCCCTTACCTGAGCAAGGTAATAGTACGAAGAACCTACCACAACACCACCGTGCGCTGGCTCAAAGGAATAGTACAACTCGCGGGTATAGCAGGATGACAAAAGTAAACCAAGTACAACAGAAAGAAAGTATAACTTTTTCATTATGAGGATACTTTAAGGGTTGTGTAGATGTTTGAGAATCAAATATATCAAATAAAAAACAAAATGTCAACGGCATTTAAATTTCTTATAATTATCAGCATAGAAATAAATCATTTCGTATTTCGACGAAATAAAAATATTTCGTAATATTGCGAAATATTTATTGATGAAATGACGAAAAAGAAATACACCGAGGAGCAGGAGAAGATTGCCCGATACGCCAAGGCGTTAAGTCACCCTGTTCGAATTCAAATCCTTGAGATACTTGCTGGCCAGAGTTGCTGCTACAGCGGCGATATTGTGGACGATTTGCCAATCGCCCGCAGTACCCTTTCGCAGCATTTAAGCGAGTTGCGCGATGCAGGTTTAATTCAGGGCGAGTTTAATCCACCAAAAATTAAGTATTGTATCAAAAGAGAAAACTGGGAGGAAGCCAAGTTCTTGTTTAGTGGATTTTTTGAGAAAAAAGAAAATGAAAAATGTAAAGCTTAAAATGTAGAATGAAATACTTTATCATTTTACATTCAGTGTTTTGCATTGGATATAAACTATAAAAATAACATAAATATGGAAATTAAAGTATTAGGCACTGGATGTGCAAAGTGTAAAACACTCGAAAAAACAACCCGCGAGGCAGTTGCAGAGTTAGGAATAGATGCAAATATTGAGAAGGTTGAGGATATTGTTAAAATTATGAGTTACGGAATTATGCATACCCCTGCTCTGGTTATCAACGGAAAGGTTGTGCTAAGTGGTAGATTGGCAAATGTTAACGAGATAAAGGATTTAATAAAAAAACAATAACAATTAAATGAAGATGAAAAAACTAAGTTTTTTGTTTGTGCTGCTTGGCTTAGTAGTAGCAACATCGTGCAATGCACAGAGTGATTCAAAAAATCAAACTAAATACACTACTGGAGGTAAAGTGGAGGTATACTATTTCCATTTTACTGGACGATGTGTTACCTGTAAAACCGTGGAGGCTGAGGCCAAAACAAACGTGGAAACAATTTATGCTGAGCAGTTTAAGTCGGGCAAAATATCATTTCAAGCTATCAATTTAGATGACGAAAGCAGTAAGGCTATTGCAAAGAAATTAGGTGTTACCGGTCAAACATTGTTAATTGTAGCTGGAACCCAGAAAATTAACATTACTAACGATGGGTTTATGTATGCACGTAAAAACCCCGACAAGTTCAAACAAATAATGAAGGAGAAAATAGACAAGTTGCTATAAGGACTGAAATAAATATCAAAATGGAAGATTTATTAAGTTCACTGCTCGAAAGCAACTCTGCACCTTGGCTTTCCGCATTTATTTTGGGACTAATGACAGCAATAAGCCCGTGTCCTCTGGCTACCAACATCACCGCAGTTGGATTTATAAGCAGGGATATAGAGAATAAGCACAGGGTTTTCCTCAATGGCATTTTGTACACATTGGGCAGAGCAATTACCTATACTATAATACCTCTGATTATTTTTTTTGGTGTAGACCAATTGAAGTTTTCAGGTTTTTTCCAACGATATGGTGAGAAAATAATTGGCCCACTACTTATAGTCATTGGCCTGTTTATGCTCGATTTTATTAAAGTAAATTTCCCTGCAATGAACAGGCTGTCCACTAGAATGCAGAACAAGAAAACGTGGAATTCTTTTGATGCTATTCTTTTAGGAATTGTGTTCGCATTGGCTTTTTGCCCTTACAGTGGAGTGCTTTATTTTGGAATGCTTGTCCCTATGACTGTTAGTAGCGCTTCGGGACTGTACTTACCAATTGTATTTGCATTGGCCACAGGAATTCCCGTAATTATTTTCTCGTGGCTTTTGGCTTATACCGTATCTGGAATAGGAGGTTTTTACCATAAAGTTAAAACTTTTGAACTTTGGTTTAGGCGAGTAATTGCATTGCTATTTATAGCGGTGGGTGTATATTACATTTTCAGGGCATTCTTTTAATTCTAATATGATTTAATGGTATGAAGAATTTTCATAAATCGGTTTGGTTACCTCTGTTGCTTTTGCCTATTTGGTATTTTATTTACCATAATTTACCAGCAATAACCGATTGGTTAATATACTCTGTGTTTGGAATGACGAAGGGCGCACATCTAGCAGAGGCTTTATGGTTTTTTATCTACGAATTTCCAAAGGTAATCCTCTTGTTAACCCTCATAATTTTCTTCGTCGGAATTATCCGCACATTCTTTACTCCCGAAAGAACTCGAAAAGCGTTGGAGGGGAAAAAAACTTTTACCGGAAATGTAATGGCATCCTGCTTGGGGATTGTAACTCCATTCTGTTCTTGCTCTGCAATTCCATTGTTCCTTGGTTTTATTGAGTCGGGTGTTCCGCTTGGTGTTACTTTTTCGTTCCTAATTGCTGCACCAATGATTAATGAGGTTGCCGTGGTGCTTCTTTATGGTATGTTTGGATGGAAGGTGGCGCTTATATATGTTGCTACAGGGTTAGTTATTGCTATTATTGCCGGATGGGTAATTGGTATTCTCAAACTCGAAAAGTGGGTTGAACCTTGGGTTTACCAAACACGTGTAGGTAAAAGTGATTTGGAGGACGAAAAGTTAACCCTTGCAAGCAGAATAAATATGGGTTATACAGCAGTAAAGGATATTGTGGCTAAGGTTTGGATTTATGTAGCACTTGGTATTGCTGTTGGTGCAGGGGCACACGGATATGTTCCCGAAGATTTTATGGCTAGCTTAATGGGTAAATCGGCTTGGTACTCTGTACCATTATCAATACTCATCGGAATTCCGCTTTACTCAAATGCAGCAGGAATTGTCCCCATTGTATCTGTTTTGATTGAAAAAGGGGCATCGCTGGGAACAGCGCTAGCATTTATGATGTCTGTAATTGGGCTTTCCTTACCCGAAATGGTTATTCTAAGAAAAGTTCTGACACTTTCTTTAATACTGACCTTTGTTGGAATAGTAGGAGGAGGAATTATGATTGTAGGGTTTTTGTTTAACTTTATTTTTTAGTTTTATCCAAACTACAAGAATTGTATGAATGATTATATCAGCAATACTTTTCTTAGCGGAGGAATCGTAAATATTACCCCAAAAAATGCTTATGAGCTAGCGAAAAATAGCGGAGCAGTTATTGTAGATGTTCGCGAGCAAAGTTTCACTGCATACAAACAATTCGATGTTCCAAACGTTGTTTACTGTCCAATTAGCATTTTAATTGATAATGTTGGAGAAATTCCAAAGGATTGCGCGGTTATAATTGCCGATTCTACAGGCATTCATAGTCATGAGGCTTTTATCATACTTAAAAATGCTGGCTATATCAACATTGCTAATTTGGCTGGTGGAATTGTGGAGTGGGAGCGCGATGGACTACCAATTAAGATTGACTATCTGGAACAGTTGGATGGTTCGTGTACCTGCCAATTAAAACCTCGAAATCGTTTAAAAAAATAATAATATGACAAAGATTCTAGTTCTGTGTACTGGCAACAGTTGCAGAAGCCAAATGGCTCACGGATTTTTAAAATCGTTTGATTCTAGTTTACAGGTTTATTCCGCAGGAACGGAACCTGCCGCAAAAGTTAATCCCAATGCCATCAAGGTTATGAACGAGGTTGGTATTGATATTAGCCAGCATACTCCAAAGCACGTTGACCAATACCTTGCCGAGGAATGGGATTATGTAATTACAGTTTGTGGCGGAGCCAACGAGAACTGCCCAATATTCACAGGCAAAGTTAAGCAACGCTGGCACTTAGGCTACGACGACCCCGCCGAGGCTACCGGAACCGAAGATGAAATCCTCGCCGAGTTCCGCAGGGTTCGCGATGAGATAAAGAGTGGATTCTACTCGTTTTACAAAAGTCAGATTAAGGGGGAAAGTAGTTGTGGGTGTGATTGCCAATGTGGCAATTAGGCAATATGCCAATTCGCCAATATTTTGATAATTTAGTTTTAATCGATAATTTGTTAAAACTAAACTCTAATACAAAATAATTATGGAAAGGCAGAACCTTATTGTTGATAAAAGCTTTCAGTTTGCATTGAGAGTTGTTGAGTTTTGCGAGATGTTGGAGGAGAATAAGAAATTTGTGATTTCGCATCAACTTTTAAAATCAGGAACATCAATAGGTGCCAATGTGAAAGAAGCACAAAACGCTGAGAGTAAGCCAGACTTTATACATAAGATGAAAATTGCCATAAAGGAATCCGAGGAGACAGAATACTGGCTTATGCTTTGTAAATATTCAAAAAAGTATCCTTTCGATGAAAGTTTACTTACTGAGAATAAAGAAATTCTTCTAATTTTAAACAGTATCATTACTACATCCAAAAGAAATAGTAAAAATTAATATATCCAATTGTCAAATTGCCTAATTAAAAAAAAACTATGCCCTCACAAAAACGACTCAAATTTCTAGACAGGTACTTAACCCTGTGGATTTTTCTTGCAATGTTTATTGGCGTATTTGCCGGCTGGCTCAGCCCTAGCGTTGCAGAGTTTTGGAACAGTATGTCGAGCGGAACTACCAATATTCCAATAGCTATTGGTTTAATTGTGATGATGTATCCCCCATTAGCAAAGGTAAAGTACGAAGAACTTGGTGATGTTTTCCGAAACACAAAAGTGTTAGGTTTATCGTTGTTTCAGAACTGGTTTTTGGGTCCAGTTTTGATGTTTGCTTTGGCAATACTGTTCTTCAAGTTATTTCCTGGCGAGAATAATGCCAACCTGCCGTATATGTACGGAATAATTATGATAGGCTTGGCGCGTTGCATTGCAATGGTTATTGTTTGGAACGATTTGGCTAAAGGTGATACTGAGTATGCTGCAGGTTTGGTGGCATTCAACTCCATATTCCAAGTTTTGTTTTTCTCGGTTTATGCATACTTTTTTATTGCTAAACTGCCCGGTTGGTTTGGAATTCCAACCAATACAAGTGTTGAGTCAATTACCATTGGACAAATAGCCAAAAGTGTATTCATATATTTGGGTATTCCTTTTATAGCAGGATTTTTAACCCGATTTATCCTTACCCGAGTTAAGAGTAAGGAGTGGTATAACACCAAGTTTGTTCCCAAAATTAGCCCGTTAACCCTTATCTCGCTTCTATTTACTATTATAGTGATGTTCTCGCTAAAAGGGGAGTACATCGTAAAAATCCCAATGGATGTTTTACTCATTGCCATTCCACTGATAATTTATTTTGTAGTGATGTTTGTGCTCTCATTCTTAATGAGTAAAAAAATAGGAGCAACTTACGAGCAATCTACTACATTGTCGTTTACAGCAGCGAGTAACAACTTTGAACTAGCCATTGCTGTGGCAATAGCAGTATTCAGCATAAACTCAGGTGAGGCTTTTGCAGCGGTAATCGGTCCTTTAGTAGAAGTTCCGGTGATGATAGCGCTGGTGAATGTAGCTTTTTGGTTTAAAAAATCAATGTTTGAGCGATAAAATCATTCTATAAGTGAATGAAAAGGGAGCTGTTTAACAACTCCCTTTTTTATCATATCGTACCAATAATTGAGTTAACTTTGCCCAATAAATTGCTGTAAAAACAAACAAAATGCCCAAAGGTTATGATAATTAACAGTGAAGACATTAGCAGGATTGCAGTAATTACAAAGGAAAAGCATTTTTCCTACAAGGAACTGTTTCAAAATATTGCACAATACGCTCAACTATTTAAGGATAAAGATTACAAGAAGGTTGCAATCTTCTCCGAAAACAGAATTGAGTGGATTTATGCTTTCTACGCTGCATTAAAAAACGGTTGTGTTGTTGTTCCTGTTGATTTTGCTGCATCGAACGAAGATGTGGCATATATCCTGAACGACTGTAAACCAGAGTTGATATTTACTAGCCAAGGACAAACCAAAGAGCTTTCTGTAATTAAGCAAAACCTTAGTCA
>JAEXVC010000187.1 GCA_023406715.1 Bacteroidota bacterium | reverse complement strand
GGTTACCATCGGTATTAACCATTCCGTTTGCACCAGTTACCTTCATAATGTAACCTCCACGATGGTGGAAAGTTAGTGAACATCCTACAGAGCAGAATCCGCAGATGGTTTCAAATGTCTCGGTTTTTACAGGACCTGGTTTGAAAGGAACATTTTCGGTGATTGCACCAGTAGGACAAGCCGAAATACACATTCCGCACGATTCGCAGGTTGTGCTTGCCAAACTTTCGCCCAATGCTGGTGCAACGTAGGTTTCAAAACCACGCTTTACAAGCGTTAGCGCATTTGCTCCAACCACATCCTTACAGATTCTAACGCAGCGCGAGCAAAGAATACACTTGTTGTTATCAATCTCGATGTATGGATGCGAGAAGTTCACGTTGAACTCTTTGTGCTCGCCCATAAATCGCATTTGGTCGGCTTGGTATGTGTCGGCGTGTTGCTTTAGTTGACAGTCGAAATACTCTGTACAGCCGCATTCCAAGCAACGCCCAACCTCGTGGTGCGCCTGTTCGTGGGTGTAGCCCAGTTCAACCTCGTTGAAGTTTTTACGGCCATCTGCTTCCAGAACTGGCATCTCCTCGCGTAGTTGATGTTGATATCGGTTTACAAACTCATCCTTGCTAAGTTGATGGAAGTTATCCTTTTTGCTTAGGAATTCCTTTTTAGGAGCAACAACTTCTTGCCCAGTTAAGTAAAGATGACAGCTGTGCGAGGCCAATTTAGCTTGCGCAACTGCCTCAATTATTGTTGCAGGTCCAGTAACTCCATCGCCAGCTGCAAAAACTGATGGGATACCTGTTTGCAGGGTTGCCTTGTTGGCATCAATATCGCCCCATTTGTTGGCCTTTAGCTCGCCATTTTTGGTATTCTTATTAACATCGTCAAGGAAGTTAATGTCGGTTTTTTGACCAATTGCGGCAAGTATGTAGTCGAACTCCATATCGTACTCCGAACCCTCAATAGGAACAGGTCTTCTACGACCCGATGCGTCGGGTTCGCCCAATCCCATTTTGATTAAGGTCATCGATTTTAATTTGCCGTTGGCATCCTTGTTTACTCTTACAGGAGCAGTTAGGAATTGGTACTCAACACCCTCAAGTTTTGATTCGTGAATTTCGATAGGGTTAGCGGGCATTTCGGCTTCAGTACGTCGGTAAATCACCTTAACATCTGTGCTTCCGCAACGGATAGATGTACGGCAGCAGTCCATAGCGGTGTTTCCACCGCCCACAACTGCAATGCGCTTGCCTTTAAAATCGTATCGTTGGCCTGTAACCTCCATATTCCGAAGGAAATCGATGCCTGAGAAAACTCCATCGGCATCCTCGCCATCGGCACCTAAAAGCGCTCCGCGCTGTGAGCCAATGGTAAGAATCATTGCATCATACTCCTCACTAATCTTCTTGTAGCTGAGGTTGTCGCCAAGTTTTTGGTTGTAGAATATGTTTACACCAAGTTCGGTGATTGTTGCAACTTCTTTGTCGAGCAAGTCGTTTGGTAGGCGATACTCTGGAATGCCGTAGCGTAACCAACCTCCAGGGTGCGCTTGTGCCTCAAAAATATCGCACTGATGTCCTTTCTGTTGAAGGAAATAGGCAGCAGAGAGTCCTCCAGGGCCAGCACCAATAATTGCTACCTTTTTGCCAGTTGTTTTGGCAACAGTAGGTTTATAGTGATGATTTGATTCCAAGTCGCGGTCGGCAGCGAAACGTTTTAGGTAGTCGATACCAACTCCAGTTCCCTCGTCCATATTATTACGGCGACAGGCTGCCTCGCAAGGACGAACGCAAACTCTACCGCAGATTGCAGGTAGAGGATTGGTTTGTTTTATGAGTCCAATTGCTTCGCTATAAAGTCCTTTTTCAATTAGTGAAATATAGCCCTGAACATCAACGCCAGCAGGACAACGCTCGCGACAAGGTGCTGCGCAATCGGCGTAGTGGTTGCTCATTATCAAATCCAGCGCAGTTTTACGAGCCTTATGTACGCGACTATTGTCAGTGTTGATTTTCATTCCCTCAGCAACGCGGGTCGAGCACGATGGTTGCAGGTTACGCTGTCCCTCAATTTCCACCACGCAAACGTAGCATGATGAGTACGGCTCTAGTCGTGGGTCGTGACAAAGGGTTGGAATGTCTATTCCGTGCTTGCGTGCAACATCAAGTATATACTCGCCTTTGTGGGCTGTTGTGTTAATTCCGTTTAGAACTATATTTACCTGTTCGCTCATTTTGAAAACAGTGTTTAGTTTTTGGTATAAGTTGGTGACAGATGACTGGTGACAAGTGACTTATGCATTAAGTATTTCACGAACAACTATCAACGAACAACAATTAATTATAAAATCTAACTTTTTGTAATTGCATCAAAACGGCAGGTTGAGTAGCAATCGCCGCACTTAATGCATATATCTTGATTTATGTGATGAACCTTTTTCCGTTCCCCATCAATTGCTTTAACTGGACACTTCACCGCACAAACGGTACATCCAGTACACTTGGAGGCAACAATCTCGTAGGTGAGAAGTTTCTTGCAGCTATGTGCAGGACACTTCTTGTCGCGGATGTGTGCTTCGTACTCGTGGCGGAAATACTTAATTGTGGTGAGTACTGGGTTTGGAGCGGTTTGTCCTAATCCGCAAAGTGAACTATCTCTTACTTGCAGGGCAAGTTCCTCCAGTTTTTCAATATCTCCCTCTTGGCCATCACCCACGGTGATTCTGGTTAGAATCTCAAGCATTCTCTTGGTTCCAATACGGCAGAATGTGCATTTCCCGCACGATTCCTTTTGAGTGAAATCAAGGAAGAACCGAGCTACATCAACCATGCAGGTTGTTTCGTCCATTACAACCATACCGCCCGAGCCCATAATTGCTCCGGTTGCGTTAACTTGGTCGTAATCGACTAGGATATCTATTAGATGCTCGGGAATACAACCGCCCGATGGGCCGCCCATTTGAACCGCTTTAAACTTTTTATCGTTTTGTATTCCGCCGCCAAGTTTGTATATTATATCGCGAAGGCTCATTCCCATTGGAACTTCAACAAGTCCTCCGTGCTTAATTTTGCCTGTTAGGGCAAATACTTTTGTTCCTTTGCTCTTTTCGGTTCCGTATTTGTTGAACGAGCCAGCCCCGTGACTTACAATGTACGATACGTTGGCAAATGTTTCAACGTTGTTGATATTCGATGGCTTACGCCACAATCCAGATTCTGCTGGAAATGGTGGACGCTTTGTTGGCATTCCTCGCTTTCCTTCAATGGAGGCCATTAGCGCAGTTTCCTCTCCGCAAACAAAGGCACCAGCGCCTTCCTTAATGTGGATATCGAGGTTGAATCCTTCAATTCCTTGGATATTTTTGCCTAAGTAGCCCTTCTCGTGAGCTTGTGCAAGCGCTATGTTTAGGCGCTTTATTGCCAGTGGATACTCTGCGCGGCAGTAAATAACACCATCGGTAGCACCAATGGCGTATGCGCCAATTATCATCCCTTCAATAACTGCGTGTGGGTCGCCTTCGAGCAATGAGCGGTCCATAAATGCACCGGGGTCACCTTCATCGGCGTTACAAATAATGTACTTTTCGGCAGATTGACTTGCACGGGCAAATCGCCATTTCATACCGGTTGGAAAACCACCACCGCCTCGGCCACGAAGACCAGAGTCAATAATGGTTTGAATAACAACATCGGGTGCGATTTTATCCTTTGCAATTAGTTTTAAGGCAGAGTAACCCCCTCTATCCTCGTATTCCTGAATATTCTCTGGGTCGATATATCCGCAATTCCGAAGGGCAATTTTAATTTGTCCATCGAAATACACACTGTCGGGAGTGGTGAATAAATCGGTTTTAACAACGTAATCCTTAATTGGGTTCAGCCCAATAACGTGTTGCTGAATAATCTCAATGGCCTTGTCCTCATCAACATCTCCGTAAATCATAGAGCCATTATCGTCAATCACTTCAACAAGTGGTTCGCGGAAACACATTCCAATGCAACTTGTTTTTGCAAGTTCAAAGTCTAACTTTTCGGCTTCCTGAAGGGCTTTTATTTTATTGTAAACCTTGTTGGCTCCGGCTGCAATTCCGCAACTGCCAAGTCCAACAATTACTTTTGTTTGTGTCATAATAAGTGATGAGTTAAAGGTTGAAAGTTAAAGGTTTGAGCACCACCAACTTTCAACGAACAACTATAAACTATTTATTTTGGCTCTCCCTAATTCGGATTTCCTTAATTATTTTCACTGCAGAGCTACCTGTGAGTTTGCCGAAGGTTTCCTCTCCAATCATCATTACAGGTGCAAGAGAGCAACAACCTAGGCAGGCAACAGTTTCTAGTGTGAAAAGTCTGTCGGGTGTTGTTCCTCCATCTTCAACGCCCAATGCTTCCTTAATTGCGGTGGAAATTGCATCGGCACCTTGAACGTGGCAGGCTGTTCCGTGACATACCTTCACTATATTTTTACCAACAGGCTTTAGCCTAAACTGTGCATAGAATGTGGCTACACCATACATATCGCTTAGGGTGAGTTCTGTTTCCTTCGCTAAAAGTTCAAAGGCGCTTTTGGGTATATACCCGTAAACCGATTGAACTCCCTGAAGTAACGGTATCAGGCTTCCTTTTTTACCTCGGTACTTGTTGATTAACGGCATTATTAACGATAGGTCCACTTCGCCATCTATTTCAACAGTGTCTAAGTTATTGCTAATTCTCTGGATGCGCATTGCAGAGGTTAATTGTTTGATTAATAAGAAGGTTGTTTGTTTTCTGAAATTCTACTAAGCATTTACAAAAAAAGCATTTTTTACTGATATTTCAATATATATATGTTATGTGATATGCAAAAAAATACATATCGATTTAGGCCATTACAAAAAAAAGAACCCTGACAAGGTTCAAGACCAAGTCAGGGTTGAGATATGCCTATACTGCTCCTTGAGCAATCATAGAATCGGCAACTTTCACAAATCCTCCAATGTTGGCACCATCAACATAGTTGATAAAGCCATCGGGTTGGGTTCCATACTTCTTGCAGGTTTCGTGAATATTAATCATGATTTGATGTAGACGTTGGTCAACCTCCTCGCGAGTCCACGATAGACGTAACGAGTTTTGAGACATTTCAAGACCCGACGTGGCAACGCCACCTGCGTTAGCTGCCTTGCCAGGTCCGTAAAGTATTTTTGCATTTAGGTAAACCTCAATAGCATCGGGGGTTGATGGCATGTTGGCACCTTCGGAAACGCACATACAACCGTTACGAACAAGAGTTTTAGCTTCCTCTCCGTTAATTTCGTTTTGTGTAGCAGATGGTAATGCAATGTCGCACTTTATTCCCCAGGGACGCTCCGATGGGAAGTAGTCGCAACCATACTTCTCAGCATATTCCTTAATACGTCCACGTTTCTCGTTCTTTAACCACATTACATATTTTAGTTTTTCGGAATCAATTCCTTTAGGGTCGTAGATGAATCCTTCGGAATCGGAAAGGGTAACGCATTTTCCGCCAAGGTCGTTAACCTTCTCAACAGTGTACTGAGCAACGTTTCCAGAGCCAGAAACGGTTACGATTTTATCCTTAAAGGTTTCTCCGCGGGTTTTGAGCATTTCCTGAGCAAAGTAAACATTACCATATCCTGTAGCCTCCGGACGAATTAATGAACCGCCCCATTTCAATCCTTTACCTGTAAGAACGCCTGTAAACTCGTTTACAATGCGTTTGTACTGGCCAAACATAAAGCCAATTTCACGACCACCAACACCAATATCACCAGCAGGCACGTCGGTATCAGGACCAATATGGCGGAAAAGTTCTGTCATAAAACTTTGGCAGAAACGCATCACCTCTTTATCACTCTTACCTTTTGGGTCGAAATCGGAACCGCCCTTACCACCGCCCATAGGAAGAGATGTTAAACTGTTCTTGAATACTTGCTCAAAAGCCAAGAATTTGAGGATGCTTAAGTTAACTGTTGGGTGGAAACGTAATCCGCCTTTGTATGGGCCAATGGCGCTATTCATTTCAATTCGGTATCCTCGGTTTATTTGGATATTTCCTTTATCATCAATCCAAGGAATACGGAAGATTATTGTTCTTTCAGGTTCTGTAATTCGTTCAAGTATTCGCTCGTCGGAGTATATTGGATGCTCATCGATGTAAGGCATTATACTTTCAATAACTTCTCTGGCGGCTTGATGAAACTCAGGTTCAGCAGGGTTCTTAGCCACTAAGGTTGCCATAAAGGCATTTACTTTTTCTTGAAGTGCCATGTTTTTCATATCGAAATAGTTTAAGTTGGTTATGTTGATATTTGTTTGTTTACAAGTTGAAATTATGTCGATTTGTAATCCGATTATCAGAATAAATTAAAAAACAGTTATTTACGGAAATATGGGTAAGGGGAATTACTGAGGCCATTTACGTGTTTCACGTATTTTGATTTTATTTTATTGCTAATGAGCAATTTTAGGTATAACTTGAAATGGTTTAAAAGGTGCAAAGTTGAAAGTAGAAAGTGAAAAGTGAAATGAGGAAATTGTGAGTAGGAATGAATGTCACTTTTCACAAGTCACTTGTCACAATTCACCTGTCACAAACCACGAATAACCATATCAACCCAAAGAATATGGAGCAAAATACAAATCCCGAGGAGTTTTTTCGATTATTAGCGCAGAGTAAGGAGCGGTTGAAGGAGTTGTCGGCAATCAACTATGCAATTAATATAATTAAGGAGGGCAAACCAATTCCTGAAACTTTGCATCAGTTTTGCCTTGTTTTACCTGATGCTTGGCAGTATTCTGAGTTTACGGTTGCAAGGGTTAAGTATGGGCAATATGAGTTTCAATCGGTTGGATTTAAGGAGACTCCTTGGTGCCAAAGGCAAGGGTTTGAGTCTATTGATGGCGTGTTTGGAGCAATTGAGATTTTCTATACTCGCGATTTACCCAAGGAGTTTGAGGGTCCATTCCTGAAGGAGGAGCGCGACTTAATTAATAACCTAGCAAATATCCTAGTTGGATATATAAACAGTATTAAGGGGCGCGATGTGATTCGCGAAGTTAAATCGTCGCCAAAAAAGAAAGCATCTGCAGATATTCCGCATACAAAGAAGTTGTTGCAACGGTTTATCAATCAGCATAATGCCGACAGGGATGTTTACCACGACTTGATGCCCTTTAAGGTTCATGAAATATTGCTAATATCTACACTTTACGATGCTTATAGCATAGAAAGAGAGGATAGGCTTACCGATAATATTTTGGGTGAGTATGCCAAGTTGAGCCTTTCGGGTGTGCCCCGTATTACGGGAGTTTCCACTCTTGATGAGGCCCTGGAAAAGTTGGAGGAGCGTTACTTCAATATGATTATCATTATGATGGGTGCAGATACTGTAAATCCGCTTAAAGTGGCTGCCAGAATTAAGGGTGAGTATCAGCATATTCCTTTGTATTTATTGGTAAACAATAGTTCAATTGTTAACGATATTGAGAAGAATCCGAACTCTATAGTAGGGATTGATAAGATTTTTGTGTGGAATGGCGAGCCAAAAATTTTCTTCTCAATGATTAAGTTGCTTGAGGACAGGGTTAATATCGAGAACGATACACGAGTAGGATTAACGCGTGTTATCCTTTTAGTTGAGGATTCGCCCAAATACTATTCACGATATCTACCGCTACTTTATGGAAGCGTGCTGGAGCAAACAAAGCGCGTGGTTGAGGATGTGAGTACCGACGATTTGTACAAGGTTCTGCGTATCAGAATTCGTCCAAAAATATTGCTTGCAGGGAATTACGAGGAGGCCTTGGAACTATTCAACAGGTACAAGAACTACATGCTTTGCCTAATTTCCGACGTAAAGTTTTACCGCGCTGGTGTGCTCGACGATAATGCTGGTGTTATGCTGGTGGAACACGCACGTAAAACATTGCCTAATTTGCCTGTTATTCTGCAATCTTACGAGAATTCCAACGAGGAAATAGCATTTAAACTTAAGGTTTCGTTCCTGAATAAGAATTCGGAGAGTTTGCTGATTGATATTAAGAATTTTCTCAGTAATTACTTGGGCTTTGGCGATTTTGTGTTTAAGGACCAAGAGGGAAGCCCCATTGCCATTGCTACAACAATGGAGGAGTTCGAAAGGGCGTTAAGGATAATTCCCGACGAAAGTTTGCTGTACCACGCACAAAAGAACCATTTCTCTATGTGGCTTTCGGCTCGTGGCGAGATTCAGGTTGCGCGTATTATTCACCCTTCTAAAATTGACGATTTCTCAGGCCCGTCCGATATCAGAGATTATTTGCTTACAACGCTCAAAAAGTATAGGCAGGAGAAACGGCGTGGTAAGATTGTTGGATTTGAAACCGACTGGGAGGTTGATGAGAGTAATATTGTGAGTTTAGCCGATGGTTCGTTTGGAGGAAAGGGACGGGGCTTATCTTTCATCAATACATTGCTGTACACCTTTGATATTTCGCAGTACACACCCGATATAAATCTGCGGACGCCCCGAACATCTATTGTTGGAACAAACGAGTTTGAATGTTTTATGATGAAGAACGACCTTTACGAAAAGGTCTTTAAATCAAAAAACTACGAGGAAATTCAGCGTCACTTTGTGAATGCTGAACTATCCGACCAACTTAAGTTAAGGCTCGATAGGCTTTTGCAGATTTACCACAGGCCATTAGCTGTTCGTTCCTCTGGAATGCTCGAGGATTCCATAATGCAACCCTTTGCTGGTATTTTCGAAACGTATCTTATCCCAAATGCCCACCCCGAAAGGTCTGTAAGGCTACAGCGATTAATGACAGCCATAAAGTTGGTTTACGCATCGGTGTTTTCGCCCACAGCGTTGGCGTACATTAAAGCTATCAACCTTAAAATTGAGGATGAAAAAATGGCTGTAATAGTTCAGGAGGTAGTGGGTGAGAGGTTCGATAAATACTACTATCCACATATTAGTGGAGTTGCGCAATCTTACAACTACTATCCGTTTGGACATATTGAGCCCGAGGATGGCTTTGCCAATATTGCCATTGGGCTTGGGAAGTACGTTGTTGAGGGTGGTCGTGCATATCGGTTTTGTCCAAAGTATCCAACCCTTATAAACTACACTTTGGATGATTTGATAAAGAATTCGCAGGTCGATTTTCTTGCGGTTGATATGGAGCGTCGTGAGTACGATTTGTTAACCGGCGATGAGGCTGGTTTGGCGCGTCTGGATTTGTTTGAGGCCGAACAGCACGGAACTTTAAAACATTGTGCATCGGTTTATAGCCCGGAGAATGGAAGTTTAACACCAGGTGTAAATCAACCCGGTCCACGTGTAGTGAACTTTGCGAATATACTTAAGTACAACTATGTGCCGTTGGCGCATACAATTGATGTTATCCTCGATATTGTTCAGGAGGCGCTTGGTGCCCCTTGCGAAATTGAGTTTGCTGTGGACTTGAATCGCGATTCCAACTATAAAGCGTCGTTCTTCCTATTGCAAATTAAACCGCTGATGGGCAATGTGCAGGAGTATAAGATTAATCCTGATACTATTGTTAAGGATAAGGTTGTTCTGCTTTCTAACAATAGTATGGGTAATGGCTATATCAATACAATTTTCGATGTGATTTTTATTAACCGTGAAAATTTCAATAAATCGATGACTTTGGAGATGGCTAAGGAGGTGGATTACCTGAATAATTTGATGATTGAGGAGAATAAACAGTATATTTTGATTGGCCCTGGGCGCTGGGGAACCCGCGATAGGTGGATAGGTATTCCAGTTACCTGGCCGCAGATTTCCAATGCAAAGGTGATTGTTGAAACCAGTTTTGAGGATTTTCCGTTGGACGCATCGTACGGTTCGCACTTTTTCCATAACGTGATATCGATGAATGTTGGATATTGCTCTATTGGCAACTACGATAATTACTCATTTATATCGTGGGATAAGTTGAACTCTCTGCCAGTTGTAAACCAAACAACATTTTTTAAGCATGTGCGGTTTCCAAAACCGTTGGAAATTCGGATGGATGGTTCGCAACGATTGGTTGCAGTAAGTTTTAACGAAGATTAGTACTGTAAAAGCAATCCTTCGTTAAATTTGCAGAATGCAAAAACAAAAATCTATTCTCACAGCCGATGGCTCGCATACCCTTTTCTCCGAAATTCACGGAGCGTACTATCATTCTATGAATGGTGCGTTAACTGAGTCGCAACATATCTTTATCAATTCGGGCTTTAAATATCTATCGGATACATTAACGCAGATTTCAATTTTAGAAGTTGGATTAGGAACCGGACTAAATGCTGCGTTAACAGCCAACGAATCATTAATTAGTGATGTTGAAACATTCTATACTGCCATTGAGTTATATCCAATTTCAGAACAACAAATCAAGGATTTGAATTATGGCCAGATTTTGAACCCCGAAGTTGCAGAGTGTTGGAGTAAGATTATGCTTGCTCCGTGGAATTCATCAGTTGAGATAAATCAATCCTTTAGGATTTGTAAGGTTAATGAGGATTTTACCAAGTGGATTCCTACAAAAAGTTTCAATTTAATTTACTTTGATGCCTTTGCTCCCGACGACCAGCCCGAAATGTGGAGCGTTCAGATGTTTCAGAAACTCTACAATTCACTTTCCATTGGTGGCGTTTTGGTAACATACTCGTCAAAGGGAATTGTGAAACAAGCCCTTCGGGCTGCAGGTTTCCGAGTTGAGCGACTTGCCGGCCCTCCCGGGAAACGACATATTCTACGAGCAGTAAAGTAGTCGTGAAAAGTTGTGCAATTCTTGTAATATCGAACGCAGTGAGATATCTCAATATTGTTTTGCCGAAGAATAGATCCCTCGCATACGCTCGGGATGACAACCACAAACAACCATCAACTTCCAACTATCAACTAAAAAGCCTATCTTTATTGATTGTGAAAATCATTCCAATAAATGAGCAAACTAGTTGTATATAAAGCCTCTGCTGGTTCAGGAAAGACCTTTAGGTTGGCCGCTGAGTATATAAAAATGGTGGTGGTTGACCCGCTATCGTACAAAAAAATATTGGCGGTTACATTTACCAACAAGGCTACAGCCGAGATGAAGGAGCGAATTCTATTCAAACTCCACGGCTTAGCCAATGGCAATGAACCCGCAATGCTTGAGGTGATTATTGCAGAAACAGGACTTACAAAGGAAACTATCCAGTTTAAGGCGAAAGAGGCTCTATCCAACATTCTTCACGATTATTCAATGTTTAGCGTTAGCACAATCGACAGTTTTGTGCAGCGGGTTATTCAGAATTTGCTCTGGGAGATTGGTTTTCACGGGAACAACGATTTACGCTTGGAGTATGAGTCGATTGTGGAAAAGGCTGTTGACCGTTTACTCGACAGTAGTTCTCAGGATTTGGAAATGTTTGAGCGTTTCCAAACTATGATTTATGAGCAGTTGGAGGAGGACAGGAGTCCCGATATCCGAAAAATGCTTATTAGCCTAGGGATGAATATGTATTCGGAACAGTTCCGCTTGCTTAGCAAGGAGCAACTGGAGTTAATGGGTAGCAAGGAGTTAATTACGGCCATTGCCGATTACTCCAAGGCTAAAATTGATGAAATCGCCAACGAGATTAGTTCCAAAGGAAAGGCTTTAGTGGATGAAATTGCCAAGAGTGGTTTTTTAATGGAGGATTTTTCGAACAAGAACTCCGGTGTTTATGGGTTTATCTCTAAATGTGCAAAGTTTAAGCC
>JAEXVC010000119.1 GCA_023406715.1 Bacteroidota bacterium | reverse complement strand
CCATTATGCGCTCAAGAAAACGAATCGATGTTTTACCCCCAGTAATTTTGTACTCATAAAGAGCACGTTTCATACGTGTGATAGCCTCCTCGCGGGTACGCCCCCAGGAGATTAACTTGGTAATCATTGGGTCGTAGTAGATTGGAATTTCGTAACCCTCGTAAACATAACCATCGGTTCTAATTCCCAGTCCGTTCGGTTCACTGATGTGGCGAATCAAACCAGGCGATGGCATAAAGCCATTAAATGGATCTTCGGCTGATACACGGCACTCAATGGCATGACCGTGCTGGAAAACTTCCTCCTGTTTGAACGACAAAGGTTGATTTGATGCAATACGTATTTGCTCCTTCACCAAATCGATACCAGTTACACGCTCAGTAATAGGATGCTCAACCTGTAAACGAGTATTCATCTCAAGGAAGTAGAAGTTCCGATTTGCATCAACCAAAAACTCTATGGTTCCTGCACCAAAGTATTCAACAGCTTGCGCAGCCTTTACTGCAGCCTCACCCATTTGCTGACGCAACTCGGGAGTAATAAATGGCGATGGAGTTTCCTCAATCATCTTTTGGTGACGACGCTGAATTGAGCATTCACGCTCAAAAAGATGAACGGTGTTACCAAACTTGTCGGCCAAAATCTGAAACTCGATATGGTGTGGATGCTCCACGTATTTCTCAATGTAAACTGTATCATCACCAAAAGATGATAAAGCCTCGGACTGTGCCATTTTAAGAGCCGAAATCAAATCGGACTCCTTGCGCACCAAGCGCATACCCTTTCCGCCACCACCAGCGGAAGCTTTAATGATAATTGGCAAGCCAATTTCGCTCACAATCTTACGAACAGCATCGGCATCAACAACCTTCTGCTGAGTTCCAGGAACAACAGGAACACCTGCTGCAATCATAGTTTGACGGGCGGTAATCTTATCGCCCATGGTTGTTATTGCATTTGGGTCAGGGCCAATAAAAATAAGCCCTGCAGCCAAACATTTTCGAGCAAACTCAGCATTCTCCGATAAAAACCCGTAGCCCGGATGGATTGCATCGGCACTGCACTTTAGTGCGGTTTCAATAATCTTGTCGCCATTAAGGTAACTTTCCCTGGAAGGTGAAGGTCCAATGTGGTATGCCTCATCGGCATAACGAACGTGCTTTGCACGGCGGTCGGAATCGGAATAAACAGCCACGGAAAGAATTCCCATCTCGCGGCACGACCTTATAACCCGGACGGCAATTTCGCCCCGGTTAGCAATCAAAACTTTTTTAATCATTTTGTCCCAAATAAGAATCCGGGGTCAAAGGTAAGTAATTTTTTATGCTATAAAACATATGTTTATAATTTTTATGTTTTTTAGCAGTGTTTTTTGACATAAATGTGCTTATCGCAAACGATTTAGATAAACATGTTTGGGTGTAAAAAAAATGTAGTGAAACGTGAAATGTTAAACGTGAAACGAAATAAAGAATTAGACCTTTTCGAAAAACAATAAGATATTCCTAATCAATTAACGTTTCACGTTTAACGCAAAAAAATTAAAGTCCTGTAAGTCTCTTGATATCGTTTAGCTTGTTAAGCGCATCAATTGGAGTAAGATTGTTGATATCGATATTTTTTATCTGGTCACGAATTTGCTTAAGCACAGGGTCTTCCAGTTGGAAAATACTCAACTGGTATCCTTCCCTATTTGTGCCCAAATCGGCAACTGGCTTTTGCAGCGGCTGTCGTTCCTGCGACCGTTCAAGTTCAACCAATATCTCGTTGGCACGCTTAATAACACTTGGTGGCATACCGGCCATACGCGCTACGTGAATACCAAAGCTATGCTCGCTACCGCCACGCACCAATTTCCGAAGGAAAATAACAGTATTATCGAGTTCCTTAATGGATACATTGTAGTTCTTAACACGGTTGAAGGTTGCCTCCATCTCGTTCAACTCGTGGTAGTGGGTTGCAAATAGTGTTTTAGCCCTCGAATTTGGATGCTCGTGCAAATACTCCACAATTGCCCAAGCAATTGAAATTCCATCGTATGTTGATGTTCCACGCCCAATCTCATCGAGCAGAATTAAACTCCTATTAGAGAGGTTGTTCAGGATGCTAGCCGCCTCCTGCATCTCAACCATAAAGGTTGATTCGCCCTGCGAAAGGTTATCGGAAGCACCCACACGTGTAAAAATCTTATCGACAACCCCAATTTTTGCAGCTTGCGCAGGAACAAACGAACCAATTTGTGCCATCAGCACAATTAATGCAGTTTGGCGTAACAAAGCCGATTTACCGGCCATATTTGGACCGGTGATAATTATTATTTGCTGCTCGGAGGAATCGAGGTAAACATCGTTGGCAATGTAATCGTTCCCTGCAGGAAGCATACGTTCAATTACAGGATGTCGTCCTAGTTTGATATCTAATGTTTCGTCTTGATTAACAGTTGGTTTGGAGTACTTAAACTGGTCGGCACATAAAGCAAACGAAAGCAAGCAATCTATTTGAGCTACTAAAAATGCATTTAACTGAATTGATGCAACATACTCGCCCAAACTATGAACTAAATTTTGATAAAGAGCCTGTTCAATTTCAACAACCTTTTCTTCTGCCCCGAGAATTTTCTCCTCATACTCTTTTAACTCCTGAGTGATATAACGCTCAGCAGATACCAAAGTTTGCTTACGAATCCAATCCTGAGGAACCTTATCCTTATGCGTATTGCGAACCTCGATATAGTAACCAAAAACGTTGTTGAAACTTACCTTAAGCGAAGGAATTCCTGTTCGCTCAGCCTCGCGTTGCTGAAGGTCCACAAGATAATCCTTTCCTGTGGTCATAATATCACGCAACTCGTCCAGCTCTTGGCTGAATCCACGTGCGATAACATTACCCTTGTTTAACTGCATTGGAGGGTCAGGCACAATCTCCCGTTCAATTCGATCTCTAATTCTTGGGCAAAGATTAATCTGCTCTCCAATTCGCAGTAAAGTTGTTTCGTTGGAGTTCTCACAAACCTCCTTTACGTCGACAAGTAAGGTTAAGGCATTCTTAAGTTGAATTAACTCCCGTGGAGTAATTCGTCCCACAGCAGCCTTTGATATTATTCGTTCAATATCGCCAATATCGCGGATTTTATCCACCATCAAATCGCGAACATCGGGATACTGAGTAAAGTACTCCACAACGTTAAGCCTATCGTTGATTGCATCGATATCCTTCAATGGCAGCGCAACCCAGCGTTTAAGTAAACGTCCGCCCATTGGCGATGAGGTTTTATCAATTACCTCTATGAATGTTCGAGCATTATCGTTGATTGATGTAAACAACTCCAAATTCCTCGCTGTAAATCTATCAATCCAAACGTACTTATCCTCATCGATTCTGGAAATATTGGAGATATGACCAACCTGATGGTGCTGGGTTATATCTAAATAGTATAGGATTGCACCAGCGGAGATTATCCCTAGTGTTAGATTATCGACTCCAAAACCTTTTAACGACTGGGTTTTAAAATGATTCAGCAACTTTTCGCGGGCAGCATCGGCATTGAATGCCCACTCGTCGAGTTTAGTTGTATAGTGTTTAGTGCCAAAATGCTCTATAAAATCACGTTGCTTAACACGCTCAACCAAAACCTCCTTGGGTTTAAAGTTATTGAGCAGTTTGTCGATGTACTCAATACTACCCTCTGATGTATAAAATTCGCCAGTTGAAATATCGAGAAACGAAACACCGGCTAATTTTTTATCGAGGAAAACACAGGCTAAAAAGTTGTTTTCTTTACGTTCGAGAACATTATCGTTATAGGAAACACCAGGAGTTACAAGTTCAGTGATACCTCGTTTTACAATGGTTTTTGTTTTCTTGGGGTCCTCCAACTGCTCGCAAATGGCAACACGTTGCCCTGCACGAACAAGCTTTGGAAGATATGTGTCCAATGCATGATGAGGAAAACCAGCCAACTCTACGTACTGAGCAGAGCCATTGGCACGACGAGTTAGAGTGATACCAAGAATCTCCGAAGCCTTAATGGCATCCTCGCCAAAGGTTTCGTAGAAATCGCCCACACGGAATAGTAAAATTGCATCGGGGTGCTGACGCTTGATGCTCAGATACTGCTTCATCAGTGGGGTTTCCACAATATTTATATCACTTTGCTCGCTCACTGTTCAAAACTCTAGATTAAAAATTTTCAGACTTTAGATAAATATTGACTTGACAAAATTATCAATAATAACCAAAGTGTTTGTCTGATTAATAAAGAATTAGCTAACAACTTAATAAGAGACCTTATGATTTAAAAAATGGACGGAATACTCACCAAAACACCGGACTGTTACTTGAATAACAATTCACCAAAAACTGATTTTCAAATGGTTAATTCAACGTTCGTTTAGCTGACAAACGTAAAAAAACGTTAAAATCGTCGAATAATATAAAAATTTAACACTTTGTACATAAACGAATGGGTACTTTTGTCGTCTATTACAAAA
>JAEXVC010000087.1 GCA_023406715.1 Bacteroidota bacterium | reverse complement strand
ATAATCGAAGCCAAACTCGTTATTTGTACCGAATGTAATATCTGCATTGTATGCTTTACGGCGTGCCTCGGAGTTGGGTTGATGCTTATCGATACAATCGACCGATAAACCGTGGAATTCATAAATTGGCCCCATCCACTCGGAGTCACGGCGTGCTAGGTAGTCGTTAACGGTAACAACGTGAACGCCTTTGCCTGCCAATGCGTTTAGGAAAACAGGTAGTGTAGCAACAAGGGTTTTACCCTCACCAGTTCCCATCTCTGAGATTTTACCTTGATGAAGCACAGCACCACCAATAAGTTGGACATCGTAATGAACCATATCCCAAACAATCTCGTTACCACCAGCGGTCCAACGATTTTTGTATGTTGCCTTATCGCCATCAATTGTAACAAAATCCTTCTGTGCCGCAAGGTTTCGGTCAAATTCCGATGCAGTTACCACAACCAACTCGTTCTCCTTGAATCGGCGAGCAGTTTCCTTAATAATAGAGAAGGCATCCGGGAGAATCTGGTTGAGGATTTCCTCAATTTTCTCATCAATTAGCTTGATAGTTCTCTCTACCTCTTTATATATCTCGTCTTTCTCATCGTATCCAATGGTATCGGACTCCATTTGCTGCTTAAGGTTTTCAACCTTAGCCTCATCTTCGGCAATGTACTCTTTAATTTTTAAGCGAAGATTCAGGGACTCCTGACGTAGTTCGTCGTTTGATAGGGTTGTGTATTTGGGGTAAACCTCTTTAATCTTATCAAGAATTGGCATCAATTCCCGTAAATCGCGGTCAGACTTTGTTCCAAAAAGTTTTGCGAAAAATTTATTAATTCCCATTTTACTATAAATTATTTTGTTTAAAGCCAACAAATTTAACCGTTTTTTTTCGAATTGTCAGGATTATAGCAAATATTAAGTTAAAAAGAATTAACAAGAAGGGGGAAGTCAGAAGCAGGAAGCAGAAAGTAGAATGAAAAATGCAGAACTTGGAATTACTCGCCCCAAAGGGGAGCAAGCAATAGCCCCGAGTTTCAACTCGGGGTAAAATGCGAATCATTAAAAGCGATGCAAGTAATGGCAATTATTTGAAATGATAGTGACAATATGCATCGCAACGAATTGATTTAGGTATGAAACAATAAAAAATATTAATAATTATTAAAAATATATTGTAAAACAATAAATTAATATTATTTTTACATAAATAATTATTAAATGTCAAACCAAAAAAAACTTAATTATGAAAAAACTTACAAAAGATTCATTAGCGCATATTCTTAGTGCTATTGTTGATGTATTATTCAAGTTTCAAATTTTTTTAGTTCTAATCTTAATACCTACTTTATTCATTCAAACTGATATTTTTATTGTTCGCTTAGAACAGTTAATCGAATTTATTCTGATACTGTTAATATTATGGCATACCCGTAAAATATTTAAGGCATTTAGAAACAATAATTTTTATGACATTAGCATAATCAAGGCATTGAGATATCTTTCAATTATACTTGTAGCATATGTGTTTGTTGATTATATATTTATGATTATTAAAGATTCAAATTTGAGTGACGCAACTACAGGTTATATGTTTTTGGATATTATTTACTATTACGTGAAACCTATAAAATTTTCACTTTTATTCTTATCCGCAATCTCATATTTGCTTTCATTTGTTGTTAAAGAAGGGTGCGAATTAAAGGAAGAAAACAGTTTAATTGTATAATGCAATGGCGATTATAGTTAATCTCGATGTAATGCTGGCAAAGCGCAAAATGAAGTTAAATGAGCTTTCCGAAAGAGTCGGTATTACTCAATCCAACTTATCTATTTTAAAACAAGGCAAGGCTAAGGCAATTCGTTTATCTACACTCGACTCAATATGTAAGGTTCTTGAGTGCCAGCCAGGAGATATTCTGGAATACCGCAATTCTGAAGAATAAAAAAAGGGAGCGAAAGCTCCCTTAAATATTTTATAACTAAAGAATTACTCTGCGCCAGCAGTTTCATCAACAAAGGTGCGTTGTTTCAATTCACGGTCAATCATAAACAAACCGTTTCCTTCACCCTTAATTAACTTTAAGGTATCAATTAATTCTTGAGCATTTGCTTCCTCTTCAACTTGCTCATCAACAAACCATTGGAGAAAACCTTTTGTTGCGTGGTCTTTTTCCTCAATGGCAACATCCATTATGTTATTGATTAGCGATGTAACAACTTTCTCGTGTTTCAAGGTCTCCTCAAAGGCATGCAAAGGACTGTTCCATTTGGTATCTACAGCCTTAATAGGCTTAAGTTCTGGTTTGCCACCACGTGCAATTAGGTAATCGAAGAATTTCATGGCGTGGGTTGTTTCCTCTTGCCACTGAATACGGAACCAATTTGCAAAACCATTCAAACCCTCGTTTGCAAAGTGTGCCGACATTGAAAGGTAAAGGTAAGCCGACCATAATTCAGCATTAATCTGCTCATTAATAGCCTTTTCTACTTTTTTATTCATATCTTTTAAGTTTAAGTTTTTCAAATTGATTGTACTATTACAAATTTAGTTAATGTTATTGTATTAACAAATAGAGGTCGGTTTTGTTTAGGAAAGAATAAATGCAAGCAAGAATTGAAACACAAAGGTGCTCAAAGAAAATCACTAAGAAACTCGAAGGATGAAAAAAATTAACTAAAATCCAGATTCAGTTGCTGTTTCATCCTAAGGAGAGCAGGGTTTTGCTCTATAAGAAACTTAAGTTTATCGTCGGCGGTAAATAATCTGTTCTTTTGAGGGCCTTCTGTTACTTCAATTTCCTCAATAATTTCAATGGCAAGGTTCCTCAGAGTTTTTTTAAGATGAACTAATAAATCCAACTTTATCTCCTGAAAGAGTTCAACCTGAATTTGTCCTTCAAATTTAATTAACACCTTGCTGTTTTCTATTAGTAATGGCGAATAGTTTTGCATCAGGCTATACTGACCTGGCTTATCGGTTATGATGATATCAGCATAACTATTCCACGCATTAGCTAAATCGGTCTGAGTGAATGGCTTGTTCTCGGTAATTGATGTGTGCTCAGTTTTGGTTGATGAGGTATCAGAAAACTTGCTTTCCTCCTTTTGAGGTGCCTGGTAGTTACCGCTCATAATACCCTTTAACGATGTTGTTTTAGGCATTGGCCTACGGGTTGCGGCAGGTTGTTCTGTTTGGGGTGTATGGACACTTTGCACAACAGTTTGTGGTGCAACAGGAGTGGCATTGGGCTGCACTTTAGGTGCAGAGTAAACCTCGTAAGGATTATCGGAAATAAAATCTAGACTGTCAGATTTTTTTTTTTCCTGATTCAAACCGCAAAGTCTGATCAGCAACAGTTCAACGTGTAAGCGCTGGTTGGGACTCTGCCTAAAGCTGACATCGAACACGTTGGATAGTTGCAGTGCGCTAACCAGAAAATCTGGCGGGCACTGTGCGGCCATCTGCTTATACTTTTCTGCAATTGCAGCACCAACCTCAAGCAGCTGAATGGTTTGTGGGTCTTTGCAAACAAGAATATTGCGTAGATGCAGGCTTAATCCACCTACGAATTGCTGTGCATCGAATCCTTTTGATAACAATTCGTCAAGTATTCTTAACGAATCGGCCATCTCGCCTTTAAGGAAATTCTCTGTTAATCTAAAATAGTATTGATAATCGAGAACGTTAAGATTTTCAATTACCTTATTGTAGGTGATATGATTATCGCTGAAACTTACTACCTGGTCGAAAATGGAAAGAGCATCGCGCATAGCACCGTCGGCCTTTTGGGCAATAACATTGAGTGCTTCCACCTCATACTCTACCTTCTCTGTTTGCGCAATGTATTCAAGGTACTTAACAGTATCCTCAACCTTAATTCGGTTGAAATCGAATATCTGGCAGCGCGAAAGAATTGTGGGAAGAATTTTATGTTTCTCAGTTGTAGCCATAATAAAAATGGCATGCGCAGGTGGCTCTTCTAGTGTTTTTAGGAAAGCGTTGAATGCGCTTTGCGACAACATATGAACCTCGTCGATGATATATACGCTGTAC
>JAEXVC010000055.1 GCA_023406715.1 Bacteroidota bacterium | reverse complement strand
ACATCAGCCCCAGTAAGCTAAACCACCTATTAGTGGCTGGGCATACTATATCTTTTTGCTTTTACCTTCAATGTACGTCATAAAATTTACTCCGTCTCGAGACATTTCAAACCTTGTATTTACCATTTCGTTTTCTAGCAAATAGTAGGTTAGTCTAAAAATAGGAGCATTTGGCGCTTTTAAACTAGTCAAAGCAATAGATTTGTCAGTATACGCTACAGAATAGTTTATAATGTGTCCTTCATTGTCAAAGTATACCGCTTTTGTCGAACCATCGCTGGTGTCAAAATAGACTATCATTAAATCGTCGTGTATGATTTTTGGTTTGTTGTCAGTTGCAGGGTACTCAGAGTGACTTTTACGGACTATTATATTTTTGTCTAGGTCAAACGAAAAAGAAAATGTGCCTTCACCTTGACCAGGCTGTCCAATGCCTTCACCTTTCCACTCGCCAATTAGCCAACTCCATTTATCCCAATTTATATTCTGCTGTCCGTAGCAAATAGTTGTCAATACGAGGAAAGTTGTAATCAACGCCAGTCTTGATTTCATTCTCATAGTGTTTTTAAAGTTTTTTGATTATTCCGAAGCATTAAAATGGCTTTCTCTGCTCTAGTCTTTCTGGTTGCTTCTTGCTTAGCAGACCCAACCCAATCACAATATCCTTGCTTGTAGGATTTTGACAATGTGTTGAAAAAGTCCTGTGCTTTTTTGTCGTTGTCTAGTAACTTTTGAAGTTCTTGAGGGACCTCGTCTATGTGATTACCTTTCTCCATCATAATATTCATGTTTTAATTGGTTCTCATAGCCTTGTCAATAACCCCTTTATACGCTTCATTTCTCCGAGCATTTCAGGGTGTGCAAATATTTCATCGTCACTAATATCCTCGTTCTTCTCGGCAAGTTGAAAATCAATATTGTCTATCATTAATGAGCAAATATCAATTATATGCTGATTGCTGTTATCCTTTCGGTACTGCAAAAATTCAATAACAACTTCAACCGCATTGGAAGCGTAGGATTCTTCCCATGTCATCATTTCCGTGGATTCTGGCATTAAGTCGACAATCCTGTTTAGGTAATCATCTAATTTGGCCGTTTCAACATTACTCAGTTTACAATAATCGATAGCTTCTTTTAATAACACAACATCAGCGTTATCGGTTGAATAGTTTTGATAGTGTGGAAAAAGTTTATTGCAAATATCAATGGCAACATTCTTTTTTTTCTCAGCACTTGCAGCATTTACAAGTACAACAAGTTCGTCTATAAAGTTTAGGTATACTTGCATTTTATTTACTTTTGATATACTCCTCAAAAGTAAATAAAATAATACAAGTGGATGTATTGGGTAGCAATTAAATATAAAGCCCCATAAATAATTACGGGGCTTTTTTTACTAGAATGTTATAGGAGACTTATTTTTTATTTTTTTTCGTAGTAATTAATATTACGCCATCGCAATCTTTCGAGGTATACTGTTTTATTTGCTCTCCTTTGATAACATCAATCTTATCAATACTATTCTTATCAATTTCGTCTAAAATACTCTTGTCTGAATGTTCTTTACCATCTATTATGTATAGGATATTTGATGATTTTAAATTTTCTTTAGTTTTTATAACCATTACACCTTCGTAATCTTCGCCTTTAAAGACTTCTACCGACTCTATGGTTTTTGCGTCTATTTTATCTAATGCTTTACTATCGGGCTGCTTAACGCCGTCGACAATGTAAATTGTATTTGAAGGTTTTTCTGGTTGTTCGTTTACAATAATAATGCTGTCATTGCTGTTTTCCTTAATCACTATTATTCCGTTGGTTTTAAGATGTATAGTTTTTTCTGATGTAGATTTTGTACTGTCGTTTCCATTTTTGTTTGATATGTATACAACTTTTGGAGATTCGACAGTGATTGTAGAAGACTTTTCATTTGATTTGCTTGTTGTCAGTATTATCTTTTTAGCCTTTATGGTATCTGCTGATGTTGTACTAGGGCTTACTGGCAATGTTTCTAGATTGCTTGATACCGTTTTTGTGGGTTTTGCATATAACCCGTTAACACCTGCAGTGAATAATAGTGCAAAAGCAGTAATTGGTAATAAAGTTAAAATTCTTAACTTTGATTTCTGATTAAATTTACTTTTAGTCATCATAATCATTCGTTTTTTAATTAATGAATGGTTAAAGCTCGATGAAAGGCAGATGAGTCTTTCCTCGGCTGATTGATTCACAAGGAGTGCTTGGTACCTGAGCCTGTCAATCCCAGTACTGAGTGCTCCTTCATCTGCTAAATATTCATGCACCAGTTGAATTGATTTTTTCATCATCCAAACTAAAGGATTAAACCACATTACGGCCGCTAGGAGTTCAATCAGAATTAGATCGATAGAATGGTATTGTGAAGCATGAATTTTTTCGTGAAGAACTATCTGTTCAAATTCTTCATTTGTAGAGTTTTTCTTATTGATAAATATCCAATGAAAGAATGAGAATGTGTTTTGTTTATTGGTTGAAATAAGGGTGTAGTTGCCAAACTTCATTCGTTCCGATTTATAGAAACGAATTACTAATGTTAACGCAACTATCAGAATGCGAATTATTAGAATTGTTGAAACACCATAGTATATTATTCTTATGATTTGATTCCAGTCAAAGTTTCTCTCTGCAGGAAGGTTTATTGAAGGAATACTTGTAGTAGTTTTTAGTTCGTGGAATGGTATTGGAATTTGTGTCTTGGGTGCTGTAAAAAAATCTATGTTCATTGAAATGTTCAGTAAAGGGATGACAACCGATACTAGTATTGAAGCGAGTAGATATATCCTTAACTGGTTAAAGTTTGCAACATTTCGGAAAATTACTCTATAAACTATATAGAATATGCTTAGGATAATCGATGCAACTAGAATGTATTGTATTGGATTCATACTACTTTTTCTGATTTTTAATTTCTTGCTCAATCATTTCTTTTAACTCTTCAAGTTCGTTTAGACTGACGTTTTTGTTTTTGACGAACGACGATACCATTTGATTAAGAGAGCCATTAAACAGACCTTTCACCGTTTGTTTTAACTGGTATTGAGCATACTCCTGCTTAGATATTATTGCATAGTAAACATTTGTTTTTCCATATGTGTTATGGGCTACATAACCTTTCTTCTCCAATACTTTAATTACAGTAGAAACTGTGTTGTAGGCAGGTTTTGGTTCGGGGAGAACATCAAGGACATCGCTTGCTGCACCGTTTTTAATCTCCCATAGAGCCCTTAAAATCTCTTCCTGCGCTTTGGTTATTTCTTTCATAGTATTTTAATTAACACATATTGCAAATGTATACTATATTTTTTAATTTAAAACTACAATTATAGTTTTTATTTCATAAAATATTTTAATTGTTCAAAAAAAACGAGGTCAAAGACCTCGTAAAAAAATTATTTGGATTGAGATTTTGTTTCAAGTTTATCAACCCCCTCCAGTTCTTTTATATTCATTGTTTTTGAGAGTTTGCTGATGGATTCTAGATTGATATTTCCTGTTATGCTTATCAGAAAATTATCCCTTCCGCCACCAATCATCAGGAACTCGCGGAACTTCCCGTTTTCCTTACGTATCATCATTCGGGTATCTTGGCCTTTCTCCTTGATTACCATTAATTCCTCATACTTGTCGAAGGGTAGAGTTTGGGCAAGTTCCTTGTATAGGTTTAACTTGATGTTCAGTAACGAATCGTCAACCGATAATATTTTTATTGATTCGAGCCCCGATATGATTTTTGCAAAATCGTCCTGCTCTGCTGCTTCGGAATTGGCAAAAAGGTTGAACATATACTTGGAGATATATACTGTTGTAAATCCGTCCTTCTCTGCATACTTGTCGAATATAGCATCGGTAGGCGATTTTTGCGCATAGGCACCAAATGCTATTAGGCTCAGCAGTAGTATTTTAATTATTTTCATTGTTAACAGTATTAAGTGATTTATCTATTTTCGACAGTTCATTACAGCGCTTAAGAGAGTTATCAATTTCGGATAGATGTTTCAAACTGGCTGTTTTACTATTCATTTTATTGGATATGAAAAGCAGTACTTTTTTAGTTTCCTCGTATGCTTCCTGTGGGTCTTGATACGAATCGGCTAGCACCACGGGTTTTTCTCTATTCTCATAGTAAAGTATACCCAAAGCAACTATCAGCACAGCAGCAACACTACCAGCCCATTTCAGAATGGTTGAAAATTTGAGTTTTGTTTCGCGTTCCCATTCATTCTCAATCAGATTCTCGAGCTGCTCGTTCAAATCAACAGGGATTGTTGTTTTACTTGCAAGGAAGAAATCGACCAAATATTTTTCGGCTATATCGATGTCCGATGGACTATTTTTGCTGAAATATTTCTTCAGTAAACTCTCCTCCTCCAGGGTTGTTTCACCCTGATAGTATTTTTCCAGCAGTGTTTTAATCCTTTGCGACTCCATAGCTGTATATTTTAGTTAACTCATCCTTAATTTTCTTCCTTGCAATTGAGAGGTTGGCTCTAACATTGTTTACGGAGAGGTTCAACGCCTCTGCAATTTCTTCGAACTCGAACTCCTCAATATCTCTCAGTTCAATAATCAGCCTTTGCTGTTGAGGCAAATCTTGAATCAACTGCTGGATTAATACCTTACTTTCCACAAAATCGTAATTGGATTCTGCTATATGGTTAGGCATTTCTTTAGCCGATTCATTAATGCGTTTTACTCTCCTTATCTTATCAATACAAATATTGCGCACAATAGTAATAGCAAAAGCCTGAACACTATCGAGTTGCTTGAGTCTTCCTCTGTTTTCCCATAATTTTAAGAACGATTCTTGAACACAATCCTTTGATAATTCAGTATCATTAAGAAGCCTAAACGATAAACGATACATTTTCTCGCTCAGCGGTAATATCTCCTTTTTGAACTCCTCCTTATCCATTTAGTTGCTGGTATTCTCTAGTTCTCTTAGTTTATTTTGGGCTAAATCGTTCGAAATGCGTTTTGCCTCTGACAAAGATAAACTTCCTTCCACATAAATCAACACATTATCCTCGCCTCCCGAAACAAGCACAAACTCAGTAATAGCATTTTTCTCCTGCTTGCAGTACACCACAAAATCTTGTCCTTTACTTTTTACGGTCATCAACTGCTCGTAATTACTCTTATCGAGGTTAGGAATTATCTCCTTGTAGAAGTTGATTTTTCCATTTAAGATTGAATCATCCACTGTAAGTATTTTAACTGATGTTAATGAGCAGTTTTCGTTCTTTTCACCTTCGTTAAACATTAGATTTAAAAGATTCCCTGAGAAGTCGACAGTAGTAATTCCCTCTTTTCCTGCATAGGCGTTAAATACCTTTTCGATAGATGCTGGTTGTGCAAATAGGTTGATGTTAAGAGCTAACCCGATAGCTAATAATGTAAGTCTTGTTTTCATAGTTGTAATTTTTAGTTAATGACTTTTTGATTTGTTTACATCTTAATGACGAAGCAAGTCGAAAAACATTAAAAGGAAATTTGAAAAAAAAGTTTTTTTTGATTTAAGTAAGAAAGGAGGGTGGATCGCGCTATATGACTAGCGCTAAGTTATGACCTGTGGAGGTTTATTCTTCAACCTTAGTCCAAATCCTAAGGTTTAGGTTTAAATCTTCAACTATATCAGTATATAACTTTAAGGGTTCACAGGTGTATTTAATAAATTCAAAGTCGAAAGGACGGAAAATAGCCGGTTCAAAGTGGTTGCTGTATTTTGGTATTGTGCAGTACAATCTGTTCTCAACAAATGAAATGGAAATTTTTTTACCTGTTTTCTTTTTGTAGTCAAGTATTCGTTGCATTAAACTAGGAGTCAAAATATAGCGTGCTTCTATTTGGTCGGTACTAAGTGTGAAGAATTCTTTATTAAAGAGTATATCCTCAAGTTTAACATCTTTAATATCATTTAAGTAATATCTTGGTATTGATAAAAGGGAGTTCTTGCGTCTCCTACTTATAACAAAAGTTTTAGAAGTGAAATTTTTATTGAAGGAGGCGGATAAAAACAGGCCTTCAAAGTTTAACTTGTTGTTGGAGAAAAAAGTAAACATCTCGCAGAACATAATACGTGTTTCTCCCATTCTGAAGCGCATAAAGTCTTCACCATCTGTTTCGGCTATGTTTATAGGAAAAAGCATACTCTTGGTTAGAACAGATTTTGAAATCCTTTGGTTCGGAATATACTCATAATCATCAAAGAGAAAATTCATAATCTCGAACATTACCTTATACTTGAAATGCTTTTTGAGATAAGTTGCAGTTTCGACTAGATGATGGAGTGCAAAAGAAAAGAATACTAAAAAAATGATAAATGATAGAACAATAAGAGGAATACTTCCAAGTACAATACCAATAAAAACAGTCAATAAAAATGGTGTTGAAAGAATTAGGTGTCTTTTAATCTTTTTAATTTTTTCGACACGAAACTTCTCAAGCGGTTCTAAAATTGATTGTAAGGTAGAATTGTAAAATAGCTTTAATTCCGATTCCGTTTTCATTTCTATTTAAATAGCTCTTTAGCGGTAGGATTTTGCTTAATAATCTCGTCAAACTCCATTACTTTCATTGGCTGAAAGCCAAAAATATTGGTTAGTACATTTGCTGGAAATGTCTGTATGGAGTTATTGTAATCTGTAACAGAGGTATTGTAAAACCGACGTGCAGCAAGGATTTGTTCTTCAATTTCGTTCCACGATGCCTGAAGGTTAATAAAATTCTTATTCGCTTTTAGTTCTGGGTAATTCTCAACATTAAGCATAATGCTACTTAATTCCTTGTTGATGTTTTTGTAGACCTCAAGTTTTGAATCAAAATTCATATCATCTTTTATGGAAGCCCTTAATCGGGTAATTTCCGTAAGTAAATTGGATTCGTAAGTCATGTACTGCTTAACTACTTCAACCAAGTTGGGAATTAAGTCGTAGCGTTTCTTTAATGTAGCATCAACAGATCCTAATGCATTTTCGGTTTCATTCTTACTCCTTATTATACTGTTGTAAAGGAAAATTACATATACAAATACGAGTAATAGGCAAATTGCAATAACGTATCCAATCATAGTCTTTTTTGTTTTGGTCAACGAATATAGCAATTCTTTTGAAATATACTCTGAAAAAAGAAGATTGGATTTATGAAATAAGGCGTTTTGAAAAATTAAGTCATTATTAAATTAACTTCCTTAACTTAAATTTCACTTTAATAGTTTCACCATTTCTTAAAACTGTCATTTTAATTGTTTTACCCTCTTTACTTTTTAAAATATTAGAGATGTCCGAAATTTTCAATGTATTTGTCGAGGTGCCATTTATTGATTTAATCTCATCGTTTACAATTAATCCACATTCCGATGCTGGTGTGTTGCTTCCAACTGATAGTACTTTGTAAAAGGGTAACCCTTCAACTATGGGCCCTACTTCAATTCCCGACATATCGTAACGGAAAGGGTCATCAAAATTTGAATTTTTACGAAGAATTATTTGTTGATTATGGTAATCGATTACTACGTTAAATCGTCTAAATATTTCCGCACCAACGCTTCCATTCCTTCCATTATCGGTTATGGCATTGCGAATTACATTGGAATCTGGAAATGCAGTAATCACATTGCTGAACTCAAATTTTCCAATTTTAAATTTTTCAACTCTAGATACTTCGCCCGAAAGATTTCCGTTTAGCCCTTGTCCTAGTACTTCTTGTCTATGCACAGTGCTTGGTTTAATGTTTGAGTTGGTATAAGGGTCGAGCCATAATGCAAAACTCATTCCTGTGTCGAATAGCAATTTAACAGGAACATTCACTCCGTTTATTGTAACCATTGCTGTTATGTATGGTTTACCATCAATCAATTCAATTGGGATAATATCCTCGTCTTTATGAATTTTTCGTTTATACTTGGCGGGGTTGTAAAAATGTAGGGTTTGATTGGTGTAGTTTATTTCCACCACGAATTGTTCAAATATTGAGCGTCCAATCACACCATTTATTGGATGTCCAACACGCGCCGATAAATCAATAACTTTGTTAGGAATAACCAGTAACTCTTGTGCCTTACCCTCAATTTTGCCCATAGAGAGCTTGTTGTTTTTGGATATTAATCCATCAACCGATTCGTCTGTGCCTAATCCTCTAAGTTTTACTTTTCTTGCCTCGTTTAGCGAAACAATGTATGGATTGGATATTTCAGTAATAATTGTACGTCCAGCACCAGTGTCGAAAATAAGGTTGAGTGAGTCGGAACCATTAATTGCGAATGTCAAAACCATTAGATGCGAAGCAAGCGTGAAATTGGCTTTGTAGGAATCATTCTTGCCGTTTAGGTAGAACATTGTACTCTCGGGCTTTTCAGCGAACACTCCCGCCGCTAATAAAACTCCAATTAGTGTGGAGATTATGGTGTGTAGCGTTCTCATGGCAGTGGTTTTTAGGTTTATACCTTTCGGTATCTCTGCTTTTATACATAAGATACCTAACCACTATGGCTACCCTATGGGAATTAAGTGAATAAAAAAGCCAAGACAAAGTCTTGGCTTTTTTTATCTCAGTTAAATAATAGTTTAGTTGAGTTTTACTCTGACTATTTGATAATACCCATCGTTTTGAGCGATTGAAACTATATCTGATTTGTAGTCTTTTTGGAAGCAAACTCTTGTTTTAATGTAAGTATCAATTTGCTTTGGATCATAAAATTGCTTCATTTCAGTTTTGCCAGTTGACAAATCAATTGTGTAAAGCACAGGAATTGACTTGTTTCTATTTTGTAATGGAGCCACATCTTTTCTGTTCTTAAGATTTAGGTTTTTAGGATTGTCATTATATGCTATGAACAGTTTGTTATTGTTGATACCCGATACATAGCCAAAATACTGAATGTTTACGAAAGACGGACCAATTTTGAAACCTGCACTTATCATTTTAGTACTAATTTGTACTTTAGGGATGATGTTTGACCACAAGAAGTCACCTTCCGAACTGAATTTTGCAACTATTAGTTCTGCATCAGTATAGAACCTCATCTTCTGACTTTCTCCAATGTGAAAAATTTCGTTGATAAATACCAGTTCATTGTTTGCTGTAAAATGCATTGATTGCTCATCAAAACCATAATCTTTAGCTTTTACTATTGTTTCAATTGGAAACTTGTGTATTTTCATCACCTTAATTTCTTTGGACTTGCGGTCAATTTTCATATACATTGCACCTAAAGGATTGATCTCCTCATTATATTTTTTGAAGGCACCCTTAACGTCTTTTTTCTTCTCGCTACATATTCCGGCTACTATAAGATCGTTATTATTGTCAAATGCAAATTTGACAAAGCCTACAGATTGATTTCTATCTAACTTTGTAACATCAATTTCTTCCTCCCATTTTTCATAATCCTTAGTAGCATCATACGAAACTATATAAGACTCGCCCGAGTCCATTTTTTTCACAAAGTAAATAGAACCATCGTTATCAATAACATAGTTTCCGGTTTTGTAATCAATCTCCTTTTTAGCAATAACCTCCGTTTTCTCCATAATTTCGTTCATTTCACTATCAAAAAGCTTGTAGCGATCTTTAATCTTGCCTTCTTTTTTGTAAAATGCAAAATGACTGATTAAAATTTTTGATAAATCGTTTGATACTTTAAGCATAAATAGCCCTTTTCTTTTTTCTTTTTCTACAGGAGTCTCAATAAGTTTCTTTTCTTTTCCCAATTTCTTTCCATCTTTTCCTGAATAAAATAAGGCGTATAGGATTGCCTTGTCTTGAGAATCGTCATAACTAGAAACAAATAGAATGAACTTATCTTTAATGAATTTTATATCTTCTATTGAAACCTTTTCTCCATTAATTTTTTCAAGTATAATTTCATTTGAATAAACTACATTGCCTTTATTGTCATGTTTATCAATAACAATATTGTCATCATCAAAGTATGAACTATATACAGATTCACCGTCCTCCGATAGAACAGTGGGGCTATACCATTTAGAGTTAGCTTTGTTTTTGTTTCCCCATTCTAAGGTTTGAGCGTTAATAATGAATGCGATTGACAAAAGTGCTCCAGTAAGCACTAATCTTTTTGAAATTTGCATAATTGTTAAGGATTAATTAATTCGTATTAATATATTTACTTGAATATTTGAAAACTATCTTTAAACTCTTGAATAATAGCTCCTTCCCTGAGGCTGGCGGATATATTTGACGACCTAAAGTAAACAATATCTAGGTTGTCCAAATCTACCATAATATTTATTAGTATACCTCTAGTATTATCGGAAATTACTCCAACTCTGCTAACTAAATTTCCTTTATCGCTATTAAGTTCTGATAGAGGTACTCCTAGTGGCAATAAATCAATTTGTTTATCATTATAAAAAATATCGTTAATCATTTCCTTGTACAGACTGATTTTGTTATATTCTTCAGTGTTGTTTGATTTTAGATTAATAGAATTGGATATCTTAACAGGTTTTTTGAAGGTACTTGCAAATTTCTCAATTGCTGAAATCAAAATAGCTTCACTTTCCTCGCTATTCTGGAAGTCGCGCTCTTTACTCATTGGATAATATGAAACAAATGGGTCAATAAAATGAATCTGTTTGATTTCTCTATTAACTCCATACTTTTTGGCGTACTTTACTTTATCCTTCTCCAGTTTTTCGCGTTCAGAGACTGACATTTCTTCAATTCGTTTTAATGAGTCCGCCTTTACTTTGGCTTTATCAAAAATATCGATTAATGTTTTGTTGCTTAATTCATTCTCACTAATAGCTGAAAAAAAGAAATTGTTAGGACTAGTTGAGTTTCCTTTTGAATAATAGTCTTTAAAGTCTTTTATTGATAATTTGTTTCTTATTACTAAATCTTCGGTAAGTTGTATTTCAATTTTAGCAAGGAGTTGGTCGTTAGGGTATTCCCTAAGCATCTTTTTTGTATAAGAAAGAGCCAGGCAGTTTAATTGCTTTTTAGTTAGCTGTTTAAATAGAGAGTGTACTTGCTGTGATTCTCCTTCAACCCTCATGTACGATTTTGCAACTTTTTGGAATTCTTCAATATTTTTATAAAGTGCTAACCCGTAAAGTGCCTTTGCTATAGACATCTTTAGAAATTTATTGTTAGGGTATTGTTTCAATAATAAGTAGGAGTTGTATATCACATCGCCGTACGATTTTTTCAATAGGTCTAATCTAATTGTTTCAAAGCGTGCAATGTTTTTAATGCGTTGAAATTCTGATTCTGAATTAAGGTAGTAATTCTTTTTTGTACTACTGTTTTGCTCAATAACTTCCTTAACTTTTTGCTTCCGTTTAGCTATATTTGGGTGAGTATGGTTAATGTCTCTATAATCCTCAACAGCCGAAATACTTTTTACTGAATCTAAGAAGTATGTAGTGGGTATGATAAAATTTTCAGTATTAAAGAATGATTTATCGAATTGAATTTCCTCAAACGGTAGATAGTTGTAGTGAAGCAAATCTAAAGCTTCTATAGCCGCATTTGGATTGTAACCACTATTTAATAACATTTTTGCTCCAACGGAATCAGCTTTTAATTCCGTTTCACGGGAGTTCATAAACATCAAATCAATTTTATCATCGAAGGAGAGATTATTGTATTTTCCAGTTCCTTTCTCTAAGTCAATGTTATCTATGTATGAATTAAGTGCATGTTCATCTTTGTAATGCGCAACTTCGTGTGCAATTACGAAAGCCAACTCTGCTTCGTTTCTTAGTTTAGCAATAAGCCCAACGTTCACAAAAATGTAGCCTTGACTGGTGGAGATAGAGTTAACCGAAGATGATTTTAAAACGAAGAATTTAAGGTCTTTTCTGATTTCGGGATAGTTTTTTAGAACTTCATCAGCAACCTTGTTCACGTATGTTGTTAATTCATCGCCAAATACAACCCTTCCGCTTTCAAGGATAGAGTTTAAGGCGTAGTTGGATTTTAAGTAGAAGTTTTTCTTTTTAAGTGCAACTTTTCTTTTGTCGCTTATTGTTTTTATTGGGAATTCTTCTTGATATTTTTTGTATGCAGAAGTTAAAAGGCCGCTAGGAATATTTCCTTCCGATTTTAGGTATGTATAATTATTCCAATCATCAGTCTGCGCTTTTATGTTGATATTAAAAAAAAAGAATAATGCGATTGAAATGCTAACAAAGGCTTTATTTGACATTTTAATTTATTTTAAAATTTTCCAAAATTAATCTTATTGATTATTTATTTCTGAAAAGTGTTAAAAAACACTTTTATTCTAAAGCTTTACAAGTTGTTGTTTTTCATATCCTTCTTATAGTTCTTTAGAATTTTCCCAAACATCTTTTCTTTACGTTTTTTATCTGCTTGGCTGGTTTCGAAGAAGCTGCGTTCACGTTCCATTTTTAGGTAATTCTCGTATGATGCTCGGTCGATTTCGCCATTTTCAACGGCCTCAATTACTGCACAACCAGCCTCGTGTGTGTGCTGGCAATCGGCGTACTTGCAGTTATGGGCGTATTTCAGAATGTCGTCGAAGGTAATCTCAAGCCCATTGGCGGAATCGGCTATTCCAACCTCGCGCATTCCAGGATTGTCAATTAGTATGCCGCCATTCTCAAGCAGAATTAGTTCTCTGTGAGTGGTTACGTGCTTCCCACGATTGCTAACCTCGCTAATTGAATCGGTACGCATAATCTCTTTTCCTGTAAGGGAATTAATTAAAGTTGACTTTCCAACACCCGATGAGCCCATTAAACAGTATGTTTTACCTCTCTCAATAACCGCTTTTACTTTATCAATTCCAATGCTGGTGTAATTACTAATGGCTATAATTGGGGTATGCTTAACCCGATGGTTTATTTTCTCAGTAATTTCATCAAGTGTGGCGCTGTCAATCAAATCAACCTTTGTTAATATGATAATTGGGTTGACTTTTGAAGTGTTACAAATGGTTAGGTATCGCTCAATCCTATTGATATTAAAATCTCTATCAACAGCCTGTACAATAAATGCGTAATCAATATTGGTTGCTATTATTTGGGTTTCTGCATATTTTCCAACGGCATTCCGTTCAATAATGGTTTTGCGTGGAAGAATTGCATGGATAAGTAGTTTGTCCTTATCGTATTCGCTAACAGCAACCCAGTCGCCAACCGCAGGGAAATCGGCACGACTATTCGCAGTAAACCTAATATTGCCAACAATCTCTGCTTCGTAATCGCCATTTACAGTTTTAACCTCGTAGCGTTCCTTGTGCTCGGCAATTACCCTTCCTATATCGAAGTGTAAAAGGTTATTTTCTTTTCGCTGATTTTCCAGTTCAGGAGTATAGCCCAATTCTTTGAGTTGCATTTTTAGTGTTTTTATAACAAAGTTATAGAATAGTTCATTAACAGCAAGTTGTTCAAAATAAAATAACCCCGCAATTACTGTTTTGCGGGGTTTTACATTGTTTGAATTATAGTTTAGAATTGTCTATTTCCGTTTGCCTGATAAGCGTACTTCATTGTAATATGTCCACTTTGGCTTTGGCTGTTGAAGTAGTTTGACAGCCAAATTTTCGCATACTTACCCTTTGCGGTTCTTATAACATAAATATTATCGCTATAGTTGTAGGTTGGTGGTGCTGTGTTGCTTGTGGTTATAGTCATCCACCTGCTTACCAATGTATCGCCAGGAACGGTTACATAAGTTGGAGGCATTGTATACGATTCAAGTATATTGATAGTGGTGTTGAGCGAGTAACCATCGGCGGGTACTTCTGTAACAGAACTGAAGTTGACTTTACCCATATTGTATGAGCCACCTTGACCAGGGCCGGCTTGACCGCAGTTTACCCTTACATCGGAACGATGAAACGCAATATCCCAATCGGTTGAGGTAGTGAAGTCGGTTATGCTAACAACAGTGTCCTCGTCGAAAGAGAAGTAGGTCCATGCATTGTAAGCC
>JAEXVC010000043.1 GCA_023406715.1 Bacteroidota bacterium | reverse complement strand
TTAATGTAGCCAATGATATTATCGATAGTGTCTTTGTAAACAGGAATTCTGGAGTATTTTGTTTGAATAAACTTTTGCGTCAGGGCATCAATGCCATCTTCAATTTCAATCGCTTCAATATCTGTTCTTGGAATCATGCAGTCGCGTATTCTAACTTCAGAGAAATCGAGCGCATTTTGAAAAATTTTCAATTCATGCTCATGCTCCCCCCCTTCATCAGAAACAGGCGATGTCTGTCCTATTAAATAGTCTAAATCGAGTTTCCCAAATATTGGCTTGGCTTTGTCTTTGCTGATTTTTATGCGAAATAGAACCTTAATAGTTGCATACGATAATCCTGTTGAGAGTTTGCTTATGGGGTAGAATAACAGATAGAATATGAAAACAGGAAATGCAAAAAAGTTTAGAAGCGTGTTTGAATGAAGCCTAAATATAGACTTGGGCAAAAACTCGGCTGTGATTAGGATGATAATTGTACTGAGAAGGGTTTGGAGAATTAAAATGGAAGAAGGAGAGTTGAAGTATATTTCAAAACTTGGGGTTAAAATCTTTGCCATTTCAATACCATAAACAACTAGGGCAATATTATTACCAACTAGCATAGTTGCTATGTATTGACTAGGGTTCGATGTAAATATTGAAACTAACCCTGACGAAATTTGTCCTTGCTTTCTATCTAGCTCTAGCCTTAATCTATTAGCGGAAACAAATGCAATTTCCATTCCAGAAAAAAATGCCGATAGAATAAGTGAACTAATAATTATGGCAAAGCTTGTGCCCATAGACTAAAATTTATTTCTCGGCTTTTAAGCGTCGCCTTCGCCTTATGTAGAAGAAACCAAAGGCAAATATACTTAACAGAAAGAAGGTGGAACTGTAGCGATTAAAGCCTGAGTTTACAACTGCGTAAATTCCAACTCCAAGGCAGAATATGGCCAATGCTAGCCAAATAAGTTCGAGTATATATGCAAGTTTATTCATGAATAAAAAATTTAAATGATGCGTAAAGGTATAAAAAATGTGTAAGAAATTAAGACTTTTAATTGCTTGTCCTTAGATATGGATATGTTTTGGGTTGAATAGACTAACTTTAAGTGTGAAACTATTCAAGAGTAATTTCTCCGTCGTAAGGTCTTATTATTTCCCAGTTATCGAAAGTTTCATCAGAAGTTAGACCTCTGCCGTAAATTACACCGTTTACACTATTTATTTTTACATTAACATTGGTGTATATCAGTTTTTTCTTTTGATCCCAGAATAGTTCCTCGGTGTTAAGAACTTCGCCTTTGCGATTTTTTGCCACAATGTTATTCTTTGCATGCCAAAGGTTTTTTTTATCAAAAAAAACAGCCTGTTTTGCAGATAGCATTGTTTCGACCCCCATTGTATCGTTATAAGTGTAAACAGTAATGCCTTCCGGAAAATCAGTAAATGGCTCATCGGCGAATTGATAATTTATAGTGATTGGTGCTGAAACCTTTATTTTTACGAGTCCATTTTCTGTGTAAATCACATCGGAGTTATAGGCTGTTATACCTGGTATTGTTTTTTTGTCAGAAAAATATTGAATTGCTTCAGGATCTGCTTTACAAGCATAAAGCATAGTAGCCCCTACAAGAGCAGGGACTACTAGTTTTATTAATAACTTAAGATTATAAATTTTATTCACGCTTAATTTATTTTCTTTCTCTTACGGTTGTTCTTTCGTTAATCCAACAGCCAATGGAATATGTGTCACCAACTTTTAAATCATGGAAGAATATGTCTTCTTTACTTGGGAAATACTGACTATAAGAAGCTATCAGTGAATTCATACTTTCCTCTAATTCGGAGTCAACCTGTTTAGCTTTAGAGTATTTGTCTACAGCAGCCCAGAATACAGCTTTCTTCTCAAAATCATCAGCTCCACAGTTCCTTTCGCTAGCGTACATATCGCCAATTAACTTGTATGCTTTACCCAAATTTGGATTTTCCTCTAAAGCCTTACTTGCTAATGCTTTTGCTTGTGATGGATTTTTTAATTCAGTAAATGTAAGCGATGCTAACTCGTAAAAGTAATTAGCTCTTTTATTTACATCCGATTCCAAATTAATAGCCTCATTATAATACTTTTCGGCCTCCTTAGGTTGCTTAAAATCGATGCATAAATGGGCTATGTCATATGCTAATGAAGCGCTTGGTTCTAATTTATATATTTCAACGCTTGCCTTTAGGTAAAGATCTTGCTTAGAGCAATCTTTTGTTGAACCCATAAGTGCTCTAATCTTTTTGTTTTGGCCTAAATCTGTAGGATTTGCATTAAATTTGGGGGTAAAGATTGCTACTAAATTTTCACATTTAGCAACACCCATTTGAGCAAATATTGCATCTATGCCATCTTTTGCCTGTTTAATTTTATCATCGCTGGGGCTTGCCGTAGCAATAGCATCTGCGTAATCGCTAATAACAGAATATAGTTCGATTACCTTATCGGCTTCAATCTTTTTGTTTTCGTACATAACTCTAATTAATGTCATGTAGGTGAACAATACTGAAACTTCTGTTTTGTTTTGACTAATACTTATCGCTTCTTCAACAATCTTGAAAGCCTCTTCGTATCTTTCTGGTGCCAAAGTGTAAAGATCCTGTGCTTTGGAGCCTAGAACATCACCTTTCTTGTTGAAATGCTCAATTCTTAAGTCATAAAGGTGCATCAAGGAGTCAACAAGAATGGCTTTTCTTTTTGGATCAGCGGTATTCTCATAAGTTGTTTTGAGAATTTTAACTCCTCTGATGTAAATATTTAAAGATTGTTTTGGACAAATATTTAACACCTTTTGCCATGGAACATATGCATCCTTAATGTTATTTTGTTTGTAGTATTCTTGGTACATTGAAGTCTTTTCAGCACATTCCTTTCTCGTTTCAACATCTGCACCATACCTTGGATCTTCAAGATAGGCTTGTCCAATTGCACTTAGACTCGCAAAAGTTAATAGCCCTGCCATTAATCCTTTAATACTGATTGTTTTCATTGCCTTTGGTTTTAAGTATTTCAATTATAAATTATTAGTTATATTTTCGTTTAAAGAACCAGGGGTAATCATAAAAGGTTAAACTTAAACTAACTGTTCCATAAGTTTCTTTTGTTAGGTAGTTTTCGGTTGTTCCTCTTTTCCCAAGTTCAAGTGAAAAGTTCAACCTGGTTTTATTCTTAACTGGTAATCCTAATCCAAAAGTTATGCCATAATCAGAAATTTGCTTAGAGTTTACCATTAAGTTGGATTTTGTGTAGTATCCTCCCATTCTATAATGAATTTTCTTTAAATAACTTTTTAGGTCTTTAACATTGGGAGTATACTCAACTCCTGCACGAAAAGTTTCCATTTTAGCTAATGGAACGTTGGTGTTGAATGCTTCAGTTTTAGACCAGTCCTGAACGAAGTACTCCAAAGAACCAATAAATTTATCCTTTATTGAGTATGCAATCCCAACATTTATGCTTGTTGGTAATCGAAAACTATTTTTGCTATCTTGATGGGGAATTAGAGTATCATAGGAATTGTCTCCAAACATTTCTGCACTCCATTTGTATTTGAGGTCAATATCTTTTTTTGTTTCAAAGGTTGTTCCTATGATTAAGCTTTGCTTATTGGTTTTATCCAACTCGATAATGTACTGAAATCCTAGGTTAAAGGAAATATCATTAACCACAATGCTAGATTTGTAGTTCGCACTAGTGTAATCGCCATCACTTATAGGGAAAATTATGTTATTACTATAGTCAAGGCTGCCAAAATAGTAAAGCATATTTATTCCTACCGATAAGTTTTTTATTGGGCTAAATCCAGTTCCAATGAATGCTTGACTTATTCCTCCATTCCCAATGTGCTCATATTTAATGCGTCCAATTGTGCTGAGGAGTAATGGGTCTGTTTCAAATCGTATCATTTTATAACCCACGCTGCTATATGGTGCAAATCCTGCAGCAACTCCCCATTTTTTTGATAAAGGGAATGCAATAGATATATGATGGATTCCTCCAGTGCTAATTTTGGAAGAATATTTGTTTAAGTATTGATCATACCCTGTAAATGAGGTTGAAGCCGTTTGTACTCCAAAATCGAATATAAATGACATTGAATCTTGTGCAGAGTAAGATGCGGGGTTTAGGTAGTTAATCCCGTAAGGATTTCTAATTGCCTGAGAAACACCACCCATTCCAAAATTTTGTGTAAAACCACGGTTCGGCATAATTCCAATTCCAAATCGAGAATATGGAGAGTATGTGTTCAAATTTTGTGAATTTGAAATAAAAGCCAATGTGCTAAAGGCCAATACTAGTAATGCTTTTTTTATGCTATACATTGAATTCGAGTATTCTGTTTAAACCTATTATCATTAAATTTTGGTTCACAAAGATGCTATTTTTTAACTTATTAGCAAAGAAATTTGAGTCACCTCCTGTTAAAAGAACGTAAATATCAGGAAAATTAGTCTTTATCAAATCAATATAACCGTCAACTTCTGATATTACACCATTCAAAACGCCGGAATAAATACAATCAGCAGTGTTTTGCCCAATAATAGGAAACCTCTCTGTTTTTTCAAGGGAAGGAAGTTTTGCCGTATGGTCATTTAAGGATTTGAATCTAAGCGATATACCTGGAGATATTGCCCCGCCTTTATACTCACCTTGAGATGTTACCAACTCGTATGTTATTGCCGTACCAGCATCAATAACAAGAACATCTTTTTTGGGGTGTAAAAAGTTGGCCGCAACCGCAACCGCAATTCTGTCATAGCCAAGCGTATTGGGAGTGCCATAGTGGTTTTTAATGGGTAGTTTGGTGTTTTTGTTAAGAACCAATGTTTTAAAATTACTCTCTAAAAAACTTAATACTTCTGGATTAATTTTTCCAACAATGGAAATAATAACCTTATTGATAGGGTGATTTTTTATAATGGCCTCGATATCTTGCAAGCACAGATTCTGATAGCTCTTGTGGAAAACTATATTTTGGCCGTCAACTATTGCAATTTTTGCAAGGGTGTTACCTATATCGAAGATTAAATTCACTGAATATCTACTTATTTAACAGATTGATATGTAATATTTCCAATCAACTCTCATTTAAACGTAGCGAGTTGTTTATTTGTTGCAATTGATAAATTGCTTCGTCAATATTCTTTATATTGGTTATTGTCAACGATAATTTTTCTTTTCCCTCCTTAATTTTATATCGACTTGGATTGCGTTGAATGTACTGCATTATTTGCATAAAAATGCTTGAACGGTAATACGATGAGAGTTGGTTTGAGATAAAATACCCGAATAACATTTCGTTTTTAAGGATAATTTTTTCGAAACCTAATGATACTGCTAGCCAACGTAGTTGAACAATGCTTAGTAAGTCCTCCACTTGAGCGGGGAGTGTACCGAATCTATCGCGCAGTTCAGTTTTAAATTTATCTAACTCTTCGGATTTGCTAATATTATCGAGCTCTCGGTAAAGTTTAATTCTCTCAGCAGTGTTGGAAACGTAGGATTCGGGCAGAAGTATTTCCATATCCGTTTCTATATGGCAATCGGTTGTTCCTGGTTTCCATTCTTTTGGATGTTCGTGGGTTGAGTCGGATTTGTACAAATCTTTAAATTCGGTTTCTCTCAGTTCTTCCAGGGCTTCATCCAAAATTCGTTGGTATGTTTCAAATCCAATATCGGCAATGAATCCGCTCTGCTCGCCACCGAGCAAATTGCCTGCACCTCGAATGTCTAAGTCCTGCATTGCAATGCTAAAGCCGCTTCCAAGTTCTGAGAATTCTTCAATGGCTTTTAATCTTCTTCGAGCATCGTTGGTGAGGGTTTCCAGCGGAGGAGCCAACAAGTAGCAGAAGGCCTTCTTGTTAGAACGTCCAACTCTTCCGCGTAGTTGATGCAAATCGCTCAAGCCAAACATTTGAGCGTTGTTTATTATTATAGTGTTAGCATTGGAGATATCGAGTCCCGATTCAATTATGGAGGTTGATATTAATACATCATAATCGCCATTAATAAAATCGAGCATAATCTTTTCCAACTTTGCCGGCTCCATTTGTCCATGGGCCACTGCCGTTTTTACTTTAGGGCAAATTTTGTGAATCATTATTTGCACCTCAGCAATGTTCTGCACCCTATTATGCACGAAAAAAACCTGTCCGCCACGTGAAACCTCATATTCAATGGCTTCCTTAATTATATCTGTATTAAATGTGTGAAGTTCAGTTAATATTGGATGCCTGTTGGGCGGAGGGGTGTTAATAATAGACAAATCGCGAGCACCCATTAAAGAAAACTGTAATGTTCTTGGAATAGGAGTGGCTGTTAATGTTAGTGTATCAACGTTGAGTTTTAGTTGTTTTAACTTTTCCTTTGCAGCAACACCAAACTTTTGCTCCTCATCAACAATTAGCAACCCCAAATCCTTAAATTTTATGGAGTCCTTAAGTAATGAGTGTGTTCCAATGAGAATATCAATTTTACCTTCGGTAATTTTTTTGTGTATTTCGCGTTGCTGAGCTGCGGTTTTCATTCTGCTTACAAACTCAATGCTGCAGGGGAGACCTTTTAGCCTATTGCTGAAAGTCCGATAATGCTGTAAAGCAAGAATTGTGGTGGGAACCAGAACTGCAACCTGTTTACTATCTGCAACTGCTTTGAATGCCGCTCTAACAGCAACCTCGGTTTTGCCAAAGCCAACATCGCCGCAAACAAGCCGATCCATCGGTCTGTCCAACTC
>JAEXVC010000039.1 GCA_023406715.1 Bacteroidota bacterium | reverse complement strand
TCAGTACATATTTATGGAGTCTAAGAATTCTGAACTTTACAAGGGCTCTGTGATTAGAATTGTATCGGATAGAACCCAGGAAATTTACGACGAGTACTATAGGCTAATCAGTTTCATTGCAATATTTATTCTGGTGCTGTTCACTATTAGTTTTCTTATTTTCCAGAAAACAAGAATGGTCACAGACCCAATCAAGAAGCTTGTTTCGAAGGTAAACCTAATTGCCGATGGTAATTTAAGCGAAAGGGCTGAGGTTGTTGGAAACAATGAGATAACTACTCTTTCAAAGAAATTCAATGTGATGATTGGGCAACTAGAGGAGCTTTATACCGATTTGGATAAGAAAGTTAAGGAGCGAACCGCCGAGGTTGTTGCCCAGAAAGAGGAGATAGAGGCTCAAAAAGATGAACTGGAGAGTCAACGCGACAAGCTGGCGGAACAGCAGAAGCATATTATGGATAGCATACTATACGCAAAACGCTTGCAGTACGCTATTTTACCTACTGATGATTTTGTTAAAGAACTTTTTCCTGAATCGTTTATACTTTTCCACCCTAAGGATATTGTAAGTGGCGATATATACTGGTTCTATAAGCAGGGTAATAAAAGATTCTTTTCGGCAATAGATTGTACTGGACATGGTGTGCCAGGAGCGTTGGTATCCATGGTTGGTCATAACTGGCTCGATTATGCGCTAAAAGATTTGAAACTGGATAGGCCAGTCGATATTCTTGAAGCGTTGAATAGTGGTGTTACAACTACCTTCAAGGAACGAGATGAAGATAATGCTGTTAAGGATGGTATGGATATAGCACTATGTTGCGTCGACTATACAACGATGAAACTGGAGTTTGCAGGAGCTTATAATCCTGCCTTAATTATACGGAATGGCGAGTTAATCCAACTTAAAGGCGATAAGTGTCCTATAGGTGCATTCTCCCGTAGGGCTGCTGCTGGCTATACACATCAGGAGATGGATGTTCAGAAAGGCGATATGATTTATGTATTCTCCGATGGCTATACCGATCAGTTCGGTGGCGACGATAGTCGAAAATTCCTAATGAGTAATTTCCGGAAATTACTTATGGATGTGCATCAACTGCCTGTTAATGAGCAAAAGAATAAAATGGAAGAGGTGTTGTTTGATTGGATGAAGTACGAGAGTCAGCTCGACGATATTCTGGTAATTGGAATTAGGGTATAACAAATATGGCAAACACAGTAAATATTAACCTGGTTTATAATGCTACTTCGAAAAGCACGGAGGCTTTTGCTGCATTGCTCAGGGACGATTTGGCATACTGTTTTAAGCGATTTAAGATATCGGTACAATTGAGTGCAAATAACAATTCCGAGAATCAGTCGGGTGTTAATTTAATTATTGTGGCATCGGCCGATTTAAACAATACATCATTTTTAGATTCTGCGAATCATACATTGTCTCAAAATGCCAAGAGTTATGTGGTTAGCCTTGAGCCTACAAAATCTGGGATTTCATCTGCATTGTTTAGGGCTCATTCCTATAACTTTTGGGATAAGGTTGTTGAAACAGGCGAAACGCGATATTTTGTAAAAACCGATAATTCTACTCAGCATCTATACTGGGAACGATTAATTGATATTGTTTCCGAAATTATGGAGCAACAGAGCGGTAAGCCAAAGCTAGGTGCAATATACCTTGCTCAAACCCACGAGTCACAGAATCAGGATAGGGATAATATAAAGAGAGATTTACTGGATTTGGACTATAGCATTGTACCCGAAAATCCAATTACTAATAATTTCGATGAGTCAGTTCTGGAGATTAACGATGCTTTAAATAAATCTACACTGATTATTCATCCTATACCATCGGTATATTCAGAGTATTTTATGAATAAGGAAATTTCATTGGTTGAGCATCAGTGTAATTTGTCTGCAAAATATCTTAACAATGGTAGTAATAGAAAGATAAATAGGATAATATGGATTCCGTCCGAATACGATGTTATTGACGAAAAGAATCAAATATTCTTGGAAAGAATTCAGCGCGATTTTGATTTGTCGAGTAATACCTTGGTTTTGAAAGTTAACCTTGAGGATTTAAAGAAGATATACCGTAAATTATTATCGGGTGAGAGCTCTGTAGTACAGGAGAGGGAAACTTTGCCAGATTTGTATGTTATTGCTGATAAACAAAACGATTCAATTTCAAACATTATTGATAAAGAAGCTAATTCCGCAGGGTTAAAATTCGGAATTAACTTCCACGGCATTACGTACAACGAACATTTGCGATATTTGGCCAATGCCCAGGTTGTTGTTGTGAATTATACTTTGGAAAATCAGCAGTGGATAAATGTTAAGGTTCACGATATTCTTAAATCTCCTGGACTTGAGACTTCCAAGCCAAACAAGAAGTTAGTGTTAGTCAAGAGCTCCAAGGATTTAGATACTAGTTTTTTTGAAAATTATTTCAACGAGGTTCGTGTTGTTGAGGCTGATGAAATAAAGTTAAACATACTGTAGAATAATAAAATAACTAAGCCATATGGTTACATTAACCAAAAAAGGTGTTGTAACAAACAATCTGTTAAATCCATTTCCAGGATTAAGGCCTTTCCATACTAGCGAAGCCCATTTGTTCTTTGGCCGCGAGGGTCAGAGCGAGGAGGTGCTTACCAACCTATCGCAGAATAAATTTGTGGCAGTACTTGGTGCATCGGGTACAGGTAAATCGTCCCTTATTTATTGTGGATTACTTCCTACCCTTTATGGAGGTTTTTTACATAACGGAAAATCCAAGTGGAAGATTGTAATTACTCGTCCAGGACTTAATCCTATCGGGAATCTTGCAGAGTCCATATCACAGGTGATGGGAAGCAATGCTGATGTTGCAAATCAGAAAACAGATGCTTTTATCGACCAAGCATTACTTAGGCGTTCATCGGCAGGTATTCAGAATGTAATTAATCAGTATGGAATAAATAACGATGAGAATATACTAATTCTTGTAGACCAGTTCGAGGAGTTATTTCGATATCAATACTCAAGCAAGGACTCCACTTCAATTAATCAATCGGAGCATTTCGTAAACCTTCTTTTAAGTGCAGTTAAGCAATCGGAATTGCCAATATATGTTGTAATCACAATGCGTTCCGATTTTATTGGCGATTGCTCTCCATATCAAGGATTAACCAAGGCAATTAACGATAGTCACTACTTGATTCCAAGGATGACCCGCGACGATTTTCGTAAGGCAATAACAGGTCCGGTTGCTGTTGGCGGGGCTAAAATTACCGACCAGTTGGTTCAGTTGCTTCTTAACGAAATGGGCAATAATCCTGATGAATTACCAATTCTTCAGCATGCATTAATGAGAACCTGGGAGTACTGGATTAATAATACAAATCACGAGCATCCAATAGGAATTAATGAATACGAGGCAGTTGGCAGAATGGAGAAAGCGCTCTCGGTTCACGCTAACGAGGCTTACGACGAGATATCGTTTGAGCAAAAAAAGGTTTGTGAGGTTATTTTTAAATCACTTACCGAGAAGGGTGCTGATAATAGAGGAATACGTCGGCCAACGGCTGTTAGTGAGTTAGCTATTATTTCGGAAAGCACACCCTCTGAAGTAATAAGAATTGTTGATATTTTCCGGAAGAAAGGAAGAACTTTTTTAACTCCTGGTTCAAATGTAGAGTTAAATGAGAACTCTTATATAGATATATCCCACGAGAGTTTAATGCGTGTTTGGGATAAGCTTAAAACTTGGGTTGAGGATGAGGCTGCTGCTGTTAAAATGTACTTACGCTTGGCTGAATCGGCCGAACTTTACGATAGAGGCGAAACATCGTTATGGGGACCTCCCGATTTGCAACTTGCACTGAATTGGCGCGAAAAGCAAAAGCCAAACTTGGCCTGGGCTGTTCGGTATAACCCCGCATTTGAGCGTACTATGGTTTACCTCAAAACAAGCGAGGAGGAGTATATTGCCGAGGAGGAGAATAAAATACGTTTGCAAAAAAGGGCTATCCGTCGTTCAAGAATAGTAGCGGTAGTATTAGGTACCGCGGCAATTATTTCGATTGGTCTTGGAATCTTAGCTTTAGTTCAACGTCAGGATGCTTTGAAAGCACAGGACGAGGCTGTTGCCCAAAAAGAGATTGCAACAAAGAATGCAGAGGAGGCGCAAACAGAGAGAGAGAGAGCGTTAGAGAATGAACGGTTGGCTACAATCCAAAAAGATAGTGCTGAAATACAACGAAAACTTGCTGTTCAACAAACCATAATTGCAAACAGGAACTTACAGGAGGCCGATAAGCAAAGGGCAATTGCATTACAAAAATCGAATGAGGCTCAGGAGCAGCAGAAAAGGGCTGAGCAGAATGCCCAAAAGGCACTTGAGGAGCAGAAGCGAGCCGAACAGGCTAGTAGAGAGGCTGAACGCAGACGTATGCTTTCCATCGCACAGTCCATGGCTGTTAAAAGTGAACAGTTAACTGCCGATACTCTATTGAAAGGGTTGTTGGCATATCAAGCATTCAGCTTTAATAAGGATTTTGATGGTGTTTCCTACGACCCCGATGTTTACAAGGCAATGTACTCATCAATAAAACTTTTTAAGGGCGACTTATTTAATGTTTATAAGGGACATACAAGTTTTGTACGTACAATTTTACAGGTCGACAATTTGCTCTACTCTGCCGGTAGCGATGGCCAATTAATAAGTTGGGATATCGATTCAAAATCACCCAATGTAATGAACTCTGGTTTATCAATTGTTAAGAAAATATTAGTGAACGATAATTTGCTTTATGGTGTTACCGATAATAGATTTTTTACCTACGATTTAACTACAAAATCGTCAGATTTGTACACAATACAGCCCAATGAAATTAAGGAGTTCTATATTCTGCCAAACGATAGTTTATTGGTGGTTTACAGTCAATCCATAAATATTACATCAAACTATAGGTTGAAAGGGCGAGAGTTGTTCCGTTCAAGTTCTAAGATTAACGCTGTAAAGTACAGCAAACAGGACAATCTTCTATTTGTTGCAAACTTGGATGGTAGTATAGTTTTTTTGGACGAAGTAATGGCTGAAAAACCAACCTTCAAAACATTGGCTAATATTGCTCAGGCAAACTGGGGCGATATAGCTTACAATTCCAAAAGAAAAATTTTAGCAGCAGGTTTGGGCAGTAATGAGGGAACTATTTATTTATGGGATGTAAAAGCAGGACAACAATTGAGGGTGTTACGTGGACATACAGCAAAGATATCATCCATAACTTTTTCACCTGACGGAAACTATATGGCATCGTCGAGCTTTGATGGCTCTGTTCGGTTATGGAATATGTCCGACCTAAATACTCTTCCTATAGTGCTTAGCGACCACGATAATTGGGCTACTACTGTTATTTTTTCTAACGATAGTAAGTTTGTTTACACTGGCGATAAGCAAGGTTTGATTAGGAAATACCCATTAAATATTGAGAATTTCTTACAAGGATATTGCGATTTTCTAAAACGTAACTTAACCCAGGATGAGTGGAAAAATTATGTTGGAGAGGATATCGAATATAAACCTTATAAATGCAAATAGTTTTTAGATGAAATGTTCATGTCATAATTCACACTAAAGATAATGGTTATAATATTAAGATTCTATTTGTGCAATAGTGAACAATTCTAAAGAGAAAGATTAATTTCACTGATATTCTGAAATTTAGTAGATTTTAAACACATGAAAAAATATTTACCCATACTTCTTTTTGTATTCTCAGTTAATCTGATTAATGCTCAGAACACATCGATTTGTGCAGAAACGTTAAAAGAGGCAGAAAGAAAATTCGACGAGGGCAAACTCGACGAGATTCCAAAAATGCTTGAAACTTGTATGAAGGATGGTTTTACAAAGGAGGAAAAGGCTCGAGCTTACAAACTACTCATTCAAACATATCTTTTTAACGAGCGCTATCAGCAAGCCGATGAGGTTATGCTGAAGTTCTTGAACGATTTTCCTAGTTACTCATTGGCTACAAACGACCCCAAAGAGTTTGTTAATCTTTATGGAACATATCGAACTAAACCAATATTTAAGTTGGAACTTAAGGGCGGAGTTACCTTCTGTATGCCAACAATTATTGAGCAATACGGCGTAAGTGACATTAAAACTATAACTCCGACTTATAAACCAAAAATTGGGTATAACCTAGAGTTCAATTACCTTAATTCCTTGTACAAATCGTTCGATTACAGTATTGGGGTTTCTTTAACCATATCCAACTTTGATTATTCCAATAATCCTACTGATTACTCAAGTGTTTCGGGTTCTTTCTCAAGTTGGCATGTGGGGTTACCCATTGCGGCAAGGTATAACTATGTTTTTAAAGGAATTAATCTATTTGCAAAAGTAGGTGTTGAGCCCGTTTATCTTGTTAAGTCGAGTGTGAGTTTAACAAGGCAGGATAATATTATTGGCAGACAGGAACCTTTTACTGGCACAGAGGACTTGCTCGGAAGTGAGAATAAAATTGACATTAGACCTTTGCTCGCTATTGGGGTTTCCTTCAAACTTTGGGATGGATGGCTAAATGTGTCCGGAGGTGTTAAGTTTAGCACTATGATTCAGGCCGATGACCAGAAACGTTACTCAAATCCAACGCTATTTAATAAGTATTATTTTGTACAGGACGATTTGCTTTTGAATCAATCGCATATTTCAGTTTCGTACATCCGACCAGTGTATAAACCCAAGAAAATTAAGTAGTATGAAGAAAATATATTTTATAATCCTTTTTACGAGTATTCTGTTTTCGTGCGAGAAACCAATATCGGATTTTCAATCAAAGAATTTTGTGAAGTTTTTTGGAAGTGGTAACGAAAGTAAAGGTAACGATGTTATTGAACTTTTAGGAGGTGGATATTTGATAGTTGGTTCGGATTTGGTTAATAGTAATGATTATCAGATTTACGCTTGTAAAATAGATGGCGATGGTAACTTGATTTGGAGCAACACCTATGGCGATGGAGCCTTAAAGGACGAAGGTAAAACAGTAAAGGAAGTCTCGGATGGTTTTATTATAAGTGGAACATCGGTTGAAGCGGGTGGCTTAGTTCATTCCTTTTTAATGAAAATAAATCAGTATGGCGATGTTCGGTGGACAAAGTTTGTAGGTAAGCAGGATTGCGATATTGCTGTAAACGATATTGTTGTAGAAGGTGCAAGTGTTTACCTTGCGGGTAGTTCTGATACTTTGTTGGCTAACAAAACAGACTATTATGTATCCAAGTTAGATACTTCTGGAAATAAAATTTGGGATAAGCACTTTCAGATTAGTTTGAATAGTTCATTTCAAAGAGTATTTTCTAATAATGATGAGCTCATACTTGTTGGAACTGATGGAACAACAGGGAAAGCATCAATATTTTTAACGCCTAAAACTCATTTTGGAATAAACTCATCAGCGGTAGCGGGTAATAGTAGCGAAACTGCAGGTGATGCATGCTTTTATGGCAGTCAGTTATTAATCCTGCTTAATAACGGAGTAAACAGTTCGGCTTTGGAAAATCTTAATACAGGTTTAAGTCAAGTATGGCGAACCAATGATATTAATAGTATTGTTGCCAAGTCGGTTGCCATGAAAAACGATGGAACAATTATTATTGCTGGCGAAAACACCCTTGAGGGTACTACATATATTAATTTTATTAAGGTTGATAATAGTGGGGAGGCTTACTATGGAAACGATGTGTTCAGAACTTTCCAAGGCAATGTGGGCAAAGTTCTAAAAACTAACGATGATGGACTAATTCTGGTTGGAACAACAGCTTCAACCTTTGGCAAAACAATTCAGTTGATTAAAACTGATAAGGATTACTTTATGCTCAAAAATTAAGCAGCAATTGTTATGAAAGCAAATAGTGTTATAGTACTTCTATTACTTACAGTAATCAAGTATTCATCCCTTTGGGCTCAGCCAACTGTTGGAATAACAAGTGGAGTTTCAAACCCAACCAATGCAACTTCTTTTACTGTTACAATAACTTTCAACGAATCTGTTGATGGC
>JAEXVC010000260.1 GCA_023406715.1 Bacteroidota bacterium | reverse complement strand
CTCTAGAGCTAGTATATTCAACTAATTACGATGGGACTAGCAATCCATCAACACAGGGAACTTGGACTAACTTAAATTTTACCCCAGCAACTACAATTGATTTTACCTCCTCAGGAAATGTAAATTTATCGGGTATTTCGGGTTCTGCGGTTTATATTGCCTTTAAGTATAAAGCAACAGGAACAACCTCTGGAGCAGCAGCCCGATGGATGGTGGATAATATTTTAATTGAGGGTTCAACGGGAGTTTCAACTTTTCCAATAGTTCAATCCTTTAGCCCATCCAATAATGCAAATACAGCAATGCCAACCGATAACTTAATCTTAACTTTTAGCGAAAACATAAAGCAAGGAACTTCAGGTAATATCAAGATTTATAATTCCAATACAACAGTTTTTGAAACTATACCTTACAATGACTCCAGAATCACAATTTTAAATAATACTGTAACTGTTAATCCTTCTGCGCCGTTTGCAAGTGGTTCATCCTACTATGTGAATATTGATGGTACTGTTTTTCAGAATCTATCAGGAAATTTTTATGCTGGAATTTCGGGTAATACAAATTGGAACTTTAGTGTAAAGGATGTAATTTCACCTACAATTCAAAGTTTAAACCCTGCCGATAATTCAACTTCTGTTGTAACCACCGATAATCTGATTTTGACTTTTAGTGAGGATGTTAAAAGAGGTACCGCTGGTAGTATCACTATCTATAACTCGAATGCAACAGTTTTTGAAACAATCCCTTATTCCGATGCTCGAATACTGTTTCAGGGCAATACTGTGACCGTTAATCCCTCATTAAATTTTAGTGCAGGTTTGGTTTATTATGTAAATATTGGCAATAATGTTATTGCCGATAACTCAAATAATTACTTTGCTGGAATAAGCAGTAGTTCTGAATGGAATTTTACAACACAAACATCTAATTCGGTCCCTGAAGTTAGCGCTAATACTGCCACTATTTATCCAAATCCTGCAAAAAACTTTATTTCGATTAAGTTTCCAGAAGATGTCAACTTTGTTGACGTTTCAATTATCGATATTAACGGAAAGAATATCTACAGTTCGGTTGTCAACAATCAAAATCCTATAGATATTTCACAGTATCCCAAAGGATTATACTTTGTGAAATTGATTGCAAAAGGTAAAATTTTCGTTAATAAGTTAATAATTCATTAGAAGACAATTGTCTTTATTGGTTTGAAAATCTAAGTTTTAGCTTAATTTTGTGCTATTCTTTTTAGAGAATAGCACAAAATGAGCAAAATCATAAGAAAATATAGCAGTTTTGAGTGGGTTGACCTTGAGAAACCGACACAGGAAGAACTTAAAGAGATAACCCAACCTTTCAATATCGATTTTAACTTGCTGGAGGATAGCCTTGAGCACGGGCACTTACCCAAAATAGAAAAAATAAACGACTATACATTTGTCATTCTTAGGGCATATTCAGCGCATCACACAGCCAACGTTACAACTGTAGGCGAGTTATCCAATAAAATTGCTTTTTTTTATAATAACGGTTTACTCATAACTGTACACAGAGCAAAGTTTGATTTTCTTGCTAATCGCCCTGAAATTTTCAGTAGTACAGAGGAATTGGTGCTCGATATTTTCAACGAGATGCTTTTAACCTTCGAAAAACCTCTGCAAACCCAAAGTGAAAGGATTGATGAATTTGAAAAGTTGATATTCCTTCAGAATGGTAAATCTATTTCCGTTGAGGCGGTATATTTCCAGAAATCAAAAGCAAGGATATCGAAAAAAATTCTGCAGTTAACCCAAAATGTCTTTAGCCAGTTAATCGTAAGTCCCGATTCAGCCTCATCGTTACAGGATTTAAAGGAAACTGCCTTGAACTACACGCTGCATTACGACGAGGTTGTTGAGGATGTCAACTCAATCCTTAACACTTACCTGTCAATTACCGCAAAGCGCAGCAACGATGTCATGAAGTTGCTTACAGTTTTTTCAGCTTTCTTTTTACCCCTAACATTTATTGCAGGAGTTTATGGTATGAATTTTAGTTTTATGCCTGAGTTAAAGTGGCAAAACGGCTATTTTATCATACTCGGATTTATGCTTGTAATTTCAGGCTTAATATATGTTTGGTTCCGTCACAGAAAAATCATCTAAAGAATTGTCTTTTTTGCAGAAATTAACTTTAATCCAGCGTTTTGGCTCATCCATTTCTTAAACCTTTCAAGTTTTGTAAGTTCTAATGAGAGTCATTCTTAGAATTTACATATCTATTAAAATTTAATTAAAAAAATATGAGTACAAAACAGTTAATATTCGGAATTGCTTGCTTGTTTAGTTTTCAGTTTGCAAGCGCACAGCAATCGAAATTGTTTATACCTACAAACCTACAACGAGCCATCGACCGAGGTACTAGAACTTTGGATGGGATACCTGGACCAAATTATTTTCAGAACCGAACCAACTACGAGATAAAAGCGAGTTTTGACCCTCGAACAGGCGTGCTTACAGGTTCTGAAATTGTAACTCTCGACAATAATAGTCCCGATACATTAAAGGCCTTGGTGGTAAGGTTGTACCAAAATCTCTATAAGCCTGAGGTTATGCGACAAACCCCTGTTGAGCCAACCGATATTGGCGTTGCTGGAGTTGACGTGCAAAAGGTAAGCATTAATGGGGTTGAGATTCCTGCAAGCAAATTGCGTTATAGGGAAACCAATCTGATTGTTCCAATCCCTTCCAAATTAAGTCCAAAATCGAGCCTTAAAATGGAGGTTAACTGGAGGGTTAGTCTTCCGAATAATACAAACCTTAGAATGGGACGTTACGATTCCACATCGTACTTTGTGGCATACTGGTATCCTCAAATTGCCGTTTACGACGATATTATGGGCTGGAGCGCTGAACCTTACACTGGCCTTTACGAGTTCTATAACGAGTATGGTAATTTTGATGTGCAGATAACTCTTCCTAGGGATTATGTTGCTTGGGCTACAGGCGAGTTGCAGAACACTCACGCACTTTTTACCGATGAAATAAATAACCGAATTGATTTGGCAAAAAAATCCGATGATGTGGTAAGAATTATCACCCCAGAGGATTATCACTCAAAAAAAGTGCTTAAAAATAGTACTGAGAATACGTGGTATTTCAAAGCCAATAATGTTTCGGATTTTGTGTTTGGCGTGAGCGACCACTATATTTGGGATGCCACAAGCGTTGAGGTCGATTCTAAAACAAAACGCAGAGCCATGGCTGGTCATATCTATAAAATCGACTCTAAGGCAGGTGAAGGTGTTGCTGCAATTGCCCGTAGGACAATTGAACGTTTATCTACCGATTTACTTGGGGTTCCATACCCTTACCCTCACAATACTATTTGGGAAGGCGATGGCGGAATGGAATTCCCAATGATGTGTAACGATGGCCCTTCGGACCAAAAGAATTTTGAGGTTTTCGTAACCTCGCACGAGGTTAGCCACAGTTACTTTCCCTTTATGGTTGGCACAAACGAGATACTTTACGGATGGATTGATGAGGGGTTAATCACTTTTATTCCTAAAGAAATTGAGAAGGAGTACGGTAACGATAATCCTCATTACTACATCAATGCATATAGCCAGCGAACAATGGGCTCCGTGAACGATATTCCTCTGTCAGTTCCAACAACACATCTAACTGGTGCAACTTACTTTATGCAAAACTATGGGCGTGCAGCAATAGGATTCTACTTTCTGCACGATATGCTAGGCAAGGATATGTTTCGTAAGGTATTTCAGGAATTTATTTACCGATGGGAGAGCAAGCATCCAACCCCAACCGATTTGGCTTTAACGCTGAACTCTGTTACTGGGCAGGATTGGGCGTGGTACTGGAATCCTTGGTTCTACGAGAGCGGCTATGCCGATTTGGCATTGGAGAACGTAACTGTAAAGAATAACGAGTTGAGTTTAAATGTTACTAAAAAAGGAAAGTATCCAGTTCCAGTTAAGTTGCTGATTACCTTTAACGATAACACTTCAGAAGTGGTGTACAACTCTGCAATAGTTTGGAAAAACTCAGATAAGTGGAGTTTTAAGCAAAAGTTCAATAAGCCCATTAGTAAGATTGAGTTAGGTGATAAGGATATTCCCGATGCATTTTTAATTGATAATAGTTTTTTTGTTAAGTAACATAATCTTTAAAAAATAAAGCCTTAGTCATGAGCTAAGGCTTTGTTTTACAAATTCGTTGGGAGATCCAATAAAGATTCCAATGGTTTTCTATTTCTTTTTGAATTCTTATTTATGCTATTTGGCATTTTATATTGTCGACAGAAGGTTTTTTGATATTTCTGATAAAGTTCAATTTCTAATATTCTGAGTTTTTTCACTAAAATTCTAACAGGAGCAATTTCTGCTATAAATCAATCAGTTTATTCTTGAGCGCATATTTTACTAAATCCACGGTAGTGGTAAGTTCAAGTTTTTGCATAATGTGATTCTTGTGCGATTCCACAGTTCTAACGCTAATATACAGTTTGTCGGCAATTAGCTGGTTGGAATAACCCTGCGCAACCATTTGCAGTATTTCCGATTCGCGTGGAGTGAGTTTCTGCTCAGAGTTATTGTCGGCACTCTCTGTGTCTTTGATTTGCCTTAAGTAATTTTTTAGAATGATACCCGATACCTCTTTGCTAAAGTACTCGTTACCATTGTAAACCTCTTTTATGGCTTCAATTAGTTCGTCGCGCGAGATACTTTTATGCAGGTAGCCCTTTGCACCATTTTTTAGTGAATTAAAGATGAATTCCTGTCCAGTATGCATCGATAGCATTATCACCCTAACTTTTGGGTATTCCGAAGTAATAATTCGAGCCAAATCAATTCCAGAAATCTCTGGTAACGAGATATCGACAAGTAAAATATCGGGATCGTAAGTTTTTAGCAGGTCTAGCATACCTCTTGCGCTACAGGCCTCTACAACAACCTCAATATTGTCTGCACCTTCTATTAAGGAACGAATTCCATCTCTTACGAGTTGATGATCTTCCACCAAGCCAACTTTAATTTTAATCATATTGTTGAGCCTTTGATTGGTTTAAAGGGAATTCTGCAACTATTTTAACGCCTTTTCCCTTCGATGATATTATATTGATTTTTCCGCCCAGTAACATTGAGCGTTCTTTCATATTGTACAAACCGTTTCCACTATTCGATAGTTTTGATGAATTAAAGCCAACACCATTATCCTCAATTTGTAGATGAAGATTGCTGAAATCAGAGAATACCGAAACCAAAACCTTATTGGCCCCTGAGTGTTTTACTGTGTTAGTCAGCGCTTCCTGTACAATCCGGTAAACATATGTTTTCAGAACTTGGTCGAGCGATTCCGGCAGCACTCCAATGGTTAGCCCAATGCTTATTCCTGAGTTCGACTCAATCTCGGTGCAAAGATTCCTTAGCACTACAGCTAAGCTGAACTCTTTAAGCGCTGCAGGCATCAAGTTGTTGGAAATTCTTCTGATTTCATCTATTGTATGGCTAAACATATGCTTTACCTGATTTAGAGTTCCATCAAGTGCACCTGCTTGCTCTGCCGAAATACTCTCAAGTTTTAGTTTAATAGCCACAAGGTTTTGCCCCAAACCATCGTGTAGTTCCCGCGATAATCGTTGGCGCTCTTTTTCCTGACCATCAATAACCGATTTAACTTGCCGTTTACGCTCCTGCTGAAGTTCCTGCTCAATGGATTTACGGTGTGTAATATCTCTAATCACTAATGATTCAGCTTTTTGTCCTCTGAATACTATCTCGTTCATTTGTACTTCAACCTGAAGTTTTTCACCCTGTTTAGTTCTAAGTTCTGCCTCAAAAAGCGAGAATCTCTGCTCCTTCGCAGCCTGTAAAACTTCTTCGTCAATTATCAGGAAATCATTCGGGCGAAGTTTCTGAAGTTCTTGTTCATTGTAGCCTGTAAGATTTCTTAGTGCTGGATTAAAAATTAAAGGCGTACCTTGATGATGGATGTATATTCCATCGGTGGTAGCAAGGTAGAAATGTTTCAGCCGCTCGTTGCGCTCATCAAGCTGAATGGCGGTGTGTTTAACTTGCATAATCAACTTGTTGTAGGTGTTGTTGAGCCAACCAACAATATCGTTGCCATTGTATGTTTTGTTGGTGTTGGTGGTATTTAGCTCGGCGCTTTCTATTTCATTTTTAAGCAAATCCAAAGGATTAGTTGCTTTTTTTATAAGAACAACATACGCTATCAATGAGATTATTAGGATGGTAAGTCCAATAAGAATGATTCTATAACCGATGTTTTTTATGTAGAAACTAGATTCTGACAAGTCTTGCTCCAAAATAATGTGTAAGTGTATTCCATCAATTTCAAGCGGGCTGTGGGTTACAATTTTGCTCTTATCGTTATTTGATATTTTCGCGTCGCTAGCACCAATAATTTTTGTCGATATATGTTTTATGCTATCGGATTTAGTTGTAATTGCTCTGGTAATATTTTGGTACGGAATATCTACCCCAATATAACCATAGTCTTTGTTTCGGAATGGACTTTTGACTACTATTGATTTTACTGATGACCGTTTCTCGTCATTGAACAATATAGTTAGAGACGGCTTGCCATTCACTATTTCACTTTTGATACTTTGCTTGGAGTAGGTGTACGATAAACTCACACCATCGAGCTTGATTAGAACAAGAATATCCCCTTTGCAAATGAATACATCTCCATAAAAACTATTTTTTTGAAGAGTTTTTGCTAGAAGCAGATTGTTAATGGTATCAAAGGAACTTTCTTTTATTGAAACATTAATACTGTTTGCTAGAATAGTAACATCATGCTCAGCGTTTTGCAGAAAAGTATTGAGTGAATTTTTTTTGTCAAGCGCAACTAAATCCAATTCTTTCGAGGCGTCTGACTTTACTGTATTATTGATGTAGGTAAATAGCAGAACTCCAAACATAAGATATCCAACAATATAAATAGGTATTGTTAGTCGAATTACCTTAATCCAAAAGGGCAGGAGTTTGCTCATATTGTTTTATTAGCATACTTTTGGCTCAGTAATTTACAAATTCTGATGATATCTTTTCTATCTCATCAAAATTTGTTTAAGATTTTTATGTAAACATAGAATTAATGCCAAAGTCTATCCCTTTTAAGTTGGTTGAGTTAGAGCCAGAGAGTTACCATATACTGGTTGATGCAACCATTAATGGCGAGCCTGTGAAGTTAATTGTTGACTCTGGTGCATCGCGCTCGGTTTTCGACAAAATCTATGATTCCGGCGAAAGGATAGAAGGTATCTCCGATACTGTGGCCGTTGGATTTATGTCCGATAATGTGAATATTGAGTTGGCATCAATTCCCAGTTTGATAGTTGCGGGTGTTAAGTTTGAGGATTTCCCGATAGCCTTAGCCGACCTTTCATCGTTATGCGAACTCTACAAAAAAATAACTGGTTTGAATGTTGCCGGTCTTTTGGGGTGCGATTTTTTGGTTCAGAATGTATCGTCCATTAATTTTAAGTCGAAAAAAATTTTCATTCTGGGGCAAAATCGAAATTAATAAAACACAGCGGTTTATATTTGTCGGACTCATAATCTTCAATCAAAAAACGGGTGCTTGTAATAAACTTAATTATTTCTCAAAAAAAGTAATATATTTGCCCGATATTTTCTGAAACAAGCAAATTTTCAAATTATTAAATATTTTAAACAATGCAGAATAAAGGTGCGATACGGTTTATTGCCATTGCATTAGCGCTAGTTTGCGTTTTTCAGCTTTCGTTTACTTTGGTTACTAAAAAGGTAGAGAAGAAAGCTAGGGAGTATGCTTTGGTTGGCAGTGATGTAGATAAAAAGAAGGAAAGTCACTACCTTGATTCAGTTTCAACAGAAACTGTTTATAATTTCCTTTGGGTGCGTAAATACACTTACAAAGAGTGTAAGGAACGCGAAATCAACTTAGGTTTGGACCTTAAGGGTGGTATGAACGTTATGCTCGAGGTTTCGGTTACCGACCTTGTGCGTGCACTTTCAAACAATAGCAAGGATTCATCCTTTATTAAGGCTATGGATGTTGCAATGAAGATGCCCGGTAACGAGCACTTTATCGATAAGTTTGGTAAAGCATTCCAACAGGTTGCACCAAATGCAAAACTTGCTTCAATTTTTAGCACTCAAGATCTTCGTGGTCGAGTTAACTTTGACTCTTCCAATGAGGATGTTCTAAAAGTTTTAAAAGAAGAGGCCGAGAGCGCTATCGATAACTCGTTCAACATTCTTCGTAATCGTATCGATAAGTTTGGTGTAGCTCAGCCAAACATACAGCGTATGGAGAACTCCGGCTTAATTGTAATTGAATTACCTGGGGTTAAAGAGCCTGAGCGTGTTCGTAAACTGCTACAAGGAACAGCTAGTTTGGAGTTCTGGGAAACCTATGAATTTTCCGATGTTTATCCAAACTTTATTGCTGCTAACAATAAATTAGCCGAAATTCAAGCGGCAACTACTCCTACTGTAGAAACTAAAGCTACAACAGAGTTGGCCGCAAAGAAAGATAGCACAAACGAAGACTTATTAAATAAACTTCAACAAAGTGAGACTAAGGATTCTGCTGATATCGCAAGTGCAGATATGGCTAAGAAATTCCCTCTTTTCTCTTTGCTTCGTCCTAATTTAAATATGCAAAATCAGCCATCTGCCGGTCCAATGGTAGGTATGGCTCATCATAAGGATACCGCAAGAATAAACGAAATTCTTGCTATGGAACAAATCCGTGCTCTTTTCCCTGGCGATGTGAAATTCTTATGGGGTGTTAAATCTCCAAAATGGGACCAGACGGAGAGCATGTATGAGCTTATCGCGATTAAACTTACTAGCCGTGAAGGAAAAGCTCCTTTGGATGGTGGTGCTATAACCGATGCTCGCGATGCTTTTGGCGACCAGAAAGGAACTGCCGAGGTTGATATGGGTATGGATGCCGAAGGTGCTAGGGTTTGGGCGCGATTAACTGGTGAAAACATTGGAAAGTGTATTGCAATTGTTCTCGATAATTCTGTTTACTCTTATCCTAGAGTACAGACTGAGATTAAAGGCGGTCGTTCACAAATTACTGGCGATTTCACTATTAACGAGGCAAAGGACTTAGCAAACGTTCTTAAGTCAGGTAAACTCCCTGCACCTGCACACATTATTAAGGAAGAACTTGTTGGTCCTTCACTTGGTAAGGAGGCTATCAACTCGGGTTTGAACTCATTCATCGCATCATTTATTGTAGTTCTTATTTATATGTTGTTCTACTATAGCCGTAGAGCAGGTTTAGTTGCCGATATTGTTTTGATGATTAACCTATTCTTTATGATGGGTATTCTAGCATCGTTCGGAGCAACCCTAACATTACCCGGTATTGCAGGTATCGTTCTTACAATGGGTATGGCAGTTGATGCTAACGTGCTTATATTTGAACGTATACGCGAGGAAATAAGATCTGGTAAAGGTTTAAGCCTTGCAATTAAGGAGGGTTTCAGCAATGCATTATCTGCAATTATCGACGGTAACGTTACAACTCTTTTAACTGGGGTTATTCTATACATCTTTGGTTCTGGCCCAATTCGTGGTTTTGCTACAACTCTTGTAATTGGTATTCTTACCACTTTATTCACAGGTATTTTTATTACTCGTTTAATTATACTTTGGATGGAGAAACGTAACATGACTTTAACGTTCTCCACTAAGTTTACCGAAAATGCCTTCCGCGGATTAAAGATTGACTTTATTGGTATCAGAAAATATGGTTACATTTTCTCTGTTGTGGTAATTGTTACAGCAATCGCTTCTTTATCAATTAGAGGCTTGAACCCAGGTATCGATTTTGTTGGAGGCCGTTCATATATTATTCGCTTTGAAAAACCCGTTACCACTGTTGAAGTCGCAGACCAAATGAAAACAGTTTTTGGTGGCGAGGCTCCAGAGGTTAAAACCATTGGTTCTGCAAATCAGGTTAAGGTTACAACCAAGTATAAGATTGCTTCCACCGATCCTGCTGTGGATGGTGAGGTTGATTCATTAATGTACGTTGGGTCAAAATCATTTATGTCAAGCGATGTAACATTCAACGATTTCCAAAACAACTATAAGCAAAGTTCTATTAAGGTAGGACCAACCATTGCTCACGATATTAAGAGGGATGCATTTATTGCCGTTATAGCTGCGCTATTTGCAATCTTCCTTTATATCTTAATTCGTTTCCGTTACTGGAGTTACAGTGCGGGTGCAGTTGCTTCGTTAGCTCACGACTCAGTATTCACTGTCGGATTATTCTCGATACTATACTTCAGGGTTCCTTTTAGTCTTGAAGTTGATCAGTCGTTCATTGCAGCAGTGCTTACTATCATTGGTTACTCAATTAACGATACAGTAATTATCTTCGACCGTATTCGTGAGTATACCAAACTTCATCCAAAGCACTCTAGAAGAGATAATATCAACAATGCTATTAACGATACATTGAGTCGTACGTTCTCAACATCGTTCTCAACTTTGATTGTATTAATCCCAATCTTCTTCTTTGGTGGAGAGGTTATCCGTGGATTTATCTTTGCCTTGATTATGGGTATTGGTGTTGGTACTTACTCTTCGGTATTCGTTGCTACACCTTTGGCTTACGATCTTGAACAGTGGTGGGAGAAGAGAAAAGCAAGAAAAAATAAATAATTTATTTTTGATAATAAAGGAGAGGCTCAACATTGTTTGAGCCTCTTTTGTTTTAAATAAGTCGCTCCAAGAAAGGTTCATTTTTATTATCTTGCGGATAAACTAATATTTGAGATGGAGATTACAATAGAACTAGTTTTGCTGGCAATTTCGGTACTTTTTTTCTTGAGTCTTATCGCAAGTAAGGCTGGTTATAAATTTGGAGTACCTGCTTTACTCCTTTTTTTAACTGTTGGGATGTTGAGCGGTAGTGATGGGTTGGGAATTCAGTTCGAGAATATTCATGCAACACAAGTAGTTGGAACAATTGCCCTTAGTATAATTCTTTTTTCAGGAGGATTAGATACAAAAATCTCCGAAATAAAACCGGTTATTTATCAGGGTGTGTTATTGGCAACACTAGGTGTATTGCTAACAGCACTTTTTACTGGGCTTTTCATCTGGTGGATTTTAGGAATGACCTATAGTTCTGCAGGAATTGGTTTTATTACCGCACTTTTGTTGGCTTCAACAATGTCGTCCACCGATTCGGCTTCCGTTTTCTCAATACTTCGTTCCAAAGGATTATACCTTAAGAACAATCTTAGGCCAATGTTAGAGCTAGAGAGCGGAAGTAACGACCCCATGGCTTATGTCTTGACAATCACCTTGATTGAGTTAATAAAGATGGGTAGTACTCCGAATTATGGTGTAGCAATAGGCATGTTGCTTCTACAATTGGCCATTGGTGCTTTGCTTGGTGTTTTGCTTGGAAAATTGGCTGTTTATGTGGCAAATAATATTAAAATTGATAATAACTCGCTTTATCCCATATTGCTATTAACTATATGTCTATTTATTTTTTCCTCAGTTTATTTTTTAAAAGGAAACGCCTACTTGGCTGTTTACATTTCGGGTTTAGTTATAGGCAATTCAAGGTTCATTCATAAACGCTCATCGCTTAATTTTTTCGATGGTCTAGCATGGCTTAGCCAGTTGTTAATGTTCCTTACGCTTGGGTTATTGGTAAATCCCCACGAGTTAGTTCCAATAATAATTCCTGGTTTAATAATCAGTTTGGTAATGATATTTATTACACGCCCATTGGGTGTTTTTATATCGCTTTTGCCTTTTCGTAAAATGCCAGTCAAGGATAAGGTGTTTGTTTCATGGGTAGGATTGCGTGGAGCTGTTCCAATTATTTTTGCAATTATAGCTCTTGATGCTGAAGTTCCGCATGCACGATTGATATTCAACATAGTATTCTTCTGCACTCTGGTTTCGCTTTTAATTCAAGGAACTACATTGCCACGTATGGCAGCATTGCTTAAGTTAGTCGATAGAAGGAAAAAAGTAAAAGATCTGGAGAGTTTCGATGTGGAGTTTTCCGATGAGATTAAATCTGTTGCAACAGAAATAACTCTTAACGCCCAATCGTTGTCCGATGGATACCGTTTAATGGATCTTCCATTGCCCGAAAAAACCTTGGCAGTAATGGTTAAGCGCAACAATAAATTTTTTATTCCTACTGGCACAACAGTCTTGTGCGAGGATGATAAGTTATTAATTATTACTGATAACCATGAAGTATTAATGGAAACTCTTAAAAACATGGGTGTTCATGAATAAAAAGGACAGGTTTTCACCTGTCCTTTACGGTTCTGTATTTCGTTTGCGATTGAATTTTTTCGGTAACCTCTATTGAAACCTAAAACTTGCTTTTGATTTTTGTTGAAAATCTATAAATTTACAGCTCTATTTTCCAATCTTAACTAATACCTGAACCTATGAATTCCCTGACTGTGAC
>JAEXVC010000161.1 GCA_023406715.1 Bacteroidota bacterium | reverse complement strand
GGAGTATAGCCACGAGAAGGCCGATGTTGCCCTAAATATCTACAAAGCAAAAGATGTTGTTAATCGCGCTTTTTACTCGGATAGTACGTTAACTCCCAAGGATAATATTTCGGGTAGTTTGTATTTGGACATAAAGATGATAAATAACTTTAAGTTGAATGTGGAGTACGCCATAAGTGCAATTAATTCCGATATTAGCAGGAGCGATAGCGTTGATAGGAGTTTTAAGGATAACTTTTTGGAGAGCAGTGGCGACTTATCGGTTCACCATGCGCTTAAAGCAGGTATTTCGCAAACATCAGTAATTGGTACTGTTGGAGGAACTTACGAAAGGGTTAGCCCAAACTATACTACGTTGGGTGCGTATTACTTCGTAAACGACTTTGAGAATATTACAGCAAACTACTCTACATCAATCAAAAAGATTGTGAATATTGCTTTGGATGCAGGTTATCAGCACGACAATCTGTCGAAGCAAAAGGTAAATACTAACAATAGGTTTATCTTTTCGAGTAATGTTTCGGCTACAATTACAAAGCGTTTAAGCGTAGGCGCTTCGTACTCCAATTTAAAGTCGTATGTGCATATTAGGGATGTTTATAAGGATTTAACCAACACAAATCCTTTTCAGAATATCGATACTTTGAGTTTTTCGCAGTTGAATTTAACAACATCGGGGAATGTTAACTATATATTGAGGAGTACAAGCGAAAACAGGCAGAACCTAAATGTTTCGTTTACCTATCAGGAAGCATCGGAGCAGCAGGATAAAACCGATAAGTATTCGGGTAGTAAAATTTACAACTCGGTGCTATCGTACCAATTCAGTTTAATACCTCAAAAGTTCAATGCATCAACCTCCGTTAACTATAACCATAACGATTTGCCCAATGGTTTTATGGGGGTAATTAGCTATAATTTATCGTTGCAAAAAGTATTTTTCGAAAAGTTGAAGTTGGCCATTATTGGTACCTACAGCCGTTCGTTTAACGACTCTTTAAACTTGGCCAATGTCATTAATATTAGATTTTCGGCAGGTTATACCTTTCAGAAACGACATAACTTGAACTTCAGTGTTGCTCGCGTTTCTAGCCAAAGTATGTCGAGGGATAATACTCAGTATACCGCAAATCTATCCTACAACTATATGTTCGATTTTAATTTGAGACGAAAGGATAAGAAACTTAATTTTGAAGGGAATTTCTAATGATTCCTTTCTTGGTAAAATATCTCTGAAACGTGTACTATCAATTCTTCGTTTTGAGGTAATAGGCATAGCTAAATTGAATGACATTCCTGCAAAAACTGACTTTGTACTACAATCATACACAATAAAAGCGATCGGACAATGCCGATCGCTTTTATTAAATAAACCTCTATATCAAACTATTTAAACGGAACAGCTACCCCAACATTAATAAAACCAATTGGAGACAAGGTAAGGTCTAAATCCCCATTTCCGCCAACAGGCTGAGAGTAGAAACCTGGTTCAGCAAAGATGATTAACTTATCATTCACATAGTATTGAAGTTCTGCCGCTAAATCAATAGCTAATCCTTTAAACGATTCTAGGCCTTCAGTCTCCGGATTGAGTCTGCGCTGAGCGATGTAAAGGGCTGGCTTAATTACAAATTTATCTCCAAGTTTAATTCTAGGTTTAATAGATATGCCCATTTCAACACCTGTTGCTTTTTCCCCTCCAATTTCGAACGTTGGAATTAACCCAACAAATACACCCATTGCAATTTTTGGAGCAAGATAATAGTCTGCAAAGGCGCGGAGTGTCATTCCTCCCTCTTTCTCAACCTTTGTACCTGATACATCAACATCGCCAGAAAACCATGAGCCCGCCGATATCCCAATCTCCGCTTTTGGAGAGGTGCTTTCAGCAGTTTGAGAGTAGGTATAGGCTTGAATACCAAATAGACAAATAATAATTGCTAAAATCTTTTTCATAGTTAAGTTGTTTTAGTTTAATAGTTCTGAATTCTAAAACAAAACTAACTAGATGAGCTATAGCAATATTGGCCCTTTAATAAGTGCTGGCGCCTAACTTATAAGTGTTGTATTTAATTTTAAGAATGCGAAAAAAACTACATAATACCATTAAGGACATCTAAAAGGGCATCTTTTCTCCTACTCGAAACAGGGACAGAACTGCCGTTTTTCATAATCAACATTCCACCATCGAGTTTATGAAAGCGCTCTACATGCATTAGATTTACCAAATGGCATTGGTGCGAGCGGAAAAATCCTTGGTCGAATAGCATTTCCTCATACTTCTTTAGGTTGGTAGAAACAGTTATTCGCTTACCCGAAAGCAGATGGAACTGTGAGTAAGCACCATCGGATTGCACACTAACAATGTCCTTAACATAAACAATGAAAATATCCTCTAAGGTTTTAAGGATTATCTTTTTCCCATCCGACATCTGTGCTTGAAGATTCGCCAGCAGAACATCTAGCCTTAGGTTGTAGTTTTTTTGACGTTCGGTAATTGCAACCTTTTCAAGAGCTTCCTTGAACTCTTCCTCGTTAAGTGGCTTAAGTAGAAAATCTGTCGCGCTAAAACGAAATGCCTGAACTGCGTACTGATTATAAGCCGTAACAAATATTATTGAAAAATCGATAGGCTTGAGTTTTTGGATAATGTCAAAACCAGTACCATCGGGTAAATCGATATCCATAAATACAAGTTCAGGGGTAAACTTTTGTATTAATTCCATGGCTTGTTCTACTGATTTTGCTCTGCCGAGCACATTCAGTTGCGGAGCGCATTTTTGGATAAGTCCTTCGAGCACATCGTACGATGAATCTTCATCTTCAATAATCAATGTTTGCATACCTGCTAATTTTTAATCTGTAACGGTATTTTTATCTTAACTAAAGTTCCTGTTTTTCCCGTTAACGATAAATCCTCAGTAATAAGCGATGCCTCTTGCTTACCTCTTTTTGAGAGTAAAGCCAAGCGCTCCTTAGTAATCTTCATTGCTAACGATTTATGTTCGTCGCCTTTCTTATTCTCTGTGGATTTGTCAATTCCTACTCCGTTATCCTCAATCTCACAATAAATACAACTGTTGTTCTCGTAAAGCCTAATTGCTAAAATACCACCTCTTTCCGATCGTAAGAAACCATGCTCTATGGCATTCTCAACGAAAGGTTGGGCAAGCATGGGCGGAATCATATTATCGAGAAAATCAGGATCCTCTGGGAGAATAATCGAATATGAAAAATTATCGGAGAATCGCATCTTCTGCATTTCAAGGTATAATTCAAGGGTTTCCACTTCAGTCTCAATCGAAATCAAATTACACCTAGAATTCTCAAGTATCAGCCTCATTAAACGGCTAAACTTCCCTATATAACCACTTACAACATCTGGCGATTGCTTATTAAGAAACGATTGAATGGCAACTAATGAATTGAAAATAAAATGTGGATTCATTTGGGTTCGCAATAGTTTATGCTCAAGTTTTTGCGACTCCATTGCAGTTTTTAACCGGTTCTGCCTAATAAGCAAAATTGAAAATAGGGCAACTAATACAACAACAATTGATAAGGTTGCAATAGTAAGTGTACTGTTTCTTAATCGAAGTTGGTTGGCAGTGTTTTGGGCATCAAGAAGATTAATTTTTGCCTGCTTTGCTTCCGATTGGTAAATAGCTTCTAGTTCACTTATTTGCTTCGATTTAGTTTCATTAAACAAACTGTCTTTTATTGCTGTGCCAAGCAATACATACTCATATGCTTTTTTATAATCGTTCACACTAGAGTAAAACCTCGATAACCAAAAATTATTTTCGGCAATAACTTTTGACATTTGGTTTTGCTGAGCAATCTGAGTTGATTTGTGGATATAATCCTTTGCTTTTTCAAAATTCTTTTTATTCATTTCTATTTTAGCAAAATGACTATAGGTATTTGCCAGTACATAATCTTCAACATTTGTTCGATTACGTTTTAATACCAAATTGAAATAAAATGATGCACTATCAGTATCGTTCTGCATCATCTTAACGTAACCAATGTTGCTGAAGATCATTGAAATCATCAACTGATCGTTTGTTCTATTCGAGTAAAAAAGTGCCCGTCGAAAAGTATTAATTGCACTATCGAGTTGATTATTCTTGATGAATATTTCCCCAAGGTTATTGGTAGCCCTTCCACGCTGAAAGTCTGATTTTGCGAATGAAATAGCTTTCTTCAAGTATTCCGCTGCAACACCATACTCGTTATTGTCAAAATGAATAAATGACAAATTTATACTTGTATTTGAAATTGTTGTGGAGTCGTTCATCCTTTCAGCATAATGAAGCGCTTTTGTAAGATATCTTTTTGCCTGCAGGTATTGAGCCGTAAACATGTAACATGCGCCTATCCCCGATAGTTGGTTGCTTATATTTACAGAATCATTTATCTTCTCATAATAATTTAGTGCTTCAAGGTAATTTGGCAAGGCAACAGTTGCCTTTGATTTTAATAGTTCTATTAGAGCGATGTTGCTGTAATACGATGCTTTTAATTCAATATCGTTTGTGTTTATATAATAATCTTTATACTGATTGAGCACATGCTCTGCAGAATCAGGATTTGATATAATTAGATTGTGAGCATTTTGAAGATTCTGCTTATAGTTATTATTTGACCCAATAGATTGGTCCTCAATAATTTCTGATCTGTGGGCTAAATGAGAATTAATCGCTAATAAAACCAGAAGTATTATTCTTACTGCCATAATATATTACCGAAAAAGTATCAATTTTACTACATAAGTAATAAAAATTGGATTAAGATAATATTTAAAACATCAAAAAAATACTTAAGATGTATCCTTGCTCCATTATTGTCAATTTATTGGAAGGCTACAGTTTTGCTTTGTCGAAATCTTTTGAATTTAATCTTTGGCGAGTATTTATCTAATTAATATGTTTTAGATAGAAGCCTACGCGGCTAAGTTGTTTATAAACACTGCTGTGGTGATGAGTTTTACCGTGAATTAGATTACTGCAACCTAAACACATAGGTTATTGTTCCAATCTGGTCAGACTGAGAATTTTTCTTAACATTAAATTTTGTTTTAATTGCTGCAGTTTCCGCAGCTTTAAGGAGTTCGCTATCAAGTGTAGTTGAACCCTTAACCCCAGGGATTGCTTTAGTTACATTTCCTTGGCTATCAACAGTAACTTCAACTACAACTGTTCCTCTTTTTTGGTTGGGATAGGCTGGAGATATAAGTTTTTCAGCGGTTCTTCCGCTCAAATTAGTTATAATGCCTCTCTCTGCATCTCCACCACCACCGGTAGATCCAATTCTATTCTGGGAATCCACTGAGCCTTCCTCGCTTCCTTGATTACCGGCCTTTCCTGTTTCTCCCTCGCCAGTTGTGCCTCCGTCGGTCTTTTGACCGGGGAATAATGCTTTTTTATTAGCCTCGCGGGGCTTTTCGGCTTGGGTCTCGCTGGTGTTTTTATTGGTGGTTGTTTCAGTTTGCTTTGTTGTGGTCTTTTTTGTGGACTCCACTTTTTTTGTTTCGTCCTTCTTTTTTACTTGTAACGAGGGTGCTTCCTCTGTGTCCTGTGTTAGTGGCGATTCCTCCTGTGGTTTTGAAGCGATAGATGATTGAGGAGTAGATACTTCTTGCTCTAATTTTGGTTCCATTGCTCCCATACCGTCATCAGAATTCCCAAAATTAATTAGAATTCCTTGTTCTGCAGGAAGTGGGAGTGGAGTGGTAAAACCAAAAATCATAAGCAGTAGAAGTGCAAGGATATGCACCAGAACTGTACTTAATATGCCTTTACCTCTACTGCTCATAATTTAAACTAATTGCTTTTTAATGGTTGAGTTGCAAGAATTAGTTTGTATTTATTATCCTTAGCAATATTCATTACTTTAACAACTTCCTCCATAGGAACACTCCTGTCAACGTGTAGTGCAATTGTAGGGTCTTCTTCACCCTTCATTTTTTGTTGTAAAAGATACTCCAGTTGATTCAGTGTTACAGGAACAGTTTCAAGGTAGAATGTTCTTTCTGCAGTAATCGATACCGACGTTATTGGCTTTGCAGATGTTTGGCTGTTACTCTGAGGTAGTAGTAGTTTTAACGCATTTGGATGCACCAGTGTTGATGATATCATAAAGAATATCAACAGGAGGAATACAAGGTCACTCATTGATGCCATACTGAAACTTGAATCTACCTTTGCTCTTCGTTTTAGTGCCATAGCGGTAATGTTTAAGCAACAGGTTCGTTGAGTAAGTCCATAAACTCAGATGTTTTTGCTTCTAGGTCAAAAACAACTTTCTCTACACGTGCAACTAAAAAGTTATATCCAAAGTATGCAAAAATACCTACTATTAAACCGGCAACAGTGGTTACCATGGCGGTGTAAATACCGTTCGATAGTAAACTTACATCAATGTTATTGCCTGCCATCGACATATCGTAGAATGCCTGAATCATACCTATAACTGTACCAAGGAAACCAATCATTGGAGCACCTCCTGAAATAGTGGCAAGGAATGGAAGGCTTGCCTCAAGTTTAGATATCTCCAGGTTGCCAACGTTCTCAATAGCAGTGTTAACATCGGAAAGCGGACGGCCAATTCTTTGTACTCCCTTCTCAATCATCCTTGCAACAGGTGTGCTTTTGGATTGGCAGAGAGCCAGAGCAGAGTCAATTTTATCCTCGTGGATGTACTCCCTTATGCGATTCATGAAATTAGCATCGGTATCGGAAGCTTTTCTAATTGCAAAGTATCTCTCTGCGAAAATATATATTGCTACGATGGAAAGGAGGAAAAGAGGAATCATTATCCAGCCACCTTTAATGGCTAAATCAATAAAGCTTAACGAAACCTCGGTGGCTTTCTCATTTCCTGCTTGAGCTGCCAAAAGAATAGTTGAAAGTATATTCATATGCATTAAATTTTTGCGAAAATTACTAAAAAAACGTTTTAATACTATACACTATTGTTCTTTACTATTTAATTTGAATAAAATTATCAGTTTTATTGGTGCTGTCTTTCTGTATAGTGGAATCCTTTTTCTCAGTATTTATTCCATTATCAATTATAACCGAAGGAACATTAACTTCCTCTGGCTTAAATGTATTTTTAATTCTGCTCCATAAATCACTAAGATTATTGAATTCTTCGCGGTAAAGGATACCTGCTCCTGTGGTATAGTTATTTTCTTGGTTGGTTAGTAGTATTTCGTCATTTGACCTAGCAAAAGCTTTAAATCTCAATTTTCCTGATTTGTTTAACTTAACATCAAGGTTGAAGTCACCAGCAATGGGGTTGTTGGTGTTTTTTGCGCCCAAATCTACATTCCCGTTAATGGATACTCTGTCGTCTAGTATTTGTGTTGATAGTGCAAGTTCCCATTGGTCAGATGTCATTTGCTCTTCCATTCCTGGACGGTAGTTAAATCCAAAGTCGAAGTTGTTACTCCATTGCGAAACCCAATTGCTTAGTTGGTTCGAGGCAAGTTCGCTAACCGTATTCCATCCTGCAGTAGATAGGTTTGAGTTATTTTTCTCATTATCGGAATCCATAATAAAACTACCAATTCCAATAAGACCAATAAACTGTCGGTTAATTTTTTCTTCGGTATTAAGTATGCTGCTTACAAGGCTTTTTGTTTCGTTATCGGCATTTGGTACATCAATATTGAATTTAATGTTCGGAGACATTAGTTTTTGGGTTAAGAATATTTGGCAATCAACAGGTACTCTCGATGTGTTGTTATTCCGTAGAAGAGGTTCCAGCGATGTCCTTACCCTGTAAACGGCTTTTATATCCATTAGAGCATCCAAGGGGTCTCCATTCCAGGTAATATTACTTCCTTCCTCAATTCTAAACTTTTTATTAATAACACCTTGTAGGGTGAAAAGGTAGTCTCCTTTTTCAATTAGGTAATTGCCGAAAAGTTTAAAAATCTCGTGCGATGGATTAATCTCTAGTTTAAGATTTCCTCGGCCATTTGCCTTTATTATATCGCCTAACTTTTTATCGATAATTATTTGGGCTTCTGCCTCGGGTGTTACCTGTAATTCAAGAACTAAATTTAGGTTAGTATCGCTTTTTTTCTCTTCAGTTACGGTTTCTTCAATAGGAATAAAGTTGGGGTCGTTATTAATAAATGTGATAAAATTGTTTTGCTCTACAGTGCTTCCGCTTGATAGTGGTAAAAAAATTGCAGTTTTATTTTCTGTTTTAAGTTTGATGTTTAAGTTTAAATCGTTGAATTTTCCATTTACCAAAACTAAACCTGACCCATATACTGTCCCATAAAACGAACTATTATCTTGTTCGGTTGTATTCATACATTGAAATTCCTCAGTTGTAAGGCTTAGGTTGAGGTTGAAGTCCCTGAAATAATTTGTTCTTATAGCCCCATTTACTTGAGCAGTTCGCCGGTTGCGGTCATTTATTTTAAAGCTCTTCAGGAGTATATCGCTATTCTCAATTGATATATTGTCGTTTATAGTGTACTGTGTTTGTAGGAAATCGACTGTTAATTTTGAGTTTGCCAATGCAATATTGCCGTTTATAAGTGGTTTTTTTGTTGTGCCAGTGATCTTCAGGTCACCTTTAATAATTCCCGATAGATTTGAGATGTTTCCTTCCAGTAATGGAGATAAATGTTCTAATTTTATTTTGTTTATGTTTATGTCGAAATCTAATTTGCTATGCTCTGTAAAATAGTTTCCGTTTGCTAAAAAGGTTAAGGAGTCGTTGTATTTGTTAGTGAGATTAATAGCCATTTTCTTTTCTGAATTATCCCAAACACTTGTAAAGTTTATATCTCCAACAGGATTATCGTTTGCGGTTAGTTTATTTATTGAGATATCGGCGAAGAGGGTAGGGTTTGAGTAAACAGCATTCAATCTTGCAAATCCATTGACTTTACCCTGCAAATTGTATCCGAGGTTTTGTAGGTATAGGTTAAGGTACGATATATTTAGGTTTTTAATATTAACGGATAGCGTGTCCTGCTCTTTTTCTGAGATATTACCTTTGATTGAGAGTTGTTGGTTGAGGCTACTAATAAGAAAATTGTCAATAATAATGCTAGATGTGTCAAAAACAATATTTGATGCGGAGAGTTGCCACGTAGAGTCGTTTAAAACAAACGAGGAAGGTTTAAAGTGGAACTGTGCTATATGTCCATTTTTTCCGGATTCATTAAAGTCTGCAACAGCCTCAATTAAACCGTAGGTAGCAGGTTTCTCTTGATTTTTCCATCCAAGAGAAAAGTCCAGAATATTATTTTTTACCTCAGTATTAATTT
>JAEXVC010000054.1 GCA_023406715.1 Bacteroidota bacterium | reverse complement strand
GTAGACCTCAACTTCAAGTATATCAACTCATCTTCGTACAAGTATTTAAGGGAAGTTTTACGCAAAATATCAAACTTTAAGAACAGCAACTTTACCATAGAAATAATATGGAACTACCACGAGGAGGACGAAGAATTACTCCACGAAGGTATAGTGCTATTCGAACTTCCAGAGATTAGCTTACCCTACAGATGTATTCCTTACTGCTAATCGTTGTAAGAAAGTATAAATTCTGTTCTCGACATCATACTCTTTAGCAACTTATGAAGAACCCTCAAATCTTCGACATTAACTTTTGCCTTTAATCGTCCTGATTCCTCATCAACACTCAGGTACGATTGCAAATCGTCGGGATTATAGCCAGTAATTTTTGAGAAAGCGCTACACAGAACCTTAACATCCTGATTCTGTGCTAAAACATTGAAGTTGTAAAGCAATGATATTAATGCTGCAACTACCGATGGTGAAACAACCAAGGTATTTGGTCCCAACTCAATTTTACTATTGATAAATGATATTGCCGCATCGGTTCGTGCATCGAACTCACCCTCTAGCACCTCAAGTTTTATATCGTTCAAAACATCAATCAATTTAGGATAGAATTGCTGCTTGATATACAGAACCTCAGCGTACTCCTCAATATGGTCATCATTTTCAAGAGTATCATACTTTGCCTTCAGCAACTTTATCCAAGCATCGAGCTCTATTGCCAAGTATTCATCGGGCGGAAGGTTTTTAATTTCAGACTTAACCCTATCCAAAAATGGATTAAACTTTTGAAGAAAGTACTCCTCCACCATCAAACCCGATGTATGAATTATATTGTCGGCAGTAAACAGTAACCCCGATTCCTCTTTCAGTTGCTTAATGCAAAGAATTATTTGTCTAACAAGCTTTGTTCTGTCCATTCCTTGATAAATAACAAGTTTGTAAATCCATCCAATTTTGTGAAATTGCACGCAAAATTGCGAAACCTCATCATCGAAAAATATCAATAAATATAGAACATTGCAGCATAAAAACTGTTTTTTATGATGAAATATTTAATACAAGAACAATAATTTTTTATGACGAATATTACTCAACTCCTAGAAAAGGATAGCTTTTCCAAAGATGAACTTGTACTACTACTCGGTATTACTGGCGAAGAAAAAACTCAACTTTTCACAAAAGCCGCGGAGATAAAGGAAAAATATATTGGCCGAAAGGTTTACTTCCGTGGTCTTATTGAAATGTCGAACATTTGCAGCAAGAACTGTTTTTACTGCGGAATAAGAGCAGGTAACAACGCAGTGAAACGATATACGCTTACTGATGATGAGGTTATTGATGCTGCAAAATTTGCCTGGGAAAACAAGTATGGCAGTATTGCATTGCAAACTGGGGAGGTTAGCACCAAGGAGTATGTGGATAGAATTGAAAATCTACTCGAAAAAATTAATGCGGCTACCAATAATGAGTTGGGAATAACGCTATCGTTGGGTGAGCAAACAGAGGAAACCTACCGCAAGTGGTTTAACAAAGGTGGTGTAAGATATCTACTTAGGATAGAAAGTTCCAACAGGGAACTTTACGCAAAACTTCACCCAAACGACAAGCATCATATTTACGACGAACGCATTGAATGCCTAAAGGCATTACGCAGAGTGGGCTACCAAGTTGGAACTGGCGTAATGATAGGATTACCTTTCCAAACCCTAGAGCATTTAGCAGAGGATTTACTTTGGATTAAAGAAATGGACATTGATATGGTTGGAATGGGGCCATACGTAGAGCATCCAAACACACCATTATATGAATATAAGGATTCACTACTACCACTAAAAGAGCGATTTGACCTAGCGCTTAAAATGACTGCTCTTTTAAGAATAATTATGAAGGATATCAATATTGCTGCACCAACTGCACTTCAGGCTATTGACCCGCTGGGACGAGAAAAAGCAATAAAAGTTGGCGCGAATATTGTGATGCCTAACATCACGCCAGGAGCCTACCGTAACGATTATAAGTTGTACGAGAACAAACCCTGCGTTGATGATGCTGCCGACGATTGCAAAAGTTGCTTGGAGGCTCGCATTCAACTCACCGGCGACGAAATTGGATATGGGGAGCAAGGAAACTCAAAACATTTTAAGAATCGTATATAATTATTCTTTAACTTTATAACGGACAATTTAAAAAACAGACAAATGGAAAAGATTGAAAACTCACCAAAATTTAATTCATCCAGAATTATTATTGGATTGCTACTGGTTGCTTTGGCAGGCTTAATTCTTGTTGACAATTTTGATATTTACAATATTCCTTGGCGTGAATACATTTTCACATGGCAAACCATTCTAATTGTTATTGGTTTGATATTTTTTACCAAACAGGGCTCAAAAACTACTGGCTTAGTTTTAATTGCCATTGGAGTATTTTTCCTTTTTGCAAAGTACTACGATTTTCCAGTTAGCCTTCGCAATTTGTTCTGGCCAGCAGTTCTTCTAGTAATAGGTTTATCGTTAATATTTAGCAGAAGTTGCCATAGGAAATGGAAACCAATAAATTCGGTTGAAAGCAAAGATGATTACATTGACGACTTATCCATATTTGGAGGTTCGGAGCAACGATTAAACACACAAAATTTCCAAGGCGGACGTATCACAAATATTTTTGGTGGTTCAACAATTGATTTATCGGAGGCTAAGTTGGCTCCAGGCTCCCACACTCTTGAAATGCTATGCATTTTTGGAGGCTCAAAAATGCTTGTACCATCGGATTGGAAACTAAAAATTGAGGTGGTATCCATTTTTGGTGGCATTTCCGACAAACGCAAAATTAGCGCACAGCCCGATTCACAATCATCATCAGAACTTGTTCTTAAGGGATTGGTTCTGTTTGGTGGAACTGATATCAAGAGTTTCTAAATAAAAAAAATAATTCGCCTAAAAAACTCCCATTTCTGGGAGTTTTTTTTATGCTCCAGAATAATCTAATTGGATAATTATTATACTTTTGCGCCTTGAAAAATTTATTTGATGCGAGGTGTTTTCACAAAAATAAAAAGAAGTATTCGTCTTACTGCTTGGCAAAAGGCCTTTCTAAAAACGACAATAAAAGTAACTGTTACATTAGCGCTGCTTTACTGGGTTTTCAGCAAGATTGAAACAAAACAGGTGTTGGAACTTTACAAAGAGGCCAACCTTTGGTTACTTTTTCCTGCTCTTGCAATATTTTTCGCATCTCAAGTTGTTGCATCGTTTCGTTTATACCACTTCTTCGAAGTAATTAAGCTAAACATTAGTCGCAGAAATAATTTTAGGCTTTACCTACTTGGAATGTTCTATAACCTATTCCTCCCTGGTGGTATTGGCGGCGATGGGTATAAGGTTATAATCCTTAGTAAACGCTGCAATGTACGGCATCGAAAAATATTCTGGGCTTTATTCAATGATAGACTTTCTGGATTAGTGGCAGTTGGAATACTAACAGTGTTACTCTTCATTCTGGTGCCACTTCAAATAAAGTACAAATATTTGACCTTGGTTCTAATAATACTTGCACCAGTCGCTTACTTTATTTTTAATAGGATATTCTTCAAAGAGTTTCTTGCGGTATGGAAAGAAGTACTATATAAATCCCTAGCAATACAGTCGTTACAAGTAATCAGTGCAATGTTCATCCTTTTTTCCATAGGAATTACAAGCAATGTGCAAGGCTACCTAATGCTTTTCCTAATATCATCGTTAGTTTCAATAATTCCGTTCACAGTTGGAGGAATTGGAGCCCGCGAAATGGCCTTTGTTATTGGAGCAAACCTCATTGGCTCAAAACCCGAAGTCTGTGTTGCCCTGAGTTTAATATTCTACTTTATATCTGCAATTGTTTCGCTATCTGGAGCATTGTATATTATTAAACCAATTGACCTTTTATCAGCAGAAGCAACGGAGTTAATAACCGCTCCCGAAATGAAAAAAGCAGAGGTACTCTCCAACAATGAATAACTCTGCTGTTCAGCAAAATCAATAAATTAGGTTTAAAGTTCCATCTTCCTGATTAAAGTTCCCGGAATTTTCACAAGAGTTTCATGCAGTTTTTCTTGTTCATCCTTTGGGCCTGTTAGTTCAAGAAGAATTAATCCTGATGAACTGCAGAAATCATTGGAAACTTCGTGCAATCCCAATCTTGTTTTAATAGAGCAACCAAACTTGGTAAGAACTTTTTGTACTTCGCCAGCCTCTTTTACTCTATCTTCAATTCTAATACCTAAAACAGTTACATGTTCTGCCATAGTTGTATGAATTTAAAGTTTCATTAAATTTAAGGGAAACTAGCGAGAAAGTCAATATTTAGATAAAAAGCGTGATACATATTCAAATAGAATTCAGCAATATTTTGTCTAAAATATGCGTAAATGGTGTGATTTTTGACAATAAACAATTACTTTTCGAAAGTGTTAATTAACTATCTTTGAACGATAGTTTTAGTCTAAGTTAAAAATTGATACTTAAAACTGATTTTGTATGATTAGGCAAATAGGTTTAACCATTGCGTTGATTCTTATTGTAACATCTTTCTCAACCCAAACAAGCCAAGCCCAATACTTTGGAAGAAATAAGCCCATTTATAAAAATTTCAAGTTTGACGTTTATCAAACACCAAACTATGAAATCTATCATTACTTAAAAAATGATAGTCTAAGAAATAAACTTGCCTTATCTGCCGAAAAATGGTATGATAGACATTATCAAGTTTTTAGAGACTCTATTAAGGAACGTAATCCTCTATTGATATACAATAATCACGCCGATTTTCAACAAACAACTGCCATATCAGGCTCTATTGGCATTGGAACAGGAGGGGTAACCGAAGCATTAAAGAATAGAGTTGTGATGCCCCTAACCGAAACATGGAGCCAAACCGATCATGTTCTGGGACATGAATTAGTTCATGCTTTTCAATACAATTCATTAATTGAGGGTGACTCTACATCTCTTAACTCAATTAGAAATCTTCCGTTATGGATGGTTGAAGGTATGGCTGAATACCTTTCTATAGGGACCAACGATTACCAAACAGCAATGTGGATGAGAGATGCCGTATTAAACGACGAATTTCCAACACTTGAGGAAATGACATACTACCCAAACAAGTACTTTCCATATCGTTGGGGGCATGCGTTTTGGTCGTTTATTGGCAGAACATTTGGGGATAGTTTAATAAACCCGATATTCAAGGAAACGGCTAAAAGAGGTTATAACTACGCCCTAACAAAGTATATTGGATTAAACGAACGCTCCTTTTCTGACCTTTGGAAATCAACTTATTACGAATACTTCAACAGTTCAATGCCGAGTAAAGATGAAGATCCTTCTGGTGCTAAAATACTATTTGAGAGAAATGCTGGAGAAATAAATATTTCTCCAGCCGTTAGTCCCGATGGACGTTACGTAGCTTTTTACTCTGAGAAAGACTTATTCTCTATTGATTTGTTTTTAGCTCACGCCACAAGCGGGACAATTATTCGGCGATTATCCAGTGTAGTTCACGAATCCGAAGTTGATGCTTTGAACTTTATTGAATCGGCAGGAACTTGGTCGCCCGATAGCAAACAGTTTGCCTTTGTTGCATTTAGCAAGGGTAGAAATAAACTACTTATTGTTGATGTGTTTGATGATAAATTGGTCAAGGAGGTCTCCATAGTTGGTGTTCCATCATTCAACTATCCGGCTTGGTCGCCCGATGGTAAGAGCATTGTGGTGTCAGGACTTGTTGATGGCATAAACGACCTATATATGGTTGACCTAGAAACTAACCTTGTAACTCAACTCACCAATGATGCTTGGAGTAATATACATCCATCATGGTCGCCCGATGGAACGAGAATAACATACTCAACCGATCGTCCATCCAATAACGACACTTTATCAAATGTAAATGTTGGGTATAATATTGCAACACTTGATGTTGCAAACAAAAATATTACAGTTTACGATATATTTCCAGGTGCCGACAATTTAAACCCTATGTACTCTGGCGATGGAAAGAATATTTACTTCCTGACTAATGCAGATGGCTATAGAAATCTGTTTAAGTTTGACTCCAACACCAATGACACATATCGACTTACAAATATACTTACAGGCATTTCAGGAATGACTCCCTTGGCTCCTGCTATGAGCGTTGCCCGTGAAACTGATGAGGTTTGCTATTCACACTATTACGAAACAAAGTACTCAATTTACACTGCGGACTCTGTGGACTTTAAACCAGTAAAAGTTGACCCCTATTTTGTTAATTTTAATGCCTCCATCCTACCACCCGTAAACCGAGCAACGGAAGGCCTTGTTGACAAGAATTTAGCTGACAAAACTCAACTTTTAAACCTTATTGATTCTTTTAAAACCATTAAATACAAACCAAAATTTAAACTTGATTATATCTCCAATATTGGAATGGGAATTAGCACTAGTCCATATGGAACAGGTATGGCTGGTGGAGTTGAAATGCTTTTTAGTGATATTGTTGGGAAAAATATGATATATACAGGCCTATCCTTAAATGGCGAGATTTGGGATTTTGGGGGGCAATTTACATACATGCAGCAGAAAAAATATATTACTTGGGGTATAACAGCATCACATATTCCGTATTCATTTCCAAAATATGTATTTGACACCATTCAGATTAGCGAAACAGAGTACATTGGAGAATATCAACTTTGGTTATATAGATTATTTGAAACTTCGCTTGGAGGACTAAGTTATTTTCCATTATCACAAACTCAAAGATTAGAGTTTGGGGCTACTATGTCACGCTATTACTATAGGCTTGATATATACTCATATTACCAAGGGAAAAAACGGGGGGGTACTCCTCCAGGCTTCTGGCTCCAACGAACAAATGCAGCCTATGTTTATGACAACTCAGATTTTGGAATTGCATCACCAATGCGGGGAAATAGGGTAAGGTTCCAGGTAGATAAAACATTAGGTGAATATAGTTACTGGGGAGGTTTAGTTGATTTGCGTAAATATATCTTTGTTAAACCATTTAGCTTCGCCATGCGAGGAATATACTATGGTCGATATGGCTCTTCTGTTAGAGACTCTATCCTATACCCTCTTTACATTGGTTATCCTTGGTATATAAGAGGATATGACAACATCACCTTCTATAACTACACTCAAAATAGTAACCTAAGTGTAGAACAATTAACAGGGGATCATATGGTTATTATGAATTTTGAAATTCGCTTACCATTTACTGGCCCCGAAAGACTTACTGTTTTTAAATCAGGCACATTCTATACCGAACTAGCACTATTCGCCGATGCTGGTATTGCTTGGACCAAAGAAAATCCTCCTACACTAAAGTGGAAACCTGAAAACATTAATCAACGAACACCATTTGTTAGTAGTGGCATAAGTTTAAGGATAAATTTATTTGGAATGTTAGTTTTAGAACCCTACTATGCAATTCCATTCCAACTAGGAGGACTAGAATCTGCTCGATGGGGAATCAATTTCTTACCAGGATGGTAATACAATAAAAAAACAAGGATTAGCAAAATAGCTAATCCTTGTTTTTTTTGTTCCTAAAAGTACAAATCCCTCTCCCCTGCTTTTATTCGCTCAATCCTACGTTTTACCTCGTCGGTATTCTGATGCCCACTAATATCGTTAAGGGTTTTGTCTATCAACTTATAGCCTTTTACTTGCACCTCGGGTGATGCATAGTCAACCAAATACTCAGTTAAAGTGAGTAGTGCATTAGGTGTGCAAAAACGTTTAATAAATCCTGGAACAGAGAACTCCATAAAGTGCTCTCCTGTCCTATTTAAGCGGTAACAAGCGGTACAGAACGAAGGAATATAATCGTTATCCACAAGTTCATCTATAATCTCGGCAAGCGAGCGGTTATCGTTAATTTGGAACTGCTCCTTGGTTAAATCCTGTTTCTCATTCTTTGAGTCGGAGTATGAACCCAACTCCAGCTTTGTTCCTCCATCAATTTGCGAAACGCCAAACTGTATAACCTGACGGCGTATCTCAACAGGCTCACGGGCGGTAAGAATCATTCCTGTGTATGGAACTGCAAGGCGAAGAATTGCAACCAACTTAACAAAATCCTCGTCGGACACAAAGTACTCATCGGTAATATCCAAACCCGATGCTGATTTAATTCTTGGGAAAGAAATTGTATGCGGCCCTACATTATAGCATGCCTCCAGATGGTTTGTATGGCGCACTAGTGCAAGGACATCGAAACGCCAATCGTACAATCCAAACAAAGCACCTATACCAACATCATCCAAACCCACCTCTTGTGCTCTATCGAGCGATGTTAATCGCCACTCATAATCCCGTTTCTTTCCTGTTGGGTGATACCAGCTATAAGCCTCTGGATGATATGTCTCCTGAAAAACCTGATAAGTTCCAATTCCTGCGTCCTTAACAACCTTAAATCCATCCAAATCCAATGGTGCAGCGTTGATGTTCACCCTACGAATCTCGCCATTGTTCTTTTTAATTCCATATACCAACTTCACGGTATGAGCGATATACTCAGGTGAGTAATGTGCATGTTCTCCATACACTAAGATTAATCGTTTCTGACCGTTCTCCTCCAATGCCTCAACCTCACGGACAATTTCCTCATCGGACAAGGTCATACGAACAGCCTCCTTGTTCGATGAACGAAAACCACAGTACTTACAGTTGTTTGTACACTTATTTCCAATGTAAAGTGGCGCAAATAGCACTATTCTATTTCCGTAAACACGCTCCTTAAGAGTGCGCGCACCTTGTAGAATTTCCTCAACCAACTCGGGGTCAATTGTATTTACAAGAACTGCGACCTCCTCTAAATTGAGTCGGTTTTTATCGAGCGATTTGGCAATAATTTCCCTTACTCGCTCTTTGGTAGGTTTAGCGTTGTTAATAAATTCCCAAATCTCATCGTTATCAATGAATGGTTTCATCCTCTCATCGGGAATTCGGTATTTTTCTGGAGTGAACTTCATATGGATAAGTATTCGTTAAAATTTAAAATTCATCTAAAAATCATCATCAATATTGATGTTGATAAAACAAAATCTCCCTAAACGAAATTCACTAAAAGAGAACAATTAAATCAACATTAGTCGATTTACAGCACAAAACTTATCCAAACAAGGTTTCATTTCGATTCTCTTCTCCATCAGAATTTCCTCTGGGTCCGATTTTGTTAACTGAATCCTCGAAAGCGAAATAATCACATTCTCAGATACAGGAGTAAAATCAATACTTTTTATACGATTTTACATTGACAAAGATATACTAAAGAATCAATATGTAAAGTTGATATAAATCAGTGCTGTTAAAAAATTAACTCATCAACCAACTTGGCGGCTTCCTCCAATTGATGCCTTAAACGGAGAGAGTTATTCACGTCGATTCCTCCTGTAATGCGTTTGTGGAAGTATAATTTTGCATCCTCGTTATAGAATTTTCCATCGAATTCAAGTATATGCAATTCAACATTACGGTCAACCACTTCGGACTCGCCTGCTGGGTAGTTCGACCAAACAATGAGCATCGCTCTATAACTTGTACTATTCCATTCTAGAGTAACCGCGTAAATTCCCTCAGGTGGAATTAGTTTACCGGTTTCGTCAATCTGAACTGTTAGTGTTGGAAAATCAACCTGATTAAAAAAATGCGTTCCTTTTCCCAACGAACCTACAATAATGTACTGATGGT
>JAEXVC010000041.1 GCA_023406715.1 Bacteroidota bacterium | reverse complement strand
GTATATACTGCGAGTGTGGATGGACTCAGTCTATGGCCAGTGGAAATCTTCCTACCCGCGACAATGTGAGAAGAGCATTGGATAAGAAATTGGCAGAAATGCAGTTCAAAGGCGATGATTTGGATGTAATTACCTTTGCAGGTAACGGCGAACCCACTCTTCATCCAGAGTTTGCTGGCATTATTGATGATACCATTAGTGCCCGAAATAGCTATTTCCCAAACGCTCGAATTGCAGTTTTATCCAATTCAACAATGATTCATCGTTCCGATGTAATTAGCGCACTAAATAAAGTTGACCAGAACATACTTAAGTTGGATTCGGCATTCGACCACACCATTCAACTGCTGAACAAGCCAATGATGAAGTTCGATGTTAAATCGTTGGTGGAGCAATTAAAACAGTTTAAAGGAAATCTTATTATTCAAACCCTATTTGTTAAGGGAACTATCAGTAATCAAGTTGTGGACAATACAACTCCCGATGAAATTGCTGCATGGGTTCGATTAATTGATGAGATTAAACCACGCGAGGTTATGGTTTACACTATTGCCCGCGATACACCTGCTCAAGATTTAAAAAAGATTTCAACTGAGGAGTTGAAAAGTATTGCAGCGCGCGTTGAGCAATTAGGAATACCTGTTCAGGTATCGTCGTAGATGGATGCTAAATTAACAAAACGAATTTTAGTGAGTCCCTTAGGTTGGGGGCTGGGTCACGCTAGTAGAGATATTCCAATAGTTGATACGCTAATTAAACAAGGCCACACTGTAATTTTTGCGGCCGATAAACCCCAATGCTTGCTTATAAAGCAGAGATTTCCAAACCTTGAAACAATCCATTTCCCTTCATTTCATGTAAAGTTTAACAAATCAAAATTTCAGTTTTTTCCATTATTATGGGTAGCTTTTAGGCTTCCACTCTACAATATCTGGGAGCATTTTAAACTAAATGGAATACTAACAAAGCACCATATTGATGTTGTAATATCCGATAACCGTTATGGTTTGTGGAATAGAAAGGTAAGGTCAATAATTATTACTCATCAACTTAGAGCAATTCCTCCGTTTCCATTTAAATGGTCTATGCCCATAACGGAGTACCTAGTTAAATTTTGGCTAAAGCGTTTTGATGAGGTTTGGATTCCCGATTATGCTGATGAACGGAGCATTTCAGGAATTCTATCCAAACCAAACGGATTGAGTAACCTTTGCTATGTTGGAAGTTTATCGAGATTCGAAGGTGTTGATGTTGAAAGTGTTTTCAGTGGTTTTCAAATGGTTGTAGTTGCTTCGGGGCCTGAGCCGCATCGTTCAATTTTTGTTGATATCAATGCAAAAATTGCTCAAAGATATGGGCTAAACTGCCTAATAATTGAGGGTCGACCCGAGAATGGCGTTATCCCTAGATGTGTTGATGGTGTTTGGATTGTAGGTCACTTGCCCGATATGCAGTTTGCATTGGCTGTAAAGAACGCTCAATACTTGGTTCTACGAGGTGGTTACAGCACAATAATGGATATGCTTACCTTGGGATTGTCGGGGTTGATTGTTCCAACACCAGGGCAAACAGAGCAGGAGTATTTGGCTGAATATCTATCTGATAAAGGATTATTCCATTATGTAAAGCAATCCGACTTATTGAGTACTAATATTGAGATAATGCAAAGCAATAGGTTGAATTGTTTCGTCAACACTCAATTACAAGAAAAGGTAAAACAACTATAATTTTTTAGATAAGCTGAATTTAGTAAAGGTTTCCATTACATTCTGAACGTAAGTCTTTGATACAGGCAATGCAATTGCCGATTGAACATCAAGTTCAAGGTTGAGTTCATCTTTATCCTTCCGTAGTATTTTAACTTTTTCGAAGTTTACCATATAGGAGCGATGGCAGCGAATTACCTCTGTTCCCTTGAATGCTTCCTCCAAACGTTTTATGGTATTGCGCAGTGTGAAGCGCGAAACTTTTTCTTTATCAGTATAATAGATGTTTACATAATTATCGGCCGACTCTAGGTAAAGCAAATTTTCAATTTTAAGCGAGAAGCGTAACTCTCCCTTTTCGTCATGGAAGGGAATCATATTTTTAGATGAGTCAACACTTACAGGGTTTTCTGTGAGTTTTATAAGTTGATTTTTCTTTTCTTTCCACGAGAAGTAAAGCCAAATAACCGAATAGGGTAGCAGAAGAACCAGCGCGGTGTTCTTTGCTGATATTTTAAAAAGGTCGAGTATAAAGCGGCTGTCGTGAATGATAAATTTTTCGAATAAAGTATAGAATAGAGCCATAAAAAACACCTCGGCAAGTACCCAAACCAAGTAATTCCATATAAGCAGTGTTTTCCTTTTGGATACATGGTACATTATTATGCGGCTTATAACTACAACCAGAACGCCTGTAAGTATAACAAGGCTAGAGTATGCAAAGAATTCCCATTCTGTAATTTCAAACCATGTTTCAGAACCAAAAGGTGCATATATATTGATAAAAACCAACGCAAAGGCTGCCGTTAGCGCTATCAGCCTAACAATGTTGCCTTTATCGGTAAGGTATTTTGGAAGTGGGTTTGAAAAATCGATCATCACACAGTTCTTAAACATCCAAAGGTAGTTAAACTCAACAAATAAATTCTATCTTTTTAGTATGCTCATTATAACACGGGAAATATTTCACCCCGTAAATATAAAATTCACCCCGTAATGTTGCGTTTTGTCCCTTCAGGTTTTCTCATAACCCTCTAATTTGCACCCAACCTGTTTTAGGTTGTTGATTTGCATCAAAAGTAAATCAGCAGTTATGGAGTTCACAAAAACATTTAATCAGTTAAAGCAGATATTCTCGCTAAATAGCGAATTCATTCCAATTTCCGATTCCAATATCCATATTCAAATAATGAAATTTTCCAGCACTTCGAGTCTGGTTTTGCCCTCCAACGGAATTAATGAGCAAACTTACTTTCATCAAGCAATTGCAACTAACGACGGCGCAATTCCCGAGAATAAAACGTTTAGTTACCCTGTTTTTGTTCCAAACTCTAACAATAAACACCGTAAGGCTATAATTCTTTTACACGGATTAAATGAGAGGAGTTGGTTAAAGTACCTGCCTTGGGCCTACAATTTGGCCATTACGACCAATAGGCCTGTGATTCTCTTTCCCATTTCGTTCCATATGAATCGAAGCCCCGAGAACTGGGCAAATCCTAGAGCAATGATGCCCTTGTTGAGCAAAAGGCAGGTATCAGGAAATCCCGAAATGCTATCTTTTGCCAATGTAGCCTTAAGTCAACGCCTGAGCGACGACCCTTTACGTTTTTTTGCATCGGGCAAGCAAAGCGCCGAGGATATTGTTCAACTTTTAGAGATTATTAAGAATGGAGAATATCCATTATTGGAGAAGAATTCTCAGGTTGATTTCTTTTCATACTCCATTGGTGCATTCTTGTCTCAAATTTTATTTTTGGCAGATCCTAAAGGATTGCTAACCAATTCAAAATTATTTATGTTTTGTGGCGGTGCTCATTTTAGCGAGATGTTTGGAACATCGAGGCTTATAATGGATAGCTTTGCTTATGCCAGTTTACGAAAATACTATTTGAACGAATTCTTAAAAGAGTTAAAAATCCGAACCCCATTCTCGGTATATATTAAAAAGAGTGAGCTTGGCGAGGCTTTTCTGGCAATGCTTTCTCCTGAGACCAACAAGGAATTCCGAGAAAGCAGGTTACAGAGTTTAAGTGAGCAAATCCGAATAGTATCGCTCAAAAGCGACAAGGTTATTCCCTCGAACTATATTCAATCTACCTTTGTGAGTATCAGGAATAGGTTTAAAGGAATTGTAAAGGAACTCGATTTTCCGTTCGATTACTCGCACGAGGTTCCATTCCCCGTATTGGGTAATAATAATTCTTATTTGGTTGATAAAGCCTTTAACGATGTTTTTACTCCAGCCGTGGAATTCTTAAAGTAGCGTTAAATGAAAAGTTCTAGAACCGTTTCACCTGCCTTTGGGTTAATGTGATAACAGTTTATATTCAAACCCCTTGCTGCATTTATGTGTTCCAGAGTATCGTCAATAAATAATGTTTCCTTGGACAATAAATTGTTTTCGTTTAGAACTAGTTTGAATATTTCGGGGTTTGGTTTTCGTAAACCAACCTCGTAGGAGTAGTAAACTTTATGGAAGAAATGTTTTAAATCTTTTCCGTTTGTTAGGTTCATTAGTTTTTGGTTGTAAATCTTGCTGTGGATTATGTTTGTGTTGCTAAGTAGAAATATTTTGTAGTTGGGCATTAAATTCTTTAGCAAAGTTAACCTTTCGATATTCCATTCTAACAGAAGTGCATTCCACGCAAAATCAATCTCAGCGTTGGAAAGTGGAATGTTGATATGCTGTTTGAGCGTGGCTCTAAATTCATCTTCGGATATTAAGCCGCAATCGAGTTTATTAAAAAGTTCTGTTTGCGATGTTAGAGTAAACAGGTTTTCCAGGTTGATTACACCTAGTTTCTTAAACTCATTTAATGTTTTTTGATAATCGATATCTAAAATTACACCGCCCAAATCAAAAATAATATTCCTGATATTTAGGTGTTTATATGGTTTAAATGTGAGTTGTGGCATAAATTATTTTGGTTGAGTGTTGAAAAATTGAATGCAAATATGTAATATTGCACTCCAATTTAAAAATCGATTGACGATTTTTTTAGGGCCCATAGCTCAGCAGGTTAGAGCATCTGACTCATAATCAGAGGGTCGCTGGTTCGAGCCCAGCTGGGCCCACAGAAGCCACCGAAAGGTGGCTTTTTTATTTTCAGGAGTTTGGAATAATTAATTACCATTCAATCTTTTTTTTAGAAATATGCTTAAAAATATTAATTGAAAGCTGCATTTGTCATTTAAAATTTAAATCAAAAAGTATACTTTTGTTTCCAATTCTTTTAATAAAAATCATCTTTTAACATATTGGTACTATGAAGAATATTTTGATTGTTGGAGCTGGCGGACAAATTGGTTCTGAACTGGTTCCTCATCTTCAAAAAATATACGGGAACGACCACGTAGTTGCAACCGATATTAATTGCAACTCCTGTGTTAAGTTAGCCGAGAATGGCCCTTTTGAGGAACTCGATGCGCTTAATGCTGAGCGCTTTGTTGAAATTGTAAAAAAATATAAGATTGATACAATTTTTAACCTTGTTGCGCTCCTTTCTGCTACAGGTGAGAAGAATCCTCAATTAGCTTGGAAAATCAATATGGGTGCCTTAATGAACTCATTGGAGATTTCGCGCGAGTTTAACTGTGCAGTGTTTACTCCAAGTTCAATTGGTGCTTTTGGCCCAAGTTCACCGAAGGATAACACTCCTCAGGATACTGTTATGCGCCCATCAACCATTTATGGTGTTTGCAAGGTGACTGGCGAAATGCTTAGCGACTACTATTTTCAACGTTTTGGTGTTGATGCTCGTAGCGTACGTTTCCCTGGCATTATATCAAATGTAACTCTACCTGGAGGTGGAACAACCGACTACGCTGTAGAGATTTACTATGGCGCAATTCAGCAAAAGAAATTTACCTGTCCATTGCCACAAGGGACTTTCCTTGATATGATGTACATGCCCGATGCTTTAGATGCTTGTGTTCAGCTTATGGAAGCAGACCCATCAAAGCTAAAGCACCGTAACAGCTTTAACGTAACGGCAATGAGCTTTGAGCCTTCACAAATATTTGAGGCGATTAAGAAACGTATTCCTCAGTTTACAATGGAGTACAATGTAGACCCAATTAAGAAAGCAATTGCAGATAGTTGGCCAAACTATATGAATGACTCATGCGCTCGCGAGGAGTGGGGCTGGAATCCAAAATGGAACTTAGAAACAATGACCGACGATATGCTTAAGGTTATTGGCGAAAAATATGCTAAAGGTTTACTGAAGTAAACATTAATAAGTGACAAAAGAAAAAAGAGGCGTAAGCCTCTTTTTTCTTTATAATCGAATTCCCATTACCAGAATATCGTCGAGTTGGTCGTGTGGGCCAATCCATTGGTCAATGGTATCGTCAAGGATTGTTTTTTGCTCTGGCATTTCCTTTTCGGAAATTTTTAGCAGAAGTTCCTTGAAGTTTTTGGCCATAAACTTGCGATTATCGTTTCCGCCAAACTGGTCCACATATCCATCGGAGAACATATATATACAGTCGTTTTTCTGGATTTGTATTTCGCGAAGTGTAAACGAATCCTTTTCGTTGATATGAACCCCAACAGGCATTTTATCACCCTTATACTCTATTAGTTCTTTGTTCCTAACGAGGTAAAGCGGATTGTAGGCTCCGGCAAAGAATAAAGTGTTGGAATCGTTATCAATTACACTTAACGAAATGTCCATTCCATCCTTAGCCTCATGCTCCTTACCCACTTGCGATAGGGCTCTTTTTATATTGCTTCTTAGTTCGTTTAGTAGTATGTGAGGGCGAACATCTTCGGTATTTTTAACTATCTCAGTAAGCAGAGTTATTCCCAATAAACTCATAAAAGCACCTGGCACTCCGTGGCCAGTACAATCGGCCGCTGCTACAATTACTTTGTTCCCTTTTTTCGACATCCAGAAGAAATCTCCACTAACAATATCGCGGGGTTTTAGCAGGATGAAGTAATTCTTCAGAACAGAATCAGTTACCTCTTTGCTTGGCATTACTGCGGTTTGTATTCGGCGAGCGTACGAAATACTCTTAATGATATCCTGGTTTTGCGATACAATTTGGTCGCGCTGCGAGGCAATTTCATCGCGCTGTTTCTCAATATCACTTTTCTGTTCCTCAATGGTTTTTGTTCTTTCCTTTACCTTTTGTTCCAGAATTTGTTTTTCTTTGATAAGATTTCGCTCTCGAACCCTGATGAAAACAGCAACAAATGCAATAAATAGTGCTATAGCAAGTATATAAAACCAAATTGTTTGGTAAAACGGAGGTTTGATGCTAAAAGGGTACTCTTTTATATCACTTAAATTACCCATTGCATCTCTTGCGCGGATTTGAAGAATATGGTTTCCGGGAGGAAAAAATGGGAAATCTTTTTCTGGAACATTGCCCCAATCGGTCCATTCGGACATAACCCCTTCGAGTTTATATTGGTACTCCATACCTTTTTCTTTAAGGTAGAATGGGGCTCCAAGTTTAATTTTAAATGCATTGTTGTCCGACTCCAACTTCACATAGTTGGTGTTAAGGCTATTCCCCGATTTATCGAGAACTTGCTTAACGTAAAGGTTAACTGCCTTTAATGTGTCGTTTTGTTTGGTTGCATTAATTCTGTAGAGTTGATTAAAACCATTAACCACCCACACCTCATTGCTATCGGCATAGCTTACATAGTTTACTCTGTCGAGTAGGCCAATATATTTTGCGATTCTTTTATTCTGCTCGGTTTTTGGGAAGTCGAGCCAAATTTGTCCTGACCTTAACCAGGTTTGCTGAGAGTTAGAGTAAAATGCCTTGTAATTTGCTTGTTGGCTATATTCAGGATGAATCCCAATGCTGTCGGCAAGTTGGTAGAACTTATATATGTTAGTAGGGGTTATAACCAAATAGTCTGTGTTTACCTTACGGATAATAGGCGATACAACCGTATGCTCTCTTTCCGAAATGGATATCAACTTAGGACTACTTGAGTTAATGTTTGTTGCCTTGTATAGTTTATAGTCTGTTGTAAAAACTATTTCCGACTCTGATATCTCCGATATCGAAGTAATTTTCTCGTTATTAATATTTAAAAGTGCTTTTGATATTAAACTACCACCATTGGACTTTACCTGATAAAGAGTTCCCCACGAGCCAATGTATAAGGTGTTTTTATCAAAGATGCTGGGATTTACGCTAAAAATATACTCGTTAGGTATAATTGGCTTTGGCTCGGTTAAAGTTATACTGTACAAACCAGTGCTAGAGGCAACTAAAAGATTATTACTCCATGCTTGAACGGAATTTATTTTGCCACTTATTCCCTCTATCTTCTGATAAATAAAATTTGTGGAGATTAATTTTCTTTCGTTTCTCTTAACCACAGTTTTTGAATATTCAACTTGGTCAACCTCTACTGTTTGGGTATTATTTTGCTCATTAGTAACCTGCTCTGTTCGCTCCCCACCGAAAATTCTGGAGAATAGGCCTTTTTTTCTCTCTGTAACGGGTTGTTCTGCATTCTGGGTCTGAACCGTTTGCTTAACTTTTTTTACAACGGGTTTCTTTGTGGTGTACTCAACGGTTTTTGTGGAGTAGTTCTGTGATTCGTTCAGTTTGTACAGTCCGTCGCTGGTGCCAACGTATAAGGTACCATTAAATTTAGCTGTGGATAGAATATTTCCTCGTAATCCTGATATGTGGTGGTACGACGAGATTGGTACGGTTAAATCAACCCTCGATATACCCATTCCATGTATTAACCATAGACCTCCACTTCCGTCTTTACCCATTGCAGTAACCTCGTCGTCGGGTAGTCCACTGGAGTAGTTAATAATTTGGCTTGTTTCCCCTGTATTGATATTTAAAATTACACATCCGCCAATTAAAGTTGATAAGGCAATGGTTTTATCGTCTAGGGATATTCCACCAGTTAAGTAGCTTTCATCAATATAATTTTGGTCTTTGATGAAAATTGGTGAAAATTTATTCCCGTCGAACTTGAATATTTTATTTGAGTTTGTTCCTATAATTTGTACATCGTTGTGTTTAAAGGAAAATGAAATCTCACTATCACCTATACCTGAAGTGTTAATTTGAGTAGCATCCTGTTTGTGAATTCTAAAAATTGAGGATTTATTCTTAACAATCAAAAATTGTTCGCCAACATTAAACATGTCGGTTACAATCTGCGTGCTATCCGTCTCGGTGTAGTAATTTTCAACTTTAAAGGGCTCTACTCTTCTAATCTTATAAATTCCCTCAACTCCAGCGGCATATAGGTTATTATTAAAGTGATGAAAAAGGTAGAAAAGTTCCTTGCCGTTTTGCTCAATAGGAACGTAAACATTTATGCCTTTTAAATTCTTCTTAAAATAGCCCAGTTCCTTGTCGCCTCCAACGAATAGTTTATCTAGATAGGTCATTGCCATTGGCTGTCCGCCAATTGGCATCCGCTCCCAGTTGTAACCATCGAAGCCGAATGCTCCGTTTTGGTTTAGAATATACATCATACCATTGTCGCCCTGAATAACCTGATAGTTCTGGGCACTCATACTTACAGGAAGGGTGTAGTTGGTAATAAAGGGAATTCCTTTTTGCGCAAACCCTGATTTTAAAACCACTGAAAGTACTAGTATAATCAGGGTTTTTCCGAAAGATAGCTTGTAATTTTTCATATCATCCAAATAAAGGAAAAGGCTATTAAATTACTAATTTTGAATACAATATCAATTTTTAAGGGATTTTTTTACACAAAAACAGCAATAAATAAATAATTTGATGTTTCGATGGTACATAAATGGACGATAATTCTGCCATATTGCTAAAAATATTTACTTTTGTGCTTTGTTATGAGTGCACATACATTTCCATATCACTTTCATCGATGTTGCTAGTAAACTAGCAAGGCTAAGCCTTTAGCCATTTATCACTATTCTATTTATTTTTGTTCAGTTCAAATTTTATTTACCATGGATAAAAAACTATTTATATACAATACTATAACCCGAAAGAAGGAAGAGTTTCAGCCCGTAAATCCGCCACACGTTGGATTATATGTGTGCGGTCCTACTGTTTATGGCGACCCACATTTAGGGCATGCACGCCCCGCAATTACTTTCGATTTGCTTTTCCGATACCTTCAGCATTTGGGCTATAAAGTTCGATATGTGCGTAATATTACCGATGTTGGACATCTTGAGAACGATGCCGATGAGGGCGACGATAAAATTGCGAAAAAAGCCCGTCTTGAGCAACTTGAGCCTATGGAGGTGGTGCAATACTACACCAATCGATATCAGGATGCAATGAAAATGCTTAACGTTAAATCGCCAAGCATTGAGCCACGGGCATCGGGTCATATTATTGAGCAGATAGAGTTAATTAAAAAAATTATTGACAACGGATTTGCCTACGAGAAGAATGGTTCCGTTTACTTCGATGTGGTTAAGTATAATGCAAAGCATAACTACGGTAAACTTTCTGGCAGAGTGCTGGACGATTTAATGGCCAATACCCGAACTCTTGACGGACAAGATGAGAAGCAGAATCCATTCGATTTTGCGCTTTGGAAAGTGGCTAGTCCCGAGCATATTATGCGTTGGCCATCGCCCTGGAGTAATGGGTTTCCTGGTTGGCACCTGGAGTGCTCTGCTATGAGCACAAAATACCTAGGTGAACCATTCGATATTCATGGAGGTGGAATGGATTTGCTTTTCCCTCACCACGAGTGCGAGATTGCCCAGAGTGTTGCAGCCAATGGCAAGGAGGCTGTTCGTTACTGGATGCATAATAATATGATTACCATTAACGGACAGAAAATGGGAAAGTCGTTGGGGAACTTTATCACGCTGGAGGAACTATTTACAGGTTCGCATAAGTTGCTACAGCAGGTGTACAGCCCAATGACAATAAGGTTTTTTATACTTCAAGCTCAGTATCGCTCTACATTGGACTTTTCTAATGAAGCACTGCAGGCTGCCGAGAAGGGCTTGGCTAGATTAATGGCCGCTAACAGAATTCTCGATAAGGTGAAACCTTCAGATAAATCGTCGGTTGATGTAAACGATTTAACCGCTAGGGTTTATGAGGCTATGGGCGATGATTTGAACAGCCCCATTGCAATTGCTGCGCTTTATGATTGGGTTAGAAACATTAACTCACTTGCAGAAGCGAAGGAGACCATCACACAGGCCGACTTGGATTACTTAAAGCAAAACTTCCGAAGCATTGTTTTTGATATTCTTGGCTTAACCGATGAGCAATCGGCCGGTGGCTCAAAGCAGGCTGAGTTAACATCGAACCTTATTGATATGCTCTTGAATATGCGCTTGGATGCAAAGGCTCGTAAGGATTTTGCTACTTCGGATAAAATTCGCGATGAACTTGCAAAAATGGGAGTAGTGGTACGCGATAGGAAAGACGGATTTGACTGGGAGATAAGTTAAAGAAAAAGCCCTGTAAAGGGCTTTTTTATTACTTTGGAATTCCTTTATTACGCTTTATTTCATCAATAAAATACTGTTTATCAGGCAACGGCGACCTTTCCAGATTGGCGAACCAGAACTTAGCCTTTTCATTATTATTCTGAGTCTGATAGATTACAACTAAATGGTAATAAGCATATCCATAAACATGGGTTGGGTATGCAGGAATAGCTTCAACAACCTTTGCAAAGCACTCAATGGCTTTATCGGTTTTGTTTGATGTGTAGTATTCCATTCCTTGGTTAAAAGTTCTTATGTCAGCGTTGAGTTTATCATCCAGAATTACCCCACGGAAACTAAAACACGATTTATTGCAATCCTCCACAAGGTTAAGGGTTCTTAGGTCGGCGGGTAAATAAGGGAATACCAACGTAAACGAAAGTTTCTCCCCTTTCCTGCTAAAGCTATGGTTATTTGGACATGTTGGAATACCAACCGATTTTTTAAGGGAAAAGCGTTGCCTTGTTTGTGGGTTTTCAATATAAATATTCCTGTCGGCACAGAACCAACCTCCCTTGTCTAACTTATTCTCCACGGTAAGGTTTACCACTGTAGAGTCGGCATAAAACGAAATTTTATTGATTACAAGTTCTGGGTGTGAAACCTCCGCTACCGACGGGTTTAAAACCACCCGTTGTGCTTGTGCTACTCCAAGAGTATAGGTTAAGCACAGAAGTATTAGTAATTGTTTCGCCATTTTCATCAAAATAAATCGGGATTAGGAACACCCTAACCCCGACTAAGATAACTATAAATGCAGTAAATTAAAAATGGTAGTCAACACCAACTGCAAAACCAAGGTTAGTTCTGTTATAAGTTTCCTTAGCACTTGGAATACCATACTGAGCATAGCTTATACTTTTAGCATCGGAGGTATACATTGTGTAAAGCATACCGAGGTTAATCGTCATTTTTTCGGTTGCTTTAAATGCTCCACCAAATCCAACGGTGCTTGATGTTAAACTATGGCTTAAATCGGTCTGATAACCAGTACCCACGCCAGTTTTTGTATATAAATATCCAGCAGAGATAAGAATTTTATCTGTGATATCATATTCGCCACCCAGAGCAAATTCATAAAGGTTTCCATCAATTTCTTTCTTTTTTCCAGGAGCAGATTCAATGGTTGCATCTTTATCAAAATAGTAATGGGCTCCTGCACTAATTTTAAGTTGAGGAAGAACCTTATATCCAATGCCGATAGAAAGAATTGCTGGAATGTCACTACGGGATTCAGCTTCATCTACAAACATTCCTGTACCGTCAACTTTTGTTTTGTTTTTTAATGTGAGTTTAGTCCTGAACTCATACTTTAAACCCACATTAAGTTTTTCACTAAATGTAAAATTTGCTCCAATAATTGGAGTATAGCCTATGCCCGTTTGCTCAGCATCAACCTCAATGTTTTGAGTTCTTGCGGCTAATGTATCGCCTGCATTTGCAGTGGTAGTTCCATATGCTGTTCTTATGGCATTTCCTAAATCAGTTCCAAATTGTGTTGCAGACACCATTCCTCCGGTGTATGAAGGCATTAATGCAGCTAGAGGGTGAGCGGACATATTTGGATTAATTAAAATATCTTTAATAGCTCCTTGATATGTGTTTTTCGCAAATATTGCTCTTCCTCCAAAGGATATAGATACCATATCATTTATCGCATAACTAGCATTTATTTGTGCTCCCCAAAAAACACTAGAACCTTCAAAGTTAATATTTGCGGAATAAGTGTTTGTAGGCATTCCTTTTGAGGTTAACATAGTAGGAATCACAGAAATAGGAATTTCAAAACTTGGCAAACCAGTGTCATACTTAGCAGAGCCGCCTCCAGCGTTTGGTTGAAATCCAAAGCCTAGTGCAAGTTTATTCTTTTTATATACTGCATAAAAATCAGGGAAAGAAGGTACTACTACGTCGCCAACATACTTGCTTTCATTTAAAAGAGGAAATTTATTTTCAATGGTCTTCTTCTGAAAAAGAGTTTGGTTATTAAGTGATATGTGAAAACCATCAGCTAATTTGGTTAACCCTGCTGGGTTGTAGTATACAGCATCAATGCTGGTTGATGCATCGCGTGCAAGCATTCTAACATACTGTGCACTTTGGTTTGCATTGGTAACAATACCACCTGCAAAAACTGTTGTGCTAAATACGCACAAAATCAATAGAGTAAATAGTTTTTGTTTCATAGTCCCAATTTTAGGTTAGTTATAAAAGTTAAAAACAGATTATACGTTTGTACAATAAGGTCTGTGCGGAAAACTTTGCAAGGCCCAATAATTAGAAGTAATAATAAAAAATCAAATACGAAGGAAACGCACCAAAAAACCCTCCTGCAAGCCCAGATTTAATGAACTAAACAAGGAGTGCGTGGTGTGTGTGAATTGAATAAAAAACTTAGAAGAATTACAGCTGAATAGCGATATAATAAGTCGGTATTTCCTTTTTATTCGACGCAAAAAGTGCAGCAGCGGTTTCGATAAAAACCGCTTTGCAAGGGTAACATAAGCAATAATTGCCAAAAATACTTTTGCCCTGCGCATCGAATTCAGGGGTTTAAAATGTTATGCTAATTTAGCAAATTAATGAAATTATGCAAATATGTAAAAAAACTATTAATCGAACGTTTTAAGAACGATTTTTTTAAAGTGATTACAATTTTTTTATCCCGAATAATCTTTTTAACTTGTTTGATGTCTAATTTATTAGTTTTTCACATTATCACAATTATTTTAAAATCAAAAATATACGTTATGGTAAAGTTTAACACCCTAATTGCAGCCTTTTTGTTATTGGTAAGTATATCAATATCGGCACAGGAGCAAGGTTTTCAGTTTAAAATGGTAAAGGAGATTAATACCTCGCCAGTAAAAAATCAGCAAAGGACAGGAACCTGCTGGAGTTTTGCCACAACATCGTTCGTTGAAACGGAGCTTATGCGAATGGGTAAGCCTGTTTTCGATATCTCCGAAATGTTTTTTGTAAGGCATGCTTACGCAAGCAAGGCAAGGGACTATGTTCGCTATCAGGGTGGCAATAATTTTGGCCAGGGAGGACAAGCTCACGACGTAATGGATGTAATTAAAACCTACGGCATGGTTACTGAGCAAGAATACTCTGGGTTGAACTATGGAACAGATTTTCATGCCCATTCGGAGCTGGCTGCGGTACTTAATGCTTATTTAGATGCGGTTGTAAAGAATCCAAACAAGGC
>JAEXVC010000094.1 GCA_023406715.1 Bacteroidota bacterium | reverse complement strand
GCCTTATCGTTAGGGTGTGCTTTCCCCGCAAAGAAGAATTGGACAGGATGTTCTTTGTCGTTTACAAGTTCATCAAGCCTGTCTAAGTCTTTGAATAAAAGATGCGCACGTTTGTAAGTGGCAAAACGGCGGGCAAAACCTATGGTTAGAATTTTTGGGTCGAGTCTTTCCTGTATCTCAATAACCTGCCTTGGACTTTCAAAGCGAATCATTCCTGGTTCGTTAAGTCTCCTGTCAATCAAGTTAATTAGGCGTCGCCTTAAAATATTTCTAATATCCCAGATTTTTGAGTCGGGAATATTCTCTAGTTCACTCCAGTCGGGTTGTTGGTATGTTTCGCCTGATTTGTCGGAGCCATTCTCTAATAGGTTTCTCCATTCCTTTGCTGCCCAAGTTGGGTAGTGAACTCCATTGGTAACGTAACTTACGTGCAATTCGTTAGGAAAATAGCATGGCCACATTCCTGCAAACATCTTTCGGCTAACCTCACCGTGTAACCAACTAACACCATTAATTTCCTGCGAGAGAGTTGCTGCTAAATTGCTCATCGAGAATTTTTGCGATGAATCGCCAGGGATTGTGCGGCCTAAATCCATAAATTGTTCCCAATTAATTTTGAGTCTTTCAGGGTAGTGAGCCATATAAACCCTGACCATTTCTTCGGGAAAAGCATCGTGACCTGCAGGGACAGGGGTGTGAGTGGTGTATAGGCTTGAAGAGCGAACCACCTCAACGGCTTCGTTGAAAGCCAGTTTTTCGCCCCAAATATAGCCCCTTAATCGTTCAAGGCCTATAAATGCGGCATGACCTTCGTTTAAGTGGAAAACATCTGCATCAATTCCAAGTGCTTTTAGCGCTCTAACTCCGCCAATTCCGAGCACCATCTCTTGCTTGAAGCGATTTTCCAAATCGCCGCCGTACAAGTGGTGGGTTATCGACCTATCCTGAATTAGGTTATCCTCAAAATCTGTATCGAGCAAGTATAGTTCGGTTCTTCCAACATCAACCTTCCATAAACGTGCGTGAACCAAACGTCCAGGCATTGCCACGTGAACAGTTACCCACTTGCCATTCTCATCTCTTACTGGATTTGCAAGTGTTTGAGTAAAATTTTGCTGGTCGTAAACCGCAATTTGTTGCCCTGATGCTGTAAGGTTTTGTGTAAAGTAGCCGTAACGGTAAAGCAAACCGATACCAACCAAATCCACATTGCTGTCCGAAGCCTCTTTTAGGTAGTCGCCAGCAAGTACGCCCAAGCCGCCAGAGTAAAGTTTTAGTGAGCTATGAAGCCCAAACTCCATGCTGAAGTACGCAATCTTTGGTCCTTTGCGCTGGTACTTCTGCATCATATATGATGTGAACTTTAGGTAAGTTGAGTGAAGTTTTTCAACAAAAACGGTGTCTTGCTCTAACTCCTGAAAACGAGGAAGGCTGATTCTTTCCAGGAAAAGAATAGGGTTTTGCTCGCATCTTATCCAAAGTTCTTTATCGATAGACTCAAACAGCTCATTTGCCTCAATGCTCCACGACCACCAAAGGTTGCGCGATAAATCGTCGAGCGTTTTTAATTTTTCGGGCAAACTTTTCTGAACTATTAATCGTACCCAGGAGGGCTGATTCAACCTGAATTTACGCTCAATGGAAGGTAAAACTTCCTGACGCTCAAACTCCATGAATCGGTGTGTGCGTTCGCCCACGCAGTTAAGGGCAATATCGTATGCATTGTAGTAGTAATCCACAAAGTTGCTCCAAAGCGCAATGTTGGCAACGTCGCCAGCATTTTCCATTAGTTCATTACGCTTGGACATATCGAGTTTGATGTATCCTTGCAAACTTCCAACAATTTGGTCAACTATCTCGGAGTCGTTATCGTCGCTGCGGTGTATAACCTTGATAGAATCCTTGGGTTTGCTGTAGTGTCGGTTTACCCAATCGCCAAAACCAGCAAGGGAAGTTGTAATGGTTGGAACCTTAAAGGCTAAACTTTCAAGCGGAGTGTACCCCCAAGGTTCGTAGTACGATGGGAATACGGTTACATCCATTCCAATAAGCAAATCGTAGTAAGCTTTGTTGAAAATACCATCATCGCCATTAAGGTAACAGGGCACCCAGAATACTTTTACTTTATCCGATGAGGAGTTATTCAGACCAACCGATCGAATTCTGCGAAGTATTGGCTCTGTTTCAGGATCGTTTAGGTAATGTGTAACATGTGTGTCGTCGAGTATAATGTAATTTTCAAAATCCTTGTCTTTATCTCGCAAATTTTGAAAAACATCCTTTCTGGGGCCGTGATGTCCTGCTGGAATTAAAAGGAATGCAAGAACTTCCTTGTTTAAGTTGTTCTCTTGGTTGAGTCGGCCTAGGGCATCAATAAATACATCTATACCTTTATTTTTGAATTCGTACCGACCGCTAATGCCAACCACAATGCTATCCTTCGCCACATCGTGTGCAAGCATTGCTTCTGCAACCTCGTAGAACTTAATTTTGCCCTCCAATCTCCGAAGTTTGAACTCCTCGGCTTCGGGAACAAAGGTGTTTTCGAAACCGTTTGGAGTTATTAAATCAACCTTTTTCTCTAAAAAATGGCTACATTCTCTTGCAGTTATTTCGCTTACAGTGGTGAAACAATCGGCCTCCTGTGCGGTAATTTTCTCCAACGATTGTTTCGAAACTATGTTGAACTCCCTAGCTTTTCCTTCGGGGTCGAACTTTTCCATGTTGTTGTACAACGGAACGTTGTTTCCAGCAATACTTCGGCCTAGCGCAGTGGCGTGTGTGGTAAATACAGTTCCTATTTGAGGTACATTCATTTTGAGGTAAAGCAAACCTGTACCTGTCATCCACTCGTGGAATTGAGCAACTACCCGGTGGCGTAGGCTTAGGTGAAAGTTGGTAAAACTTTCAATAACTTTACCAGCGGCATAGCCAAACAAAGCTGGTTCAATGTAATCCCACTGCCCCGATATGGAGTCTAGTTTAAATTCCTCCCAGAATAGCCTGAAAACCTCATCTTTTTTAGAGATAAGCCCTGAGAAGTTAATGATAATTGCAATTGGTTTGCAAGGAATATTCCAACGTCCAATTCGGATAGGCAATCCTTCCTCGAACGCCTTTTGACGCCACGATGCAAAAAGGGTTGTATCCTCCAAAAATTCTGGATTAACCTCGGTATCTTTAATAACGTCGGGGCCAATAAGTATGTAGTTATTCTTGAGTTCGTTCTCAATACTCAACGCTTTGGTGGATATTACTGTGTGAATTCCCCCCACTTTGTTGCAAACTTCCCAACTAACCTCGAATAGGTAATCGGGTTTTAATAGTTTATCCTTCATATCCATTGTTTTTTATTGTTTGCAATACATCACTTTGCTTTCTTTGTTTTACTAGCCAATTTTTGCACCGTTCCTTTTGTTGTTTTCGATTTACTCTCAACCTTTGAGGTTGATATTTTCTTAACAGCTTTGGGCGCTTTAGGTTTAGTGGTTTCCGTTTCAGATTTTGCTTTAGTCGATTTAACCTTGCTCGCACTAGCCTTTACTGAGGTCGTTTTTTCTTTGCTTACAACCTTAGGTTTTTCGGACTTAAGTTTTTTTGTCTGCTTAGTCTTTGTTTCGGTTTTTGGCTGTGTTTTCTTGACTTCTGCAACTTCCTCGGAGTTTTTGGCAAAGCCATTTCCGTTGCCATTAATGATTTCACCTCCTTTGATTTTGACTAACTCAAGCATTTTTTGTTTATAAAGTTGAATTAGGATATCTATCTCCTCTAAATCAACTTTTGTATTTGCAAAGTAGTTTACCTCAAGTATCTTAGATTTTAATCGGATAGTAAAATCGCTAAGTACATTCATAAAGTTGATGAAAGCTTCGTAAGGAGTGTCGTATGGATTGAAGTACTTGTGCACATCGCCATCGCTGAACCATTTGGTACACATATAGTAGAAATGGTCGCTAGTTTGAAGGTAGAGCCAATCGCGTTTTAAATCGGCATCATCCAACTTGTCAATCTTATCGGAAAGCGAGTAGAGGTGATTGAAAGCCTCATCCTGTAGCTCATTGCCAAGCCATGCGGTAAGGTCGCGTTCCTCATCAGCCCACGATATAGGATATGGAACGTGAAGTAAAGCAATTGGCTGATGTTTATCGGCGGCTTCCGAGGGAGTTAAAAACTCAAAGTTTGAACTGCTGAATACTCTGCCAGGTAAGGCGCGCATAAAATCGAAAATGCCTGTTTCCGCCCATTGGTGTTCGCCAAAGGTCTCGTAGTCCATGAATAGGTTTACAATTTCCTCCTTTGGGTCGATGTTGTTAAGCCAATGAACAAACTTTTCCGTGGTTAATGGCCATTCGCTCCAATCGCGGTTTGAGAATCGGAAGGCAATGTCATCGCTTAACCTAAAATTTTTAAGCAGTAACTTTAATTTTGGGTTTATAGCATTTGCGTAAAGGAAATTGGAACTCTTCCATCCAAGGATATGCTTAGCGCCCTCGGTTAGCATTGCTTTATAGCCAAGGTCAGCAACCATTGCTCCAATTTCGTCGGAGTAAATTAACTCAGTGTTGCGGAAAGTTTTTGGCTTATAGTCAATTAACTCCTCCAACCGTTTAGTTTGACTCTCAATTTGACGGTAGAATTCGTCCTTATTTTTGAGTGCCGATAGGGAGTGCGAGTGTGTTTCGGCCAAAAATTCTACACAGCCAGTTTTTGCAAGTTTCCTGAAACTATCAAGAACGTCGGGGGCGTAATGTTCAAATTGGTCGAGTGCCGTGCCCGATATGGAGTACGATATTTTAAACCTAGAGCCATACTCGTTAATTAGGTCGAGCATCAACTTATTGGTAGGCAGGTAACACTTCTCGGCTACTTTGCGCATAATTGACCGATTGGCAAATTCGTCGAAGTAGTTATGGTTTTTACCAATATCGAAAAAGCGATATCTTCTTAATCTATATGGCTGGTGAACCTGAAAGTAAAAGCAAATTGTCTTCATCACTTATATTGGTTTGTTATTATAAAGTTTAAAGTACCGAGTTATAAACATCTATAACCTGTTTGGCGGCATTATCCCACTTAAGGTTATTCACCTCATCCTGTCCGTGCTGGATAAAGAAGTTTGCCAGAGCCTTATAATTGAGTAATCCGTAAATACTATCGGCCAAAGCGTCCACATCCCAGAAGTCGACCTTGATGGCATACTTAAGCACCTCCGATACGCCCGATTGCTTTGAAATGATAACAGGAACGTTGGAGCGCATTGCCTCCAGCGGACTTATGCCGAAAGGTTCCGACACAGATGGCATGACGTAAACATCGCTTAGCGCGAACATCTGATGAACATCCTGTCCTTTAAGGAATCCAGTAAAATGGAATTTGTGCGCAATGCCTAGTTTTGCCACTCGCCTAATCATTCTGTTAAGCATATCGCCGCTACCGGCCATTACAAAGCGCACATTTGGATGTTTTTTGATAACCTTGTTGGCAGCCTCCACAAAGTAGTCGGGGCCTTTTTGGAACGTAACACGACCAAGAAATGTGACCACTTGCTCATCAACTCCACGTTCAGAATCAATATCATCCTGATGATTTGAGAAATCTACACCATTATGTACGGTAATAACTTTATCCTCGGGTATTCCGTACCGGGTTATTACAATGTTACGGGTGTAGTTGCTTACGGTAATAATTTTATCGGCCACTTCCATTCCTCTGCGTTCAATATCGTAAACGCTTTGGTTGACGTTCTCACCGCTGCGGTCGAACTCGGTAGCGTGAACATGAATAACCAATGGTTTGCCCGAAACCATTTTGGCTGCAATACCCGCAGGGTAGGTTAGCCAGTCGTGAGCATGAATTACATCGAAATGATTTTCCGATGCTAGCGTGGCCGCAATAATTGCGTAGCGGGTTACCTCGCTCATTAGGTTTGGGCCATATTTGCCAGTAAACTTGAACTTTTTTCGTGACGTAAACGAACTTTTTTCCGATGATTCCAACTCCGAGGAGTCAACTATCTTTTTAAATTCCTCAGGGTCAACATAAGGGACTATGTTGGAGCTAATCTCAAGGTATTGAATATGCTTCCAAAACTCCTCCAACTGCATACTGGTGTGTGCCACATCAATATTTTCGGCAGCAACAAGCCGAACCGATGAGCCATCCTCGTCGCCATAAGCTTTGGGCACAACAAAAATCACATCAACGTTATGCTTTGCAATACCCTTTGTAAGACCAAAACATGCTGTTCCCAATCCTCCTGTAATGTGCGGGGGAAACTCCCAGCCAAACATCAAAACTCTCATATCAAAATGCAGTTAGTTTTGTTAATCGCTATATTTCTCAATCATCCTTACAATTCTTATCAATTCTGCAACGCTCCATGCTTGCGATATGCATCCATTGGGGCGTTGTGGTGGGTCGCCATCGTACACTTCGGCTACAGAGCATAATCCGTAAATGTCAACATCTTCCTGTAACGATTCCACTATGCTCTCGGCCATATGTAGCGCATTTTTTCCGTGTAGTTTGAACTGTGCTTCAACATAAGCTCCCAGTAACCAAGGCCATACAGTGCCTTGGTGGTAGGCTGCATCGCGGGTTGCTTGGTCGCCTTCGTATTTGCCCTTGTAGTCGGGAGCCTGAGGCGAAAGTGTTCGTAGGCCTTTAGGTGTAAATAACTTTCGTTCTACTTTATCCAGCACGTTGAGTTTCTTCTCATCGTCAATTGGGCTGTATGGCAATGAAATGGCAAATATTTGGTTTGGACGAACATCAATGTTTTGGCCATTCTCATCAATAAAATCGGCTAGGTAATTTTTTTCTGGTATCCAGAACATTTCCTCAAACGATTTTTTAGCCAACTCAGCAATGGGGAGCCATTCCTTTACAAAACGGGAGTCCTTATTCATTGTAGCAAGTTCGATGGTAAACATAATGGCGTTGTACCAAAGCGCATTAATTTCAACAGGATAGCCAATGCGAGGCGTTACAGGCTTTCCGCAAACCACAGCATCCATCCAAGTTAGGGCAAAGCCTTTTTCACCAGCCCAAATCAACCCGTTGGGTTGCATCTTGATGTTATAAGCCAATCCTTCCCTGTAACCCTTAAGAATGGTTTTCAGTTTTTTCCCATAATCGTGCCAAACATCCTTATGATTTTTAGTGTGATAGAAGTATTGCTGAATTGCCCAGAAGTACCAAAGTGGAGCGTCCACTGAGTTAAATGCAACCGATGTTGCATTGCCCATATTGGGGAATAGTCCATTTTTAAGGTCGTGACTTAATGAATCCAGTATGGTTTTGCACATTTTATCGTCATTTAAACCTAGGGTCAATCCAGGTAACGAAATAAAAGTGTCGCGCCCCCAACTGCCAAACCATGGGTACCCTGCAATAATGTCGTGTTTTTTTTGATTGTGGAGAATAAT
>JAEXVC010000281.1 GCA_023406715.1 Bacteroidota bacterium | reverse complement strand
AGGCAATTGTTAGACTAATTAATTCTCCTCAGGAAAGAACTCGTTCTCTAAGGGTTGAGTGCCAACTAACTGAAATCATAGATAGCCATCAGTACAAGGCCTCACATGAGAAAATTTTAGTTTATTTCAACTTATCCGATTCTTGCGCAAAAACCTTAAAGTATGGCGATATCGTTGCCCTTAAACTAAAACTCCGAGAGTTTGAAAAACCAAAAAATCCGAACCAGTTTGATATTGCCAAGTATATGAAACAGGAAGGGATTCGCTTCTCATCATTTGTAAAGAACGGAGAGTGGATTTTGTTGGGTAATAATGCAAATCCAATTATCAACTATTCATTAAAGCTAAGGGATACGTTTATTTCAGTATTTAGAACACACTTCATTGTCGACAATCAACTTGCGGTATTATCAGCACTAACCCTTGGGTATAGGGAACTTCTAGATGATGAAATAAATAGAGTATACTCTTCAACAGGGGCAGTTCATATACTCTCCGTTTCTGGATTACATGTAGGAATACTTTACCTGTTCCTAGTATTTCTCCTTAGCGCAATCCCCTCAAACCGATTTACCGAATTGTTTAAATTAATTACTGTATTACTTTTTCTGTGGTTCTTTGCTATTTTAACAGGACTGTCTCCTTCAGTAAACCGTTCTGCACTTATGTTTTCTCTTGTAGCAATCGGGAAATGGTATGGCATAAGGTCGAACATATACAACACTTTAGCCATTGCTGCATTTACTCTTTTAGCTATAAATCCTTACAATATAATGAACATAGGATTTCAGCTATCCTTTTTAGCGGTGCTTTCAATTGTGGTATTCTATCCCTCCATTCACTCATTACTCTACTTCAAAAATAAGATTGCTTCTTACATATGGTCATTAATAGCAGTATCCATTGCTGCGCAAATAGGAACGCTCCCAATAACACTAGGCCTATTCTCCCAATTTCCAAATTACTTTATACTTACAAACCTTATTGCTATTCCTTTGTCAACAGCTATTTTATACTTATCGGTGCTACTTCTAGTAATATCACCATTTCAGATAATCGCAACTTTTCTCGGCAAAACCCTAAACTTATTACTGATAACTTTAAACTCCAGTTTAAGTTGGATTGAAAGTTTGCCATTTTCAATAACATCAGGAATACATCTTTCCTCTGCTCAAATGCTAGTATTCATGATGGGATTATTTTTTTTAGCCACATTCTTATTATACAAGAAACTAATACACTTTCAAATTTCACTATTTGCCTTTATCATTTTAATAGCCCTAGGCTTTTCTATTAAGAATAGAATTTTTGATGATGAGTTCGTTGTTTTCAACCTACCAAGAAATTCAGCCGCATGCTTTCGAATCCATGGAGAAGCATTTTTTGTCAACATTAATAATTCTTCGAATAATGTTGAGCAGAATAAATTTTACATAGAGGGTTATATAAAACAAAACACAATTAGAGGTCGATATAACAGCCTAGACTCCAGCAACTACCGAAGTAACTCAACGATAATAGTAAATAGAGCAAATGGACTAGCCCTTTTGGGGGCAAATCGTTTTATAGTAGCAATTCCTTACAACGACTCAACTCACCACATTCAGAGCAGTTCAAAAATTGATGTAAATGCCATTATGGTCAACAGTAACTTTTCGCCAAACATTCTCAACTTCATTAAACCACAAGTAGCAATAATCGATAACTCCGTTCCAAAATGGAGAATGGATAAGATATTGATTACATTGGCCTCAGCAAACATACCTATTCACCATCTAAACTCACAGGGTGCTTACAGACAAAAACTCAAATAAAAAATATAGTTAAAATGCTAACAATCTCCATAAATTGATATTAATTTGCAGTTTATTTTGCGCTAAAAAATTCGATAGATTGTTTAATAGACTTTTGCAATGAATATAATTATTGTTGGTGCGGGCGAGGTGGGAACCCATTTGGCAACCATGTTAGCAAAGGAATATCACGATGTGGTTGTGATTGACCCTGATGCTGAAATGCTCAGCCAGCTTTCTGCAGCTACCGATGTGGTTACTTTTCAAGGTTCTGCAACCTCCATTAGTGTACTTAAGGATGCCAATATTAAGAAAGCCGACCTATTCATTGCGGTTGCTCACTCCGAGGAGACAAATATTGTTTCAGCAACATTGGCTAAACGGTTAGGAGCAAAAAAAGTGATTGCCAGAATTGACAAGAACGAGTACTTACAACCAAACAATAAGGAGATTTTTTTGAACCTAGGCATCGACTCCTTAATATATCCAGAACGTTTAGCAGCACGAGAGGTTGTTACGCTGTTAGGACAAACAAGTTCAACTGAATTTGTTGATTTTTCGGGCGGAAAACTTTCGTTGATTGTATTTAGGCTTGAAGAGGATTCCCCTGTTATAGACTACACATTACTTCAGGCAACTAAAAATCTCAACAATCTTGATTATAGAGCGGTTGCTATATCCCGTGAAGGCGAAACAATAATACCTCGCGGTAACGACCAATTTAAGTACAACGATTTGGTTTACGTAATTGCAAACCAAAGCGGCATTAAGGATATGATGGAGCATTCGGGCAAAAAGAATATCGACGTTAATAACCTTATGATACTTGGCGGTAGCCGAATTGCAATTCACATTGCCAACGAGTTAGAAAAGTCAATGAACGTAAAATTGATTGAAGTTGACAAGGAAAAGAGCCAAAAACTTGCGGGACAATTTAAAAACGCTTTGGTTATTAATGGCGACGGCCGAAACACCGACCTCCTAATGGAGGAAGGCCTACAATACATGGACGCTTTTGTTGCGGTAACAGGAAATTCTGAAACCAATATCCTTTCCTGTATTGTGGCAAAACGTATGGGAGTTAAAAAAACCATTGCTGAAATAGAAAATATAAACTACATCCGTTTAGCCGAAAGCATTGGTGTAGACACCGTTATCAACAAAAAACTCATCACTGCTAGCCGTATTTTCCGCTACACCATGAGCACCGATGTTTCTGCAATTAAGTGCCTTACGGGTTCCGATGCCGAAGTCCTTGAGTTCATTGTGAAACCTGGCTCCCCAATTACAAAAGGAAGACTTAAAGATATTTCGTTCCCGAAAGATGCAATTATTGGAGGTGTAGTGCGTGGCGATACAGCATTTATAGCTAAAGGTGATAGCGAAATTAAGCCCTACGATAGGGTAGTTGTATTTGCATTGCCATCGGCTATCAATAAAATTGGTAAATTCTTCAACTAATAGCCGTTTTATTCTTAATTACGAATTGGTATAGTAAAAGAGAAGGTACTACCTTTTCCAACCTCACTCTTCACCAATAACTTCCCACCTATCTTGGTGATTAATTCTCGGCATATAACTAAGCCCAAACCACTACCCTTCTCGTTTGACGTTCCACGGGTTGATTGAATATTCACAGAATGCAAAAGCGATTCCTTTATATCATCGGACAATCCAACACCATTATCCTTTATTGAAACCTCAACAAAATCAACTATTAAATCAACGCTTACAAGTATTTCCGCATTAGAGTAAGAGTACTTAATTGCATTAGCAATTAGGTTCCGGAGAACAGTACTTACTATATTATAATCAGATTGAACAATAAAATCGGTATTAACGGAATAACTTATGGATATATTTTTTACGCCAGCAATAGGTTGCTGATTAGCTACAACTCTCTCAACTAACTCACCTAGATTAATCTCCTGAGATTCAACAATTACCTGATTTGCCTGTATTTGCGACCAACTTAAAACCTCATCGAGGATTCTGTTGCTGGACAAGCCAACCTCATAGAGATTTGATATCAGTTGAGCCCTTTTGGACTCCGACAAAATAACGCTCTCATCCTTTAACAATTCAGCCAAGCCAATTACGGATGATATTGGATTCTTCAAATCGTGCGCAAGAATGGAAAATAATTTATCCTTTGTAGAATTCAACTCGTCAATCTCGCGCTTCTGCACAGTTAGCACCTTTATAATTCTATTTTTTTGTCGGTAGTAGTAAACAAAAACAAATCCAAGAACAACTAGAAGGAACATGATGAAAGCATAGAGCTTAATGATAGAACGTTGATACTTTATTTGGTTGTTAAGCGATTGTACCTTCTCCTTTCTCAGCAAATCATCTTCCTGTCGTTTTAACTCAAACTTATAGTTTTCGGTTAAATGCGTTATTTTTTCAACAAACAAATTTGTAGTTATACTATCGCCAACGGCACAAGCAAGATTTTTAAAATGGTAGGCCTTTTTAATATCTCCAAGTTGAGCGTAAGAGTAACTAAGCCCATCATTGGCATCTTTCTTTATCTGTAAGTCGGCAAAACTCTCGTTAAGCGCAAGGCACTTATTGAAATAGTAGATGGCTTTCTTGTAATCCTTAACCTTGTTAAAGTAAAGGCCAAGATGCTTATATGCACCAACCAATCCTGTTTGATCATTCTTGTCAGTATAAATATCAATGGCCTTCGAAATATTGGAGTAACAACTATCGTACTCCCCTCTTAAGAACTGTATGTTTCCAATATTTAAGAGTGATGTCGCGACACCTGCTGTGTAGTTGATTTTCTTTCGAAGATTTAATGAGTGATTGAAATACAACAACGATGAATCCAAATCCTTTTTATTCCGATAAATCCCCCCTAAAATATTGTAAACATAACTAAGCGTATATTCATCGTTTAGGTTTAGGGATAATTTGAGACTATACTTTCCAAATTCTAAAGCCTTATCGTAAATCTCTAGTCTATTGTATATATCAGCAACATTATTGTATGCAAAAGCAAGTAATTTCTGATAGTTATTCTGTTTTGATATCTCAATACCCTTAAAGTAGTTGTCCAACGCATGGGCATAATTGCCCTGATTCCTTCTCACAACCCCTACTCTATTGTAAATATCGGCCAATTCATAATCCAACTCTAGTTTCTTAGCAATTTCTATGGCCTGATAGCCATACTTAAGAGCACTGGCCGTATCGGTGTTTCTGTATTCCCAGCAAAGCAACTTTAACGCTACAACCTTTGAGGAGTCGTCGGGTCTTTCAATTAACTTTAGCAAACCATCAACGGATGTTCCTTGTTGCGAGTAAAGGTTACCTTTTTGAAATAAAACTAGAGCTAAAACAATGATGAGTTTTCCAGTTCTCATCCAATTCACTAATGGCATCACATTTTTAAGTATCAGAAATTCAGCACAAAATTAGCATTCTCCGAGTAAACGAAGGGTTATCTACAAAAAAAATAAAATATTATTCAACACATTCCACCCTTACGGCAGAAAGTTTGAAGGGAGCAATTTTACTATAAGGGTCAAGTTCATCGCGTGTAAGCCTATTTACTTGAGCTTCGGTAAAATGCCAAGGCATAAACACCTCTCCTTCCAGCACTTCGTCGCTAATAATAAGTTTGGTAATTAGTTCACCTCGCCTCGACGTTACTCTCACTTTAGAATTGTTCTTTAGGCTAGCTTTAATAGCATCAACGGGATTCATTAAAACATAGGATTCATTGGCAAAATCGCGCAACACCTTATTCTTTCGGCTCATTGTGCTTGTATGGTAATGATAAAGAATTCTGCCTGAGTTAAGCATAAATGGGTATTCATCGGAAACCTTCTCGTTTTGCTCTGCATATTCTACAGGAAAAAGTTTTGCTTTACCAGAGGGAGTATTGAATGTTTCAGTATAAAGGGTTGGTGTTCCAGGATGCTCAGAGTCTGGGCATGGCCACTGAATCCCTTGGGCTTCCAGTCTTCTATGAGAAATACCTTCCATTATTGGGGTTACTCGTGCCAATTCGTCAAATATCTCAGACTCATCGCGATAGTTAGGCATTGGATGCCCCATACGCGCTGCTATTTCATGAATTATCCTCCAGTCCTCCCTAGCATCTCCTGGGCAAGCAACAGCCTTTCGTACCCTTAGAACACGTCTATCGCTATTCACGAAAGTTCCATTCTTTTCGGCCCATGCCGAGGCTGGCAGAATAACATCTGCCAAGGCTGTGGTTTCAGTATGGAATATATCCTGCACAACCAAGAATTCTAGTTTTTTCAATCCCTCCTCGGTATGATTTAGGTTGGGGTCGCTAATCATTGGGTTTTCACCAATAATAAACAGCCCTTTTATTTTACCATCATGAGCGGCCTTTACTATTTCCACCGTAGTTAAACCTGGCTTGTCCGACAGATTCTCGAAAGGAACGCCCCAAACCCCAGCCACTTTTTTTCTATTATCGGCATTTGTTACTGGGATATAGCCTGGGTACATATTTGGATGACACCCAACGTCAGTAGCCCCTTGAACGTTATTCTGACCACGAGGCGGGTCAATTCCGCAACGCTCTTTACCAATATGGCCAGTAATAAGCATCATGTTGAGTAAACTGAACACATTATGCGTTCCTGTTACCTGCTGGCTCATGCCCATGCCAGTAGCAATCATAGCGGTAGCAGATTCGCCATATATTTTTGCAGCAAGTTCAATCTTTTCGGCAGGGACTCCAGTAATCTCCTCAACCTTTTGCGGAGTGTAAGGCTGCACAATCCGCATTAGTTCTTCAAAAGCCTGCATACCACCCTCTACTCGCTTCTCAATAAATGCTTGCTTTATTAACCCATTTTGAATTATAACATTAATCATTCCGTTGAGTAGGGCCACATCGGTTCCTAGTTTTGGCTGCAGCCATACCGTGGAGTACTTAACTAGTGGAGTCCACTTGGGGTCAATCACAATAATTTTCATCCCCTTTGCAGCACCACGCTTAACATATGTTGCAGTAATTGGGTGTGTTTCAACAATATTATTCCCCGTAACCAACAGGCAATCGGTAGTTTCGAAATCCTCTATGGAATTGCTTCCAGCTCCATCGCCAATGGACTTAAGCATAGCAGTCACGGTTGATGCGTGACATAGCCTCGTACAGTAATCAATATTATTAGTTCCAAATGCAGTTCTGACAAAACGTTGAAAGATGTAATTATCCTCATTAGTACACTTTGCCGATGCATAACCAGCTAACGAGTCCGAGCCATACTTCTGCTTTAACTCGTTGAATTTGTTTACCACTAAGGTAAGAGCCTCATCCCAAGTTGACTCCTCAAACTTTCCGTTTCGCTTTATTAACGGTTTAGTGAGGCGTTCGGGACTATGAACAAACTCATATCCAAATCGACCCTTTACACATAGCCTTCCATCGTTTGGCGATACACCCTCCACGCCATTGCTCCGCATAATTTTCCCATCCTGCACTAACAGTTCAATCTGGCAACCCACGCCACAGTATGGGCATGTAGTTCTAACTCTTTTCTCAATGATATTTAGTTTGATAGTTTGCCTATTCGGTCTCTCTACAATGGCACCAGTTGGGCATAGCTGAATACATTCGCCACATCCATCGCACTCACTCTTACCCCACACTCCTAGTCCTGCAATTATGTAGGAATCCATCCCTCGCTCATTAAACGATAGGATATTCTTACCCTGTACCTCATCGCAAGCCTTAATAC
>JAEXVC010000274.1 GCA_023406715.1 Bacteroidota bacterium | reverse complement strand
AAACAACATGGCCAGAATTAACAAACAGCGCTGAAATGACTTCGGCAAAACGCTCAAAACCACCATAATGGTTTGGAATACCTCTAGTGCCAAGAATGGCAATTTGCATTACTCCTAGTTTTGAAATTTTGGAACGGTAAAATAGAATGTTGAACCTTTGCCAATTTCACTATCCACGCCAATTTTTCCACCGTTTTTCTCAACAAAATCTCGGCAAAGAATCAATCCTAAACCAGTTCCTCGTTCCTGTGAAGTACCAATTGTTGATGGGTTAGAGTCTATACGGAATAGTTTTGCTTGGTCTTCAGCAGATATTCCAAGACCATTATCGCGAACGGAAATTTTGTACTTTTCTGGGTCGGCAGTTACTTCAACAACAATACGTCCATTTTCGGGAGTAAACTTAATGGCGTTACTAATTAGGTTTCGGATTACCGTGGTAATCATATTATAGTCGAAAAACGCATAGCAATCCATTGGATTAATCCATACAAGCTCAATCTTTTTTTGCAGAGCATTACCCTTGAGCAACTCGATATTCTCATTAATGAAATCGCCAATATTGCCATTTTTGGCGCGCAAAACAGTTCTGCCAGTTTGTAATAACGACCACTGTAAGAGGTTTTCAAGAAGATTAAAGGTATTGTTTGAGTATTTATATATCTGCTCAATGAAAACCTGCATTTTATCGGGCTCAAAAGTATCAAATTCCTTGGCTAAAAGCTCCGATAAGCTGAGCACTGTGCTAAAAGGGTTGCGTAAATCGTGAGCAATAATGGCAAAAAACTTATCCTTGGTTTGATTTAACGCCTCTAACTCTTTACGTTGGATTTCAAGTTCCTCTTTTTGTTTCTTGATTTCGAGGTTTTTAGCAGTAAGTTCAGCCTCTAGTATGTTGTAATCGCGTAATCGCCAAACTAATCCTAAAAGCATTGCTCGGGAAAGCGAGGGGATTGTATCGAGAAATTTAAAAAAATGAGACTGGTCTAAACGAAGGAGGTTTGATGTTTCCAGCGCAGTAACCGATGTCGAACGAGCCGATGAGTCGAGCAAAGAGTACTCTCCAAAGTACTGAAGAGAGCCAAAGGTTGCAAAGGTATGATTTTCGATATGTGCCTTAACCTTTCCGTTAACCACAATGTATAAAGCATAATCGTGGTCGCCCTTGCGAAATAGGACTTCATCTTTATCAAGTTTCTTTTGGGATAACTCCTTGGCCATTTTGGTCAAAACAGACTTATCCACCTCCTTAAAAAGAAGAATAGACTTTAGAATATCAACACGCTGCTCAATTTCAGCGTTATTTCTACCGAGCATACTTAAAGGCTTTTTTAAACTCCTCAAATATACAATGTTAAAGTTCAATACAAATGGGTTTTTCTTTTTTTTTCTTCACATCAACATAAAGTAGACTCTTAAATGTTTTTTATATTTGTTTTTTCTTAAGTTTATAACTTGATTTTTTCCACAAACTTTCAACTCTCGGTTATGAAGATAAAAATGAATATTCGTCAGAAAATTTTGGTTTACATACTAGGTGTAGCCGTATTGCTTTTTGCAGTAATATTCTTTTTCATCAGTTCTTCGGCAAGGAGAATTGCCTATGACCAATCAATAAAACTAACCGATAGCTATGCACGGCAATATGCCCTGAATATTGAGGGACTCCTTAACCAGGATTTTGCTGTTATGCGAACTATGTCTCATGCATTTATGGAGTACAAGCAACTTCCATTTGATAAATGGCAGGAGTTGATATACCCAATGTACAATAGGGTAATGCAAACAACAACTCACGTTGATGCGATATGGGATAGTTGGGAGTTGAGCAATTTAGACACAAAATGGGATAAACCATACGGCAGACATTTCTACATTGTATATAAGCGTAATGGGGTAATATCATCAAAAAGTGAAATAAGAAGTTTGGCTGGCGACCCTCCAACCTATGGCCATATGAAAAGTGTTGCCAAAGAGATTATTGTTGAACCTTACTCTTCGGCTCTTCAGGAGGGACAAATGATGACCACCCTCTCTTCGCCGTTTCTTGAGAATGGTAAGTTTATTGGATTGGTTGGTGCAGACTTAATATTAACACGTTTTCAGGAAATCGTTGGTGAAATTAAACCCTACCCTAATAGTTACGCATTTTTGATTTCGCATGGTGGTTACTTTGTGGCTCACCCCGATACATATATTTTTAAGAAAAATATTAAGGATAAACTACCTGAGTTGGACAAAACTTTCAACTTTCTCAATAGTATCCAGAAAGGCAAAACATTCAACTTTATAACGAACAATAGCAATGGTGAACGAATGTATTATTCTGTAGCGCCTATAAATATTGGCAATACAGGCACACCTTGGGCTGTTGGTATAGTAGTTCCCATAAACGACATAATGGCCGATGCAAACAGAAACTATAATTTGAGCATTCTTATTGGTTTTATTGGTCTTTTAGTACTTATTGTAATCATTTTTATTGTTACTAATAGCATAACAATTCCTGTTAAAAAGATTACCGAATTGCTTCAAGAGGTTGCTAAGGGAAAAATCGATAAGAGCATGAGCATAAAACTTAACACTGGCGATGAAATAGCCATAATGGCCGATGCTCTTACGGAGTCAATAAAAGGTATTAATGCAAAAACAGAATTTGCCCGTGAAATTGGTTCTGGAAACCTTGAGGCTAGAGTAGAGTTATTGAGTAACGAGGATTTGTTGGGTAAATCGTTAATTGAAATGCGCGACAACCTTAAGTATGCAAGAGTTGAGGAGGAGAATCGGAAAATTGAAGAGGAAAAGAAAAAATGGGTTAATGAGGGTCTTGCGAAGTTTGGAGATATTCTTCGTCAAAACAACGATAACTTAGGAATGCTTTGCGATGAAATTACCAAAAACCTAGTTTGGTATCTGAATGCTTCAATTGGTGGAATTTTTATACTTAATGAGAATAAGGAAACCAACGATAAAACTTTCGATATGGTTTCCGCATTTGCTTATGATAGAAAGCGATTCCTCAACAAATCATACCACTTTGCAGAGGGATTAATTGGAGCTTGTGCAGCCGAGCGCGACATTGTTATGCTTACAGAGATTCCTCAGGAATACATTGAGATTACATCTGGGTTAGGCGAATCTAATCCAAACTTCTTATTCTTGATTCCTCTTATTACCGAGGAGCAGGTAATGGGTGTTATTGAAATTGCATCGTTAAGAAAGTTCCAGGAACACGAGATTGGTTTTGTGCGCGAACTTGCAAAAAGCATAGCAACAACACTACACTCTGTTAAAGTAAATGCCTTAACCTCTGAGTTGTTTATGAAGTCCAAGGAGCAGGCAGAAATGATGGCAGCCCAGGAGGAGGAGATGCGTCAGAACATGGAGGAACTTCAAGCTACACAGGAAGAAGCCGCCCGAAAAACCTTTGAACTTGAGGGTTTGGTTAGCGCATTGAATGCTTCATCCTTTGTTATGGAGTACGATATTAATGGTTTTGTTACCTCTATCAATGATGGCTATTTAAAACTTATTGGTGCTAAGCGCGATGATGTAATTGGAATGCATCATACCGATGGAATTGTTATGTCCGATACCGATAAGGGAGATTATACTAAATTCTGGGCCGATTTAATGAAAGGCATAATTAAGAAACGCAAAACAAAACTAGCCATTAAGGGTGAAGAGTTTATACTGCTCGAAACCTATACCCCAATTTTCGACCAACACGGAGATGTTTATAAGGTTCTGAAAATTGCTACTGATATAACAAATATCTTATAGAAACAAGATGTTCGTAAATGATAAAAGCGCAAAATTCAATTTTGCGCTTTTTGTTTTATGATTTCAAATTACTCTAAATTACTCCAAGTTTCTTTCCAACCTTAGTAAACTTCTCAATTGCAAAAAGAATGTTCTCCTTGCTATGAGCAGCACTAATTTGAACACGGATACGCGCCTTGCCCTTTGGAACTACAGGATAGTAGAAACCAATTACGTAAATTCCTTCCTCTAGCAAGGCAGCAGCAAATTCCTGCGAAAGTTTAGCATCGTTTGGTAGGTGACCGAATAGCACTGGGGTAATTGGGTGAACACCATCAACTATTCTAAATCCTGCTTCTTTCATTCCTTTGCGGAATAACTCAGTATTTTCCCATAGTTTATCGCGAAGTTCGGTGGTTTCCGATAGCATATTTAGCACTGCTAAAGTTGCACCAGAAATTGAAGGCATTAATGAGTTTGAGAATAGGTAAGGACGTGAACGCTGACGTAGCATATCAACAATTTCTCTACGGCCAGAGATACATCCACCCGACGCTCCTCCTAATGCTTTACCGAATGTGGTTGAGATAATATCAACACGCCCCATTGCATTGCAGTACTCGTGTGTACCACGACCAGTTTTACCAACAAAACCTGTAGCGTGTGAGTCGTCAACCATTACCATAGCGTCGTACTTATCGGCTAGGTCGCAAACCTTATCAACCTGAGCAATAATACCATCCATAGAGAAAACGCCATCGGTAACAATCATCTTGTAACGGCACTTTGATGCCTCCTGAAGCACACGCTCCAAATCGGCCATATCGTTGTTTTTGTAACGGAAACGTTGTGCTTTACATAGTCTAACACCATCAATAATTGATGCGTGGTTCAGTTCATCGGATATAATCGCATCCTCTTCGCCCAACACTGGCTCGAAAATTCCACCATTTGCATCGAAAGCTGAGGAGTAAAGAATTGTATCCTCGGTTCCAAGGAATTCACTGATTTTATTCTCAAGTTCCTTATGTAAACTTTGTGTTCCGCAGATAAAACGAACCGATGACATACCAAAGCCCCATTGTTCAAGAGCTTTTTTACCTGCATCCATTACCTTTGGGTGCGACGATAGTCCTAAATAGTTGTTTGCGCAGAAGTTGAGAACTTTTTTGCCATTGGCCATAATCTCAACTCCCTGAGGAGTACTAATGATGCGTTCGGTTTTGTATAAACCCTCGTTCTTTATAGATTCAAGCTGCTTTTGCAGGTCTTCTTTTATTTTTCCGTACATAGTTCAGAATTTTTTTGTCAGATGCACACAAAGGTAAAAGAAATATATTTCCGCAGCTATTTTTTTTTTGTATTCTACAACATCATGAAAATCAGCAACAATAAGCATTTTGAATTGTTTTATGGTTAACTAGTTAACAATCAGAGAACAAAAAATTAAAGTTATTTGCGAATAGAGTTGCATTTTTGATATTATTACTTATATTCGCAAGTTGTAAGCCTTTCATAAACAGGTTCTAAACTTTCAAATACAGATGTAATATGCCTTACCGTCGTTTACCCAACACCGATAGCGCCAGGATTAGGGCTCTAAAGGCCGCTTACGATAAGGGAAAATCAATACCACCCTTTCAGTTAGCATACTCACAAAGTACCTTTGCAAAGGTTGAACTATTTATTAACTCGTTCGAGAAGGCGATGGCGCACTACAAGGCGGCCTACAACCATCAGGTTGACCGGGGTAAGGACTACTTACAGTTGATGAAAAAGGCCAAGCTTTACCTGTCGCATTTTATTCAGGTTTTGAATATGGCCATTAACAGAGGAGAGTTACAACCTACAGTGCGAGAGATATATGGAATGGATTTGGACGAAGGCAGGCTTCCATCCTTAAATACTGAAAAGGATTTAATAGAATGGGGTAAAAAGATTATAGATGGAGAAATGGCCCGTATGCGCAAAAACCAAGCTCCAATTACAAACCCAACAATAGCAGTTGTAAAAGTACGTTATGAGCAGTTTATTGAATCGTACAATCATCAAAAAATACTTCAGCAGAATACTCAACGAACACTTAAGGAGTTAAATACCCTGCGTACTAAAGCAGACGAAATAATTCTTAGCATCTGGAACGAGGTTGAGGCAAACTATGCGGAATTACCCGATGATGAAAGACGAGACAAAGCAACAGAGTACGGATTAACTTACGTTTATCGTAAAAACGAAATAAAAGGTCTAAAGTTGCTTGATAGGTCGCTACCTAGCCTGTTTAGTTAATTGATTGTGATTTTGATGCCTACTTGGTTGCGAGGAATTATTTTCCTCCCAATAATTCTTGTTTTTGAACTTCAGTATTTTCCTCCTTCAATTTCATTAGCAAAACAGCAACGGTAACAAGACTTATTAAACCTATCGGCCATAGGTAGGTTAATCCGCCAACATCTTCTACTTTTGAGTCTAATGCACCTGTGCCAAGCATCATAAAGCCAATGGTTGCAATGCTATTATTTATAAAATGAGCAATTATTGGTAGCCAAATACTTCCACTCCAGCTATACATAAACCCAAACATAACTCCTAGCGCAAAACGAGGAATAAAGCCTTTGAATTGCATATGAAATGCGCTAAATATTAAGGCGGAAATTATAATGCCCCAAATTTGACTCTTTGTAATATTTGCAAAGTGTTTTTGAATAATTCCCCTAAATATCAACTCTTCGCCAATAGCAGGAAGAACGGCTATCATAAATAGGTTTAGAAGCAATACCGCGACACTATTTGTGGTAAGAAAGGCCTTTGTGAGTTCCTCGGCTTTTAGTTCCATATCAACCATCCACTGAGCCAAAGGAATTTGCTCATTTAACGAACCCAGAAAATTAATTCCAGGCAATGCAACAGCCATTGTGAAAATTACAAGAATCAAACTTTTTAGGTTGAACTTTCTGAATCCAATATACTTCCATGGTTCCAGAGAAAATATGTAAGCCAACAAGAATCCTGGGAAAACAAACATTCCTATTGATTGCATTATCTGCATAATTTTAAGCGCTCCAATTGATTCAGCACTAATTGCCATGGTGGATAACAAATTCAAACCATCGACTCCGTATATTCCAACAATGAGCGCACTCCCAAGAAATGAAAAAAGTAATGCGCTAAATAGAGCCAAAAGAAACATTACAAGAAGTTTCTTACCATCGGAAAGTGAGGCTAAAGATGCTTTTATCATAAACTCTGTTTTTGTTGTGCAAACCTAATTCTTTATTTGACGAGAACAAAATAGATTAGTTGGAGTTATGGAGTATTGGAGTGCCGTTTTACGGTGGTTAAATTATCTCCATCAATTCATTACTCCATAACTCTAACAAATTAGTATTTTTGCATCGAAATTTAATAAAGAATATGAGGATAGGTTCGGTTGATTTGGGTGATAGACCTTTGCTTTTGGCACCAATGGAGGATGTAACAGACCCTTCGTTCCGATTTATGTGCAAGCATTTTGGCGCTGATATGATGTACACCGAATTTATTAATGCCGATGGGTTAATTCGCGATGCTGGAAGCAGTGTTGCCAAACTCAATATTTACGATTACGAACGTCCAATTGGAATTCAGCTTTACGGACATATAATTGAGAGTATGGTTGAGGCTGCTAGAGTTGCCACCGCAGCAAACCCCGAAATTATCGATATCAACTTTGGTTGCCCTGTAAAAAAGATTGCCAACCGAGGTGCAGGTTCCGGAATGATGCGCGATGTTCCTAAAATGGTTGAGATGACCCGACAGATTGTCAACGCCACACATTTGCCCGTTACTGTAAAAACAAGGTTGGGTTGGGATGATGATTCCAAAAATATTGTTGAGATAGCAGAGCGATTACAGGATGTTGGTATTAAAGCATTAACCATTCACGGACGAACCAGAGCGCAGCTCTACACAGGCAAAGCAGACTGGACATTAATTGGCGAGGTAAAGAACAATCCTAGAATGAATATCCCAATTATTGGTAACGGAGATATTGATGGTCCAGAGGTTGCAAGGGAGAACTTTGAAAAGTATGGAGTTGATGCAATAATGATTGGGCGTGCAACCTATGGCCGACCTTGGATTTTTAAGGAGATAAAGGAATATTTGCGGATTGGAGAGAAGATGACTCCATTAACAACCCTGCAAAAGGTTGATATTGCCAAGCAGCACTTTGGCAAATCGATGGAGATAAAGGGAGCCAGAACTGGAATTCTAGAAATGCGCAGGCATTTCTCATGCTATTTTAAAGGACTGCCTCACTTCAAGGAAATCCGACTGAAACTAGTCACATCAAACGACCCTGATGAAATTATCGCATTGCTAAACGAAGTAGCCAATCGCTATGGCGATTTTACAGTGGACGAAAGCATAAATCCATCGCCTTGGAGTAAGAGTGAATAATTCTTAGAAATTTTTATTGCCCAACCATTATAAAGGGACTCCAATAGAAAGGATTTGAGTACTTACCCTCGTTAATCATTTTCAGTTTAGCGTTTCTCAGCCAAGCAGAGTAATTCTCCGATTGTCTTCCTTTCAGTAGGTTTTTGTAAAAATCAACCATCAGGTTGGATGTTGATTGGTCGTTTACTGGCCATAACGATACAATAATATTTCTAGAGCCAGCATATATAAGGGCTCTTGTTAGCCCAATAATACCTTCGCCTTTCCGTACCTTTCCTAGTCCTGTTTCGCAAGCCGAGAGAACAGTTAAATTAGCATTCAGTTTAAGGTTGTAAATTTCGCCAGAGTAAAGAATTCCATCACTACCACCACTGCTATCCTGCGCCAAAAGAAGCCCCGAGAGTTCTGGTTTCTCCGAGTTAACAAAGCCATGAGTAGCAAAATGCAAGATGCTATACCTATCCAGTATTCCCGATTTTATTTGTTTCTCCGATGCTTGATTTTTCAAAAGCACTTTGACCTCGTATGATTTTGATGCGAACATTTTTGATATGGACTCAACCTCTGTTTCTGTTCCAGGCAAAGGGTTCACGTAATCGCCATTAAGAAGATTTCCTCTGGTTAAAAGTGTGTCGGGGTTATAAAATTTTATTCTTCTTTGCAAATCTATGGTTTGAGATGTGGCAGTCTGCTCATTATCCGAAAACACCGGAGCTACGGCTAGCCAACCATTGCTTTGCTTATCTTTTGAGTGCTGATACCTGTTTAAATAGTTTTGAAAGTAAAGTGTTGCAGAGTAGCAATAGCTTATATTGTGTTTCTTAACCAGAAAGGGGTAATCCCGAAAATTACCGCCAGCCACATTAAGAGCCAAGGATTTGAATCCTCTTAGAGAATCTTGGTGTTGTGTAAGCCCAGCCATGCTCGATGCATAAGCCATCGGTAAACTCTCGAATGGGATGAAAGCCATACTACCATCAGGAACTAGAATTAAATTTTCAAATTTATCACTAAATGACAAATCTTTGGGAAATAACTTTTGGTATATAAACAAGCCGCTGGATAGATATCGATTTGCATACAGCGGATTTCCACTAAGAGCTGAACGATATACCTGTATGGAATCTTCAAAACCATAAATATCCTCAACTTTGTAGAAATCAACAGTTTTTCGAGTGAGAGCAAATATATAGATGCTACTATCACCCAAAACATAATTGTAAAGAGCACAATTTTTTGCTAGATGTTCTTGTATTTCATCAATGCGAGGTTTTGTGCTGGAGTATTTAAGATTATAGTAATTGGGATAGTTTTTTTCCAAAAAAAGAATCAATTCCTCATACTGTCGCTTAGCCGAAAAAAGTTTGTTCTGAAAGTCAGTACTTGTAATACTATCGAGTTCTTCTGCTAATTTTCCTTCGTAAAAAGCAATATCAATCTTTAAAGTTCTTTCTTTCTCAACCAAACTATCGGAAATTCCAGAATACTTTAAACCCTCCGATTCCGCAAGAGCCTGAAGTAAAACCATTCCTTTTCCTTGCTCCGCAAAATAGAATGCTTTCTCTATTGCATGTTGGCTTTCGCTCGAATTGGATTTTGAAAATGCATAGCACACATCTATAGCCTGAATATATATGTTTTGTGCAGTTTCGCCCAACGTAATTTTATCGTTAGCATTGTTCACGGTTTTTCTGGTTAGTTCAATAATAGTATCGCAACGCATAAAGTTTTCTAACGACAATCTAAATAGATCATTAACAGTTATGTGCTCGTAAAAGTTGGGTTTTAATTGTTCAATGGATGATGGATTCTGAGTCATAGAAACGGCTAATTTTCCAAAAATTATGGCTCTTTGGCTAAGGCTTTTTAGTAACTCATAGGTGTCGAGATATGAATCTACCTTAAAACTGGAGGTATATTGGCTAGAATCATCGAAAAAAAGAAGGTTTGAATTTAAACTATACTGGTAGTACTTTAAGGCATCAGCATAATTGCCTTCCAAAAAGTATATGTTTCCAATATTATTGTAGTTCAAGGCTACTTCCGCATGTTTTTTTCCATAAGCAATAATTTGATTGAACAAACTCTTTTTGTAGTATTCTATAGATTTATTGTAATCCTTTGTGTACTCATAAATTAGCCCAATATTGTTATACGATACTGATACGGATGTATGACTTTGACCAAGCAACTCCACTTTCATATCTAAAGCTTTCTGATTGTAGAATAAAGCGCTATCAACAATATTTAGGTGAAGGTAAATGTTGCCAATACTAGAGTACAAGTTTGCAATAAGTGTATGCTTTTCACCCAGAATCGCTCTTCTTATTTCCAATGCTTTTTGGTAGCATTCAAGTGCTTTTTGAAACTCCTTTTTATCGCTATATGCTGAACCAATATTAACGTAAGCGCCACCCACAGCATTATGCTTTTCACCAACAATCTCAAGGTATATATTTAACGATTTATAGTAATACTCTAATGCCTTATCTAGTTCGCGTTTGTAGTTATAGATGTTTCCAATATTATTGTAAACCAAAGCAACCCGAGCATTTTTCTCTCCGCTAATTTTTTTTCGAATTACAAGACTTTTAAAAAGATACTCAAGAGCCTTATCGTATTCTGATTTATCGATCAGAACAGTTCCTATGTTGTTGTAAAGTATTGCTACTATCATTTGCTCATCGCCCCCCACCTCAACTTGAATTTTTAAACTTTTATGAAGATATTCAAGAGCTAAGTCCAAATTGGCCAAACTAGTATATACTACTGCAAGATTATTCATCACACCAGCAACCTGAGTGCTATTTTCGCCCAGTTGTTGCTTCCTTATCTCCAGACACTTTAAATAGTAATCTAAGGCTTTTCTGAACTCATCTTTTTTTCTATATATTCCTCCAATGCTGTTGTAAAGCGCTGCGGCTTCTAAATGATTATTGCCAAGGTTGCTTATAATAATTTCTAAACTTTTATTGTAGTAGTCAAGGGCTGTGTCGTACTTGCTTTTACTCTCGTAAACATTTCCAATCATGTCGTACACAAAGGCTATGTTCAAGTGATTCTCACCTAACAACTCTTTTTTAATTCTTATGCTTTCGAGATAGCAATCAAGGGCTTTGTCGTATTCCGATAAATCGGAATAGTCGTTACCTGTATTAAATAGAATTTTTGAATAAAGATTGTTATTCTCACCGAAGTGTTTTTTGCACAACTCTATGCTGCTTAAATGGAACTTTAGGGAGTTTTCAAGGTCTTCTTTGTTATAATAAGTGTTACCCAAGTCGCAATAAATTCTTGCCAACTCGGGGAAATCTTTGCCATATTGTTTGTTGTATAATTCAATGGCATTGTTGAATAGTTCAATTGCTTGGTTATTCTTGCCTAAATGAGAGTAAAGTAGACCTAAATTTTCGCTTGCTTGGGCTAAGGAAAGATTACAATTCTGATTATTTTTTTCACAAAACCTTACAATGCTATCGTTCAATAACTTCGCATTAGATTCGTCTTTTAGTATTGCATAAATGTGCATTTGAACCAATAGCGATTTTTGAAATCCTTCTGTATCGTTCAATTCGGCATATATCTTAGCAGATTGTTGGCTGTAGAAAAGAATACTATCCAGTTTATAAGTTTCCCCGACATCAAGCATTGAGATTGCCCGTTCATAATTCTTTTTAGCAGTTGAGGCTTCCTTTTCGATGTTTTGAGCAAATATCTGCCCACAAAACAGAAGTATGGAAATTGCTAAGTATTTTTTCATAGCCCAAAGTTTAAGAGTGAAAAAACTCTAAAACATAAGATGCAGAAAACTGAAAATTTTTAGCAAAGAGGAATTACTTCAAGAAGAGTAATTGTAAAGTTAGCAATTTACAGAGGGTTTGTCAAAATTCTTTAGTCAAATTTGACCGAATCGCAAGCGTCTACTTAGTTTTTTTAATTGTGTTGGCTTAGGAGCACTTAATTACAGCGAAGATGACAAATTTATTAGGTGAACAGTTGAATGAAGTAACATTATTTAGAGATATTCTGCTATGAAAAAGCGCAGCCCAAGGCTGCGCTTAGAATAAACCCATTAGTAAAATTTACAAATTAATTTTTACTGATTAACCAGTTCTTGGCTGCATCCAAGTTGTTAAAGTACTGAATTTCCATGCCAAAAGCATTTTGAGCATTCTTATTGGCACCGTCCATGCTCATTTTACCAAAAATATCGTCGGGTACTACAAAAGCAAAATACTTTAAACCAATTTTTTGTGCTCTTGGAAACCAGTCGGTATTTAACCATTCCTGAACTTCTGGTTTTAATACTTTCATCTGTTTAATATCATTCAATTGCTTTTTTAAACGTTTTGTTTCAAGAATACCAAGCAATTGATTGGCTACAGTTTTAAACTCATCGGGAGTAAGAAAACCCACAAAAGTTCCAATTGCTGCGTTTGTTCTTGAATCGTAAACTGCGTTAGTGGCTTTGTTGTCCATAGTAATTTGATTTTTAAGTTAAACATTATTTTTATTGAAGTTTGGGCAAAAGTTTTTGTGCTAAATACAGGATGTTTTCCTCCATAGAATCAAACGTGCTGTATGGCGGCGAAAACATAATCCCTTTAATAGGTTTTCCTTTGATCAGTTTTTTAAGTTTATGCGAAACATCATCGGGTGTACCCGATAGCGTTAAAATTGACACAAAATCATCAGGAATTATAGTACTCACTTTGTCGTAATTTCCTCGTTTCGATTCGTAGTCAATCTCCTTTATCAATTTCGATTTTACATCAACCTTGTGCTGTTTCAGAATGGTTTTTAGGTAGGGAATATAAACAGCCAGTGTTCTTTTGGCTTTCTCAATAGCTCTCGATGAATCATCGGAAACGCAAATCATTCCTCCTATCGATAGGTGTTTATCTCCATTAAGTTTAGACTCAGAGCACCCTTTCTGGAAGGATTTTAGCATCTCATCAAGGTATGTTTCTGTGAAAACCTCAGCCAACTGAACCTCGTTGGAGTATTTTCCACCCAAATAAGCCATTTTGGTATTCCACGTTGCAGTAACAAAATAGGGATTTGCAGGAGGAGGAACCCTCAAAACTGCCTTCGCGGTGGTTTTAAATATTCTTCCCTTAAACTCTTCCTGTTTTTGTTGAAAAAAGTGACTTACCAATTGATGGGTTTCCTCGAAACCTTTGCGGGTGAACTTCTCCTTATCTTTTAAATTCAAAAAATCGAAGAATGCGCCACGTCCTAATCCCAAGATTGAACGACCATTGCTTACTGCATCGAGAAACGCTGCGTTAGATGCTATAAGCGCTGGGTGTCTGTAAAATCCATTCACCAAACATGGTCCAAGTTCAATCCTACTGGTATGCTCGGCAATAAGGCTAAGTATGGGGAACGATGGGTAAAACATCAAATCATCATAAACATAAATTCTATCAAACCCGTTCGATTCAATTATTCTCCCTAATTGAATGTACTCTGCGGGCTTGTAGCAACCTTGTAGCGCAATATAAAAATCAAGTTTTTTGGCCATTTGTTGTTTTAAGGAATTTTAGTTATCGGTTCCGTCAATGTAGTAACCTTCAATAAATCCATCCTCTGTTTCAGAGTGTTTTGGAGGTAACTCTTTTTTTGCAATAGCCCTAAATTCCGCTGCTTTGTATAGAAGTTTTACCTTTATTAAGCTTAATCCGTCTTCGTTGGAGTAATCAAAAGTGGTATCGGGGCCAACATGCACCTTTCCGCCCGATGGAGCATACACGTAGTGTGGAATTGAGCACGACGACTCGGTGCACAAATCCTTGTAGATGTCTAATCCTTTCTGAACGGTTGTTCTTAAATGGTCGCTTCCAGCAACAGGCATGCAATGGTTCATGTAGTAAACAATGATATTATTCCGTAGCAGCAATTGGAATAGGTGTTTCATTGTTTTAGTATCGTCGTTAATTCCTTTTAGCAGAACAGTTTGATTTCTTAGGGTGATACCTCTGGATGTTAGTTTATGGCATGCCTCCAGAACTTCAGGCTGTAACTCATCGGGGTGGTTAAAGTGAACATTGATTGCCAAGTATTTACTCTTTGATGCATCGTTAAAGTTGGGGCGGATATAGCTGGCAATTTTATCGCAGAGCTCATCGGTAAATACATGTGGGCTATTTAAAAGCATTCGTGTGCCAACGCGTATCTCAGCAATATTGTCCAACGTCATTAACTTATCTAACAGGTAGAATAGTTTGTTTCTATCCATAAATGGGTCGCCACCTGTAATAAGCGCACCTCTTACA
>JAEXVC010000218.1 GCA_023406715.1 Bacteroidota bacterium | reverse complement strand
AGGTTCTACTGCACTCAGTTCTTTCTTTAAAGTGACCAACTTCTGATTGTTGTACTCAAGCCTTTGCTGGTAGTTTTTGAATTCTTCAAGCAAGGTAAAGCCATCAACCTCGGAGTTCGTGTTGTTTGCAAGCGACTCAGGTTCAATATTCTTTGCTTTTAGTCTCTTTTTAAGAGCGCTTATGGTGCTAGAGTATTCGTTTAGTAGACTCTTGTTGGCTTTTAAGGTTTGGGTCTCCTCAAATGGTTTTTCAATTATGTGTACCACACCAATATTTCTGATTTCGTTCAGAAACTCTTCGTATTGCTTGTGATACACAAGAAAAGAATATTTGGTCATTGGTACAATCATGACTCAACCTCCGCGTTTTCGTAACGTTTTTTCACGATTTTCATAGCCGATTTCGAAAGATTCTCTTCATCCTCAAGGAATCGCTTAATCTTACGAATGGCATTCTCATAGCCAGGAATCTGCACCTTTTCGTAAAGGTTTACCTTTTGAGTTGTCTTTTTACGGGCATAATCGAGTAATCGCATTTTTTCGTAGTAGAAATCACGTTCAATGCCAATCGAGGCCATTTCCTGTAATATTTTCACCCCTTCTGTGTACCAGAATGGACGGGAAAAAACGCTATACTCTTTAACCTTAAACTGAACTTCCTCCAAAATAGGTATCTTCACCCCAGCAATTTTGATTCTACCCAACTTAACGTCTTCTATAATAACCAAATTACGCTCAAATTCTCCCCAAAGGCTAACCATATACTCATAATTCTTAATTTTAGAGGTTAGCGCATCGTCGAGTTCTTGAACCTTATTCTTAGCCCTTTTTACTTCCATACGCAAAGCCGACTCCTTATTCTTTAAGGTAGGCAACGCGCGCAGACGTACCTTGAGCTGTTTATTCAGGTCGTTAAGCGAGGTTTTATTGAACTGAAACTTAATTGCCATTTTATTCAGTTTTAATTGTTTAAGAATTATTAGTTAGGCCAATATTTTTGAACTAACTCATTCTTAATTGCAACCTCTGTTTGGGAGAAATATTTAGCAAATAGTTGCCAAGCAGTATCGAGCATAGTATCAACCTCAATATTGATGTCAATTGCCAAAAGTTTCATTGAATAGTCGTGAGCAAATTTTAGCGCGCGCTCATCGTACTCAGTCAAATCGAAACCGTTCTCAAGTTTTGTTTTTGCGTTAGCAGCATCGGCATACAAACGAACTGCAGCGTTCATCACCTGAGGATGGTCTTCGCGAGTTTTCTTACCAATTACGAGCTGTTTCAAACGCGATAGGCTTCGGAAAGGGTCAACAATAACTTTTCCGGTATCGCTATCGGTACGTAGGAATAGCTGTCCCTCGGTAATATAACCAGTATTATCTGGAATAGCGTGCGTAATATCGCCACCCGAAAGTGTAGTTACTGCAATAATGGTTATAGAACCACCATCGGGGAACTGAACTGCTTTTTCGTAAATCTTAGCAAGGTCGGAATAAAGAGAACCTGGCATTGAGTCCTTAGATGGAATTTGGTCCATACGGTTCGATACAATACTTAATGCATCGGCATAAAGGGTCATATCGGTTAGAAGAACCAATACCTTCTCATTTTTCTGAACAGCAAAGTACTCAGCGGCAGTTAAAGCCATATCAGGAACAAGCAAACGCTCAACAGGTGGTTGCTCCGTAGTGTTTACGAAACTGATGATACGGTCCAACGCTCCTGCGTTCTCGAATACATTCTTGAAGAATAGGAAATCGTCGTTCGAAAGTCCCATACCACCAAGGATAATCTTATCGGCCTGAGCACGAAGCGCAACCATTGCCATAACCTGGTTAAAAGGCTGGTCGGGGTCAGCAAAGAATGGAATTTTCTGACCTGTAACCAGTGTATTATTAAGGTCGATACCTGCAATACCTGTTGCAATAAGTTCCGATGGTTGCTCGCGTTTAAGAGGGTTTACGGAAGGACCTCCGATTTCGCGTGGTTCTCCTTCAATTTCGGTAGCACCAAAAAGCGGACGACCATAGGCATCGAAGAATCGACCAGCCAAATCATCGCCTACTTTTAACTTTGGAGGCTCTGCATAGTATACAACCTCAGCGTTTGTAGGGATACCCTCGGTTCCACTGAAAACCTGAAGAGTAAGCATATCACCGAATATTTTAACCACCTGAGCCAGACGACCATGAACCATTGCAAGTTCCTCGTTAGCAACACCCTGCGCTTTAAGAGTAACTGTAGCCTTGGTTATACCCATTAATTGGGTGTATATCCTTTGAAATGCTTTAGTTTCCATTATTCAACTCTTCTTTCGTTAAGGATTGTTTGAAGTTCTTTCTCGTAATTGTAGAACTCTTCGGTTTGGAATATGGAATAGTTCATCTGCTTAAGGGCATTAATAATGCGCTTGTAGTAAAGTGAACATTGCTCAAAACCATCGAACCTGAAGTTCATATCAGCAATCGACATTACTTTTTCCAGCATAAAACGCTGACGCTGTAATGGCGTATTAGAATCAATCTTATCGAATGCATCCTGTTGGAGAATTACAAAGTCGATAATTTCTGCCTTCCAGAATCTATCATGATAATCCAACGGTACGCTATCATCGCCAAGGATATTTATTTGCTCATAGGCCTCTTTACCGCGCTGAACAATATTCTTGGATTTTAAAACAAGATTAACCCAGTTAGGACTGATATTTTTGTTTAAATACTCTTGAATTTCAGGATACTCCAAGTATTTAGAGTAACTATCCATTGAATCAATAGCGGGATAGCGCTTACTATCGGCACGTTGCTGTGAAAGTGCGTAGAAACAGCGAGCTGCCTTTTTAGTTGATTCTGTTACTGGCTCCTTTAGGTTACCACCTGCAGGCGATACTGTACCAATAAAGGTAACAGAACCAGTTGTTCCATTATTAAGGTAAACCATACCTGCACGAGCGTAGAAGTTTGCAATAATAGCAGGCAAGTCCATAGGGAATGCATCAGGACCAGGAAGTTCCTCTAGCCTATTACTCATTTCGCGAAGTGCCTGTGCCCAGCGTGAAGTAGAGTCAGCCAAAAGAAGGACTTTTAATCCCATAGACCTGTAGTACTCACCAATAGTCATTGCCGTATAAACTGACGCTTCGCGCGATGCAACAGGCATATTGGATGTGTTACAGATAATTGTAGTACGTTCCATTAATTTACGGCCGGTACGTGGATCGACAAGATGAGGAAATTCTGCAAAAATCTCTACTACCTCATTTGCACGTTCACCACAGGCTGCTACGATAATCATATCGGCCTCTGCCTGTTTTGCCAACGCGTGCTGAAGTACTGTTTTTCCACAACCAAATGGACCGGGAATAAACCCTGTACCACCCTCGGCAATTGGGTTAAGAGTATCAATTACCCTTACACCAGTTTCCATAATTTTGAATGGACGAGGTTTTTCGCGATATGCAGTAATAGCTTTTTTAACAGGCCATTTCTGAACCATGGTTACGTTAACATTCTCGCCTTTTGAGTTTGTTAGCACCGCAATGGTATCGGTAATTTTGTAGGTTCCCTTTGATACTATAGATTTAACTGTGTATTTATCAGTTAGTGTGAATGGAACCATTATTTTATGATTGAGCCAACCTTCAGGAACTTCGCCCAACCAATCAGCAGCAGTAACTTGCGTTCCTGGTGTTACAGTTGGTGTAAACTCCCAAGTTGAGTCCATATCCAAAGCATCGGTATAATCGCCACGTTGTAGGAAAATACCATTCATTTTGGCCAAATCGTGCTGCAATCCGTCATAGTTTTTAGAAAGTAGTCCAGGCCCAAGGCTTACCTCAAGCATATGACCTTGGAACTCTACAGAGTCTCCAACTCTAAGTCCACGAGTACTTTCAAAAACCTGAACGTATGCAAGTTTGCCTATGACCTTAATGATTTCGGCCATTAGGTTTACTCCAGAAAGATTGATGTAGCAAATCTCATTCTGGGCAACCGGGCCATCAACCTCTACAATAACAAGGTTGGCAATAATTCCGGTTACTTTACCTTTAGTTTTCATTCGTATCCTATTATTGTTTTTACTTTATTTAATTATCAAACCACAATTACTAGTGCAAGTTGTTGGCAATATCGTATGAAGCCTTTAAATCATCGAATAGATGTTTAAATAGCCCTTCGCCAATTTTTGCATCGAGTTTTAACCAACGGTTAATAATACTTGCCTTGATAAAGAATGCTAGAATAACGTTTATATTGAAGTAATCCCACGTTGTGAGTTCGGTAGCCATATCCCACTTCAACAAATCGAATCTTCGCTCACGTTCTAAAACATCCTGGATTTCGGAAATCTGAAGAATCTTCTCAAAATACTCTATTTCCTTTTTTATACCAAAATCCGACGCATGACTCTTTGCAAGCACGTCAATTAAAGGATAATTGCCAACAAGATGCTTTGCAGGGTCAACACCTAATTTACGGCAATTGATGGCTGCAAGAATATTGTTAAAGTCGCGAATAAACGTGAACCATTGGCTAAGGAATTGATTTTTATGATTAATGGCCAACTCGTAAAACTTCTCCTGAAAAATTGTTTCGGGATGTTTTTCTATGGCTTTATAATCTTTGTCTTCGTCGTCAACAACCTCAATTTCTTCTTCAGGATTCCGTTGCTTGCCAGTAAATTGGTAGTAGAAATCCTGCATGTAATCAGGAAGTTGCGAAACGTTTTCGTCTAGTTCATCAAAGGTAGACTTGTCAATTCCGCCCAGTTCGTTGTACTCGAATCCTCGCTTCAGAATTTGATTAAGGAAATTCTCGTTATCGTATGGTAAGTGTAGAAACTCAACCAATTGATAATCTAAAGGATGAATATTTTCCTTTACTTCGGCTTTAAGTGCATTTACGCTAAAATCCTTTCGTTCCTGGTCTATTAAAAGTTCAGGAAGACTGGCTACCAAATAATAGTAGTTGCGCATCATGCTATTTTCCTCCAAAAAGCAATGTTACAATCTTTGGACGCATGTAATCTTTGAAAAGCGACTCAAAATCGGATTCGGTGAAGCTAACAATGTAGCTACCATCCTTAGGACCAATTTTAAAGCCATACTTGATTGCTTTATCAACAGCAAACTCAACAGATGCATTCAATTTAGCATGTGTTTTGTTTACAAAATGGTCGTTGATAGATTTTTCCATATCGGCTGGAACAAGTACTTTAAGAGATACTTTTTCTGGCGAATTTGGTTCCCAGCGATTGATGGCTGTTTCTATAATCTTTTTAACAAAATCGGCATCTTTTAGAGCATCAACGGTTGGTGCCTCAAAAAGTTTAGCCTCAATAAGCGATGTGATTTCCTGCTTTAATCCACCCATAACCTGCTTAGCGGATAGATTAATTTCAGTTTCTACATTCTTTTTGTAGTCGTTGGCTTCCTTGTGGGCAGCGGCAATTATTTGTTCAGCTTGAGATTTTGCATCGCTAAGAATTTTGGATGCTTCGTCTTTAGCTTTACCAATAATCTGGTTGGCCTCCTCCTGCCCTTTTTCAAGACCTTCGCGGTAGATTTTTTCGGTTAGCTCTTGAAGTTTATTCTGCATGGTAGTTCCTCCAAACAATATTAATGTTAATGTATTATTTATTAATTATTTAACTTTTATTTCGGTAATAAAACTGATTGCCCAGATTGCACAAATATATTTTTTGGCAATGTATAAATTTATGACATTTGTTAATATTTTTAACTACAATGTCGCTAACATTTCATTCGATTATAGTTAATTATTTGTATATCTGATTAATATCACAAATAAATTAATTGTGAAAAAAATAACAAAACATAAAATTTAACAATAAATTAATGTTAGAATACTAACAGATTTATAATTCTTTTAATCCAGAATTAATAATTCTAATAATTTTCTCAGCATTCTCTATGCCTATTGAGAGTCTTATCATTCCGGGGAATGGATACCTATCGCCCCAAACAGGCTCAACGGGCATAAGAATAGTATCGGCATCGCCTAATGTGGGAACAAGAGGGATGCTGTTAGATACCGTTTGTATAAACTTATTGCATTTCTGCTGCTTTTCCTCAAAGGAATTACCTTTAATATCGAAGGTAACAATTGCACCAAAGCCTTTTTCACCAAATAGTCTAGTTGATATTGAATGCGTTGGATGAGTGCTCAAACCAGGGTAGCAAACCGACTCAATAGCAGGATGCTTCTCCAGAAAACGAGCAATGGCAAAAGCATTATCGAAATGTTGTTTTATGCGAATATTGAACGATTTAAGCATATCGTGAAGTCGGTACGCTTCATCGGGCGATATCATGTGACCAGCCCACTTGCGGTACTCAATGGCCTCGGCTGCCAATTTCATATCGTTTCCTGAAACAATACCTGCAGAAAGGTTTCCATGCCCTGCAAGGTATTTGGTTGCGCTATGGATAACCAAATCGGCCCCAAAATCGAGAGGTTTAAATAAATAAGGTGTAGCAAAAGTATTGTCAACCACAACTGCAGCACCATGTTTCTTTGATATTTTAATAATTTCGATAGCATCGGCAACTAGTAGCATTGGGTTCGAAATCACCTCGAAGAACACAACCTGAGGTTTGTTTATCGACATAAATTTTTCAAATGCCTCAAGTGAGTATGAATTTCCGTCGGGAGCAAAACGTATAGCCTCAATACCTCTCCTATTTACAAGAACTTTATCTATGAATGAGTTTGTTCCACCGTAAATCTCCGTGAAGAAAGCCCATTTATTGGGTTGAGCATTTCTCTGAAATACTGATAGGGCAATATCTATGGCCGCCATCCCCGATTGCGAAAGCAACGACCACTTACATCCTTCAATTTCGCAGTAGTAATCCTCCGCAGCAACAACCGTTGGATTTCGGTAGCGAGAGTATATATAT
>JAEXVC010000149.1 GCA_023406715.1 Bacteroidota bacterium | reverse complement strand
CATCAACCTGTGGTCCGAAGTTAAGTAGGGTTCACACTCAACTCCATTAATAATAAGCACTTCGGCTTTTTTGCCGGCAGGAACTGATAGTTTTACGTGCGAAGGGAAAGTTGCTCCACCTAAACCCACAATACCCGACTCGTTAATACGCTTAATAATATCCTGAGCGTTTAGTTGGATATCTTTTTTGAGTTCGGTTGAACGGTCGATGCTTTCAATCCACTCATCGCCCTCTACAGTAATTGTAACTGCTTGGCGTTTGTATCCAGAACTGTCAAGGACGGTATCGATTGATTCAACTGTACCTGATACTGAGGAGTGAATGTTAGCCGATACAAACCCTGCGCTTTGCGCAATTACCTGTCCAACTTTAACCTTATCGCCTTTAGCAACTAAAACAGCTGCTGGGGCTCCAATATGTTGCGATACAGGAATGCTCACTCTTTGTGGCAATGGCAATATCTCAATTGGTTTATTTGCCGATATCTTGTTTTCGGGTGGGTGAACACCACCTTTTGAGAATGTTTTTAACATATTCATTGGTATTGAATAGTTGCTACTCTGTTTTTTCTACTTGTGCTTCTGTCTCAGCTTTAGGCTTACGTGGCGGGAAATTCAATTCCAGAATTGCACTGGTTGGACACTCTTCCACACACTTTCTGCAAAGTTTGCACTTGTTGAAGTCGATGTAAGCTAGGTTGTTTTCAAGTGTGATAGCATCGTGTGGGCATACTTTTACACATTTTCCACATCCAATGCAGGCCACTTGACAAGCCTTGCGGGCAACTCCGCCTTTGTCCTTGTTAATGCACGATACAAAAATACGCTTACTCTTAGGGCCTTTCTTGCGTAGTTCAATAATGAACTTAGGGCAAGCCTTAACACAAGCACCACAGGCGGTACATTTTTCGTCGCTAACAACAGGAAGCAGAGTTACTGGGTCAATGTAAATAGCATCGAACTTACAAACTGCAACGCAATCGCCTAGACCCAAGCAGCCAAACTGGCAACCAGTATCACCGCTGTAAAGCGAAGTCGCAATTTTACACGATGATGCTCCATCGTATTTAACTATGCGTTTTCTGTTTTCGGGACTGCCCGAACAACGAATAACTGCAACCTCTGGATCTTTAGCTTCTACTGTTTTGCCCATAACTGCGGCGGCAGCGTTCATTGTGTCGTTTCCGCCAACGGGACAAAAGAAAGCAGACAGATCATCGGATTTTACAAAAGCATCGGCAAATCCTCTACAGCCAGGATATCCACAGCCTCCACAGTTTGCACCGGGAAGTACTGCTTCGACCTGATCGATACGAGGATCTTCAAACACCTTAAACTTTTGTGCTACTAAGTATAGTATTACTGCCAATACTACTCCTAGTAAGCTTAGCATAATAATTGAAAATAAAAGAACAGAACTCATACTTAGGTTGGTTTTATGAGATTTTTTCTATATCAAAATTGAATTGTTTCGATAATGTATTTTTAAAAAAATATAGGATTGCGTAATAGGGTATTAGTATCAACAAGGCTAGCAGGCCAGCCTTGCCTTCGCTCATAAAAGCGCTGAATGTGAAAAGTGAGGTAATAACTACAATAAAAGGGAGTATATACGCTAAGAATAGTGCTTTAAAGCCTAGTGATTGTTTAAGCAAAACTTTAACAGTTTCACCAACCAGAAAATTATGGTTGGTTTTACTTACTACTACTATTTTTTCAGACACATCCGATGCAGAACATGCTCCCTTAGCATGACAACTAGCACATGCAGATTGGCTAATAATAACCACTCTGATGTCGTTGGGTGTTACTGCATCGATACGTCCTAAATGCTCAATTAAGGTTGGTTTAGCTGGCATTTGTATCGATTTTAATCGACTACAAAAATATGTTTCTTTGGCTACCGTTATTTTAAATTGTTTAACAATTATCCAATTTATAATCAGTCCAAATTATTATTGGGTAAGGATTTTGACATAATTAAGACTTCAATTTCAATCGATTGCGTTGATATGTAAGTTAATTGACTATGAAAAAAGAGTTAAAATGATGTTACGGGCTATATTTACCAAGTTCAATTATTAAAAGTGATGATTTTGAAATCTAAATATTTGATATTTATAGCTATTCCGATTTTTGTTAAAAATCTGTATTCTCAAGAACTGTTTCCTATTTATAGCCCCGTTTATGTGGATACTGAGGTGCCAAGGATAGATATCTATATGGATAACACTTTTCTGCAAAGCCTTTACCAGTCTGGCAATGAAAGTAGCAATGTGGAGTATAGGGCTACCTTTAAGTTTTCGTCATCGGCACTGATCGATACTGTTTACAATGTAGGAGTTAGACTAAGAGGGAATACCTCGCGTTATTCTGAAAAAAAATCGTTTAAAGTTTCGTTCAATACTTTTGTTCCGGGTCAGAAGTTTAAAGGAATGGAGAAGATGAACCTAAATGGTGAGCATAACGACCCTTCCATAATTAGAGCAAAACTAGGTTGGGATATACTCTACGGTATTGGAGTTCCTGCTTCGAGAGCAAACCATGTAAGGCTTTATATCAATAATCAGTACTATGGGTTGTATATGAGCGTAGAGCACATAGATGAGGAGTTTGTGGAGAGCAGATTTGGAAATAAGGATGGTAACCTCTACAAATGCCTTTACCCTGCCGATTTAACATACCGAGGAACTAGTCCGAGTAGTTATAAGTTTACTGCGAATGGTTATAGGGTCTACGATTTGAAAACCAATCTTGCTGCCGATGATTACTCTGATATTGCCCAGTTGATTCAAGTTGTAACTCAAACATCCACATCGGAATTACCTGCTAAACTTGAGCCTATTTTCAACGTGAATTCGTTTCTTAAATACCTAGCGGTTGAAGCATTAATAGGTCATTGGGATGGCTACTCCTACAACAAGAACAATTTCTATCTGTATAAAAATACATCAACAGGTAAATTTGAGTTTATTCCTTACGATGTTGATAATACCTTTGGTATTGACTGGTTTAATATTGATTGGGCTACGCGGAATATTAACTCTTGGGCAAGTAGTGAGGATAGACCTTTGACAAAAAAAATACTTAGTGTTGATGTGTACAAAAAACGTTATTTGTTCTACATCAGGCAGCTGTTAGCAAAAGAATTTAGCCCAACTTTGTTGAGCGCTAAGGCTACAACCACTTGTAATATGATTAAGCAGTATGCCTATGCCGATACATATAGAACACTGGATTATGGATGGAATAATACTGCGTTTGACAATTCCTATAATCAATCCTTGGGCGGGCATGTTAAGTACGGGTTGATACCTTATATTAACAAACGTCATCAGAATGCAACTTCGCAAGCTGTAGTGGGGAATATTCCTCCAGTTATAACAAATATTTACCATAGGGCAATATCGTATAAAGTACCAATTAAAATTGCCGCACAGGTAAATGATGAATCGGTGCCCAAGAGTGTAAGATTGATATATAGTACCGATAATTTTTCTGATAGAGAAATACCTATGGTATTGGATAGTACAGGGTTTTATGCTGCAACTGTTGGCCCTTTTAGTACGCCAACTACAAAGGTTTACTACAAAATAGTAGCGGTTGATGCTGAAACCCAATCCACCACAGAGCCTTTGAGTGGCGAAAATATAATTAATTTTCCATTGAGTTCCTCTGTAAAGTTATGCGTTAATGAGGTTATGACCTCAAACACCCATACTTTTCCCGATGAGTTCGGCGATTACTCTGATTGGATTGAGTTATACAACTATGGCACTTCTTCGATTTGGCTTGGCGATATTACCATAACCGATAATTTGAGCAACCCCGATAAGTGGAATCTTCCTAATGTAAACATTCAACCTGGAGAGTTTATGCTGTTTTGGGCCGATGGAAATGCTTCTAAAGGTAACAAACATCTGCCATTCAAGTTAAATAGAGATGGAGAGGAGATTGGAATTTTTACATCTAAGAAGTTTATTGATGGTTACAATATCTCCCGAATATCAAAGGATAAAACATTGGGTTATTACCCTAATGGGAAGGGACTTCCTGTGGAGCTGAATACTCCAACTCCAGGTGCGTCAAATATAAAAACCAATGGAACTCACCGGTTATATTTACCCGAGGTAACTGTATTCCCGAATCCAGTAAGTGATGAAGTTTCTGTGAAGTTTAGCTATAAGCCTAGTGCAGATTGTACCATTTCGATTGCCTCGATGTCAGGAAAGTTAGTCGCACAGAAATTCGTCGATTTTTCGATTTCCAACACAACAATTCCATGGAATCTTGGTTCTTTAGGAATCTCGTCAGGTGTATATATTATTTCAGTTACTTTGCACGAAGAAAACGAAGTTAAGTTAAATTCGCAACGGATTATTTATTTGGGAAATTAAATGAAAAAGAGTTTTTTGTTGATTGTTTTCAGCCTTTTGCTATTGAGTAATAGGGCTATTTCGCAGGATGCTTATGGTTTATGGACAGGTGTTGAGGTTGCAAAGCCTTTGTCAAATTCATTGTCGGTAAGTGTTACGCCGGAACTTCGAATGACCAGTTCCCCATTCCGGGTCGATGATATGTTGCTTGAGGCAAATATTGCATTTAAACCATTAAAATGGTTGCAGTTGATAGGCGGATACCGTTACTCAAGGTTTTATGAGAGTGATTTTGATGAAAGATTTAATGGGCATAGATATTCCGTTGCTATTAGGCCAAAGTTTGAGTTGGGACGTTTCTCTTTTACTTATCGTGGGCAATTTCAGCGAAGTATGATTTATTGGTATGACTTGGGATATAGTATTGAAACCAAGGATAATTTTAGGAATAGGCTTCAGGTTGCCTATGATATTCCAAATGCAAAAGTTGAACCATTCGTAATGGGCGAGTTGTATTACGATTTAACATCGGGGAAGCAAAAAGAATTTAGTAGATTAAGGGTTCGTGCGGGTGTAACTTATCCATTAAATAAACGCAACGAGATAGAGGTTTTTGGTCAATATCAAACTAAGTTGAACTCAAATACACCCGAAACATCCTATGTTTTGGGAATTTTTTACAGTTTTTCGTTTCGTAAGTCAAAACCTGCTGTAAGCGAAAATTTAGTGGTGGAGGGAAATTGATCTGTTTAGGTATGAAAAACCCCTTAAGGATTCAAAATCCTTAAGGGTTTTTTTCATAAATTTTGTTATTACTTCAAACATTCTGCTTCCATCTTTTTCCCTAATTCTCTACTTTTATATCAATTAATTTCTTTATATCCTTTAAAACAACATCATCCTTAACATCAATTCTAATACCTCGGCCTTCAACGTAAACCTTTGCATCGGATAGTTCTTTTTTGATTGCGGTGTCAATATCACTTGCCATTATAGTATCGAAAGCTTTTTGCCCAAACATAAAGGCTACTTTGAAGTATCCTTCACGGGGCAACAAGTACACAATGGTTCGTTTTTTATCCTTAACCCTAAAGCTCCAGCCGTAGTTTTTGCCAGGATAGTTCCATTCGTCGGTTGCCTTTCGGTATTTCTTGTGAGCGTAATCAGCAATTTCATGCCAAATATGAATAGTTGATCCAATTGCTTTTTCTAGTTCTTCGGGTGTTGGAATGTTTGATTTATCTGTAAAAATACTAATATCCATAGTGGTAGTTTTATATAAAGGTAATTGATTGCTGAACTGTTTATGCAAAATACGGTTTTATAAATAGACATTGAGTTTTTTTTAGTTGGAAAAATAACTGGTCTGGGGTTTGTTGTTGAATAAATATTTTTGGTTATGATGACTATTAGGGAATTATCGCTTGAGCAGAGCAAGACCTTAGTTGAAGTATTGAAACTTCGTTTCGAGCAGAATATGCAACGACATATTGGTATAGAATGGGTTGCGGTACACGAAAAACTTGTATTAAATCCCGATAAACTTTGGTCGCTTAACGAAATGGAGAGAACTGGCGGAGAGCCTGATGTTATTGGTTACGACAAGGATACCAATGAGTATTTGTTTTGCGATTGCTCAAAGGAGACTCCTGTGGGTCGACGAGGAGTGTGCTATGATGGTGAAGCGCTAAACTCAAGGAAGGAGAATAAACCCTTTAACAATGCCATTGATTTGGCTGCTGAAATAGGGATTGAGATATTGTCCGAGGAGCAATATCGCAAACTTCAGACCTTGGGGAATTTTGATACCAAAACATCAAGTTGGTTGAAAACCCCTGATTCAGTTCGCAAGTTAGGCGGTGCTTTGTTTGGTGATTATAGATATGGAAGAGTCTTTGTTTATCATAATGGGGCGCAATCTTACTATAGCGTTAGGGCTTTTCGTGGGTTGTTAAGGGTTTAAATTGCATTTTTATGCAAAATTTTTACTAACACAAACATGCCATTTAATTTCATGTTGTTTAATATGTGATTAAATATATGGAAATCATTAAAATGTAATAAATTCGCAAGCCTTTAGTAACCCACTAGTTACTTTCAGATTTAAATCATTCATTGGTTTGTAGAAAAAACTTTACTAACATTACGTTCGAAAAGTTGTTTTCGATTATTTAGTCAATTTGAAAAATAGAAATGATGCACTCATCAGATAGCTGTATCTAATTTATAATGTAAAATTTTGTGTGAATGAAAACTAAGATTACGATTTTAATTTTTCTTATGATAAACTCGCTTGTTTGGGCACAGGATAGAATGGATGCTTTAGCCAAGCAACGTAATTTGCAAAAGTTATGGGATTTTCAGGAAACCAAATCTGGAGGAATGTACGATGTTAAGCACTATAAACTCGATTTAACTGTTAATCCTTCTGTTTATGAAATATCAGGAACTGTTACCACTACTTTCGAAATGAAAAGTTCCGGAAACAAAATTACTTTTGATTTGCTTAATAATATGGTTGTTGATAGTATTAAATTCAACGATCAATTGGTTTCGTATACTCATTTAACCGATGAGATTGACATTACTCTGCCAGTAACTCTTAATGCTAATGATTTATCAAGCATTTCTATTGCCTACCATGGTGCACCACAAAGTAATGGATTTGGGGCTTTTGAGCAAACAACTCACAATGGAAACCCAATTATTTGGACATTAAGCGAGCCTTATGGTGCATATACTTGGTGGCCATGTAAGCAATCGTTACTCGATAAAGCCGATAGTGTAGATGTTATTGTAAATACTTTACAGGGCAATAAAGTTGCTTCGAATGGAATTTTGATTTCAACAGAAAATACCACGATGGGTGTATCCTATCATTGGAAACATAAGCATCCTATTGCTACTTATCTTATTGCTTTTGCCGTTACAAATTATCAGGAGTTGCAAACGGAGGTTCCTGTTGATGGTCAAAACCCAATTCAGATAATCGACTATTTCTATCCTGAAAAAAGTAGCCAATGGATTGCTAATCAGCAAAATGTTGTAAATGCAATGAAAGCATATAACAACCTTTTTATTACATATCCTTTTGCTGATGAGAAATATGGACATGCCCAGTTTGGTTGGAGTGGAGGTATGGAGCACCAAACAATGAGTTTTATGTACGACAATAGCGAAATGCTTGTTATACACGAACTTGCTCATCAGTGGTTTGGCGACTATATTACATGTGGAAGTTGGGCTGATATATGGATTAATGAAGGTTTTGCGACATACTGTGAGGGACTCTATTTAGAGTATACTTATGGTGCAGAAAGTTTTAAAAACTGGAGAGTCAGTGAAATTTCCAGTATCACATCACAATCAGGCGGTTCCGTTTACTGCACTGATACTGCAAATGTAAATGCCATTTTTAGTGGGCGCTTGTCGTATGCCAAGGGGGGAGAAGTGCTGCACATGCTACGTAAACAAATTGGCGATGAGGCCTTCTTCCAAGGAATCAAAAATTATTTGAACGACCCTGCTCTTGCTAATGGCTTTGCAAAAACCCAAGACTTTAAGGCTCACATGGAACTTGCAGCAGATTCAACTTTAACTGAATTCTTCAACGATTGGATTTACGGACAGGGTTATCCTAAATACAAAATTGCATGGCAAGCTATAGATAATACTGTTTGGACTCGCATTGAGCAAACCCAATCACATGCATCAGTTTCGTTTTTCGAAATGAAAATACCTGTACGTTTTAGCAGCGCAACTAAAGATACTATTGTGTGGTTCCATAATACTCAAAATAACCAGTTGCTTAGTGCAAATATTGGTTTTAAGGCTACACAGGCTGCGTTTGACCCCTATAGCGAAATAACATCTAGATACAATACCATCACAAGTGGTCAATTAGTTTCGGTTGACGAAATTTCTTCTGGTTTAATTTCTGTTTATCCAAACCCTTCAGAGGATGGAACCGTTAAGGTGAAATCTGAAAAAGAGATAAAAGAATTGAATGTGTTTACTGTTGTTGGAAATAAAGTGCTTACAATAAATAAACTTGGGCTTGAGTCCGATTTTAATTTAACCAATGGAATTTATATTGTTAAAATTGAACTCATAGATGGCAGTTTAGAAACAGTAAAAGTTGTGGTTAGTAAGTAAAGTTTGAATTATCAGAGCCAATTAATATTATGATGATCAAAAACCCCTTGAATTTTCAATCCAAGGGGTTTTTGTTTATGCAATTCTCAGTTTTTTACTTCAAGTATAGAGGCCCATCAAATCCAACAGGAATACCCAATTGCATCCAGCCAATAAGTAGGATTATCCAAAGTATTAGGAATAGAATAGTGTAAGGTATCATCAGCGATATAATTGTTCCAATTCCATACTTCTCGTCATACTTTTCAGCGTAGGTTACAATGAGCGCAAAGTAGCTCATCATTGGGGTGATAACGTTAGTTACAGAGTCGCCTATGCGGAATGCTGCCTGAGTAAGCGCAGGGTGATAACCAAGTAGCATAAACATCGGGATAAATACTGGTGCCATAATTGCCCATTTGGCCGATGCACTTCCCATAAATAAGTTGATAAATGCGGCCAGTAGTACAAAGAGTATCATCAGCGGAATACCTGTTAGTCCAATATTGCTTAATCCATTTGCACCATTAATTGCCACAATCAGACCGATGTTGCTATAACGGAAAAAGTAAACAAATTGGGCAGCAAAGAAAACCAGTACAATGTAGCCTGCCAGACCTTTCATTGATGTTGTCATGTGCTTAACTACGTCTTTGTCATTCTTAATTGTGCCAACAATTTTGCCATAAACCAATCCTGGGATAAAGAATATTAGTAGAAGAACAAAGATTATTCCTTTCATAAAGGGGGAGTGCAGTATGCTTCCAGTCTCAGGGTCGCGAAGTATACCACTGCTAGGAATAAGCATTAAAGCAATTAGCGCAATAATAGCAAGAACACTCCAACCAGCATATTTTAATCCCTTTTTCTCAGATGGAGTGAGTTCAGTTGCTTCAAGTTTTTCAACATTTCCGGTGTATTCACCTAAACGGGGTTCAATGATTTTTTCTGTTATCCATGTTCCAGCCAAAACAATCATTACGGCCGATATAGCCATAAAGAAGTAGTTAACCAAAGGGTTGATAACCATATTGGGGTCAAGAATTTGTGCGGCAGAAGTTGAAAGTCCTGCAAGAATAGGATCGACAGAACCTATAAGGAAGTTTGACCCAAAACCAGCGCTTACGCCGCAGAATGCTGCTGCAAAACCTGCCATTGGGTGACGTCCTAAAGCATGGAAAATCATTGCGCCAAGTGGAATTAAGATTACATATCCTACCTCCGAGGCAAGGTGAGAGAAAATACCTGCAGTAATAATGGCAGCAGTAATGAGTTTCTTTGGCGCTCCCAGTACAAGTTGACGAACCAGTACGGTGAACATTCCTGAGCCCTCGGCAACACCAATACCAATCATAACAACCAGCACAAGCCCAAGAGGAGGGAAGTCGACGAAGTTTTTCTCGATGTTCGAGAAAATCCAACGGATTCCATCGGCGCTAAGCAGGTTGTTGGCTTTAATAATGGATTTATCCACAGGGTGAACGGCTGAGTAGTCGAACACCGTGGCAATCCACGATGCTACCATAACTAACACGGCCAAAATGAGGAATAGAGTGGCTGGGTGAGGAAGTTTATTCCCAGCGCGCTCAATGTAATTGAGCACTCTGTCGAACACCTTCGACGATGTTCTTTTAACTTTGTTGATTACTTTCTTCATTTGGTCAAATGTATATATGTTCAAGTTTGCAAATATAATCCTGGGATTCAATTTACAAAAAATAGCTTAATTGTTGTAAAACAACTGAGTTTAATTTGTTCTCTAATTCATAAGACTTCAATGAATTCAGTATTTTTAAGTTTTTATTATCTTTGAACAAATATTAAATAAATCATGACACTGTTACTAATTTATTTGTTTATTGCATTAACCGTTTCTTTTCTTTGTTCGATTATGGAGGCTGTTTTGCTTTCATCACCTTTATCTTATTTAAAAGTAAAAGAAGAGGCAGGAAAGAGAGGTGCTATTATAATGATAAAACTTAAGCAAAATATTGATAGGCCTCTTTCTGCTATCCTTTCTCTAAATACTGTTGCTCATACTGTTGGAGCTGCTGGTGTTGGAGCACAGGCAAATATTGTTTTTGGAGAAGAATACTTTGGTCTGGTATCGGCTATTCTTACCATATTAATTCTAGTGTTGACTGAGATTTTCCCAAAGACCATAGGTGCAAGGTATTGGAGAGAGCTAATAGGCGTTTCCGGCATTGTTATTCGTGCAATGATATTTATTACATATCCATTGGTTATTATTTCATCATTTATCACAAAACTGTTTTCAAGAAAAGGAACTGAACATACTACAAGTAGAGAGGAAATATCTGTTTTGGCAAATATTGGAGAAGAGGAAGGCGTATTTGGCGAAAAAGAGAATAAAATTATTCAAAACCTAATTCGCCTTAAATCCATAAAAACCTATGAGGTTATGACTCCTCGTGTAGTTGTTTCTGTTGCCGATGAAAATATGGAACTTGACGATTTCCTGAAAAATAAGGAGTATTTAAGATTTTCAAGAATTCCCGTTTATTCCGAGAATGATGAACACATTACAGGATATGTTTTCAGACAGACGGTATTCGAGAAACTTGCAGAGGATAAGGTTGGC
>JAEXVC010000109.1 GCA_023406715.1 Bacteroidota bacterium | reverse complement strand
TTTAATCTTTCTTTCAAAGTTGATTTTATTGGCATTTGGATTTTCCCATTCCAGCCCAGATTGTATTATACTTACCCGCATTTTGTTTAAAGTTTATTTGTAATTTTATACCAATTTCCAACAGTTTATTTCGTTTTGCACAAGCGTATTGTACTCTGTGCTAATCTGTTTAATTAAATCGATATTGACATTTAGATCAATGTTATCAATTTTATTAATTGCAAGTACTCCTGGTGATGTTCCAGTTATAAACGCACCATCAATATCAGTGAGTTGTTCTTTGTTTAAGCATTCCTGAACAGTATCAATATTTAATTTATTACAGATATCAATTACCTTAAGGCGAGTGATTCCTCCTAGTACCAAATTTAGTGGTGCTGTGTAGAGTTTTTTGTTAGCAACAAAAAATACATTGGAGCGGCTACCCTCGGTTATCTGTCCTGTCCCATTTATCATTAAAACCTCGTAGCATAGGTTGTTTGCAATTACCTCATCGGCATAGGTTCTAAGGATTTTATTTTCGGCTTTAACCTCAGGGTTGTTTCTAGTTGCCGAAATTGTTTTTACATAAACACCATTTATCTTATCGTCTGTGCTAGGGTATTTTGAAGGGATAAAGAATGCCGTTATGTTTGGTTGTGCGTTTTCAGTTTTATAGGATGCTATTAACTTGATGTTTTGCTGCTGAATAGGGTTTATATGTAAAAGTTCTTTTATGGATTTTCGGAGTGAATTTAAATCGATATTTTTTAGTTTGCTGAGTTCAATGGATTGTCTCATTCTACTTAAGTGCTCATTTAGAAAAATAGGGGCAGAGTCACTAATTTTAATTACTTCGTAAATAACCTTCTCTCCACTTATAATATTATCGTTAAATTCCGAAATGGTTTTTAAACTCCCATTGTGGAGAAAATACTGTGGGTTTGAATTGACTAATTTGTTCATTTTTTGAAAAAGAAGTAATCGTGCAAATTTAGTAATCATTTGCAGTTTGATATTGGTTTTAATACTCCCAAATAATTACTTTTTTACAATTTTATTTTTGTAATAATCGTCCAGAATGCTTTCTATTATTGGAGTGTAGAATGTATTGAAGAATTCAGTTTTTTCTGTTTTCTTCTGTAGCAATTTGTTCCATAATTTGCCATAGGCAAATTTGGATGTTGAGGTTTTAACAGGGTTTTCGGCAAAATCGCCAGCAAAATAGAAGGTTGGTTCGTTTTCAGATGCTTGAATTATAGCAGGAAAACTTGCATTAAGACCTAGTTTGTTGAGTTGTTCTTTACCTTTTTCGGTTAAATCGAGATTGAAGTTTGCATGAACAGTTGCTGTAACGCTTGGAACAATAAATTCGAACCAGCAAGTGTATAGTGTTTTCTTTGGAAGTTTAAATTGCTTTTCGCCGCTAGCAGTGGCCTCAATTATGGGAGTTAGGGTTTTTAGCGATTCATTTAGTTCTAATACATCAATTAAACCATCGTTGCTAATAAGTATAATGCCCTTATTTTGCTTTGGCCACGGTTTTAGGTGTTGCGATTCGTATAGTTTAGGCATCCATTCTGCAGGTCCATTGGGTTTTTCAGGGTCTAAAGTATTAAAAACCCTTCCACACCATCCTGTCCACATAAGGTTGAATAGTTGTTCTGTTTTACTTCGGATTAGCGCATTGGTAGGGGTACTGAACATATTGTATTCGCCAATTATTAACTTTCCGCTCTCCTTCATTTTTTTTAGGAGCAAAAAGTCGTTTTGGTTTAATCCACCATACACTTTTGATGAGTGAATAGGTTGTGTAATATTTTTGTACCATTCAAAGGAGTACACGCCATAACAATCGGTGTAATAGGCTGCATCGTAAGCGGCGGCATAAGCATCAACCTCATTAATACGAATAGCCTTAAAATCAAAAATCTCGTTTTCTAAATCAATCGGAAAGAAGCCCCAGTAGTCTCTGGAAACGGAGTATGGTTCGCCATCGGGGCCAACATATCGGTTCTGATTTAATAACCAAACAAATGCTTTATGTTCAGGCCTGTCGGTACGGATTACTGTTTTGTCGAGTATGTAAATGTTGAGTTTTTTCTTAGGTTGAAATTTCCAAACAAAGAAAAGGGAAACAATGAGGAGTAAAACTAATATCAAAAGGATTGATACTTTTTTAATCAGTTTTTTCATTTTATGAGGGGTTATCGGATTATTAACTAAATCAACCTTATAGGAGGGAAAAATACAAAAAAAATATTAACTATACCTGTTTGCAAGGTAAATTTCTGATAATGTTGCTAAATTATAGTAAGACTTGTAGTGTCTTGGGTGATTTTGGAATGCAAGTCTTAAAACCTTGCAAATACTCCGTTTGGCATTATTCTCCCATAATTATCTGGAACAACTAGTTCCCCTGATTCAATATTTTCCTTCTTAAAAATTGTATAGAGTAAACTTTTTGCAACATTGGACGAAAAGCCCATAGAGTAAAGGTTTAAAACAATGAAGAAGTTGTTTTTATCTGAAATTTCATAACAAACTTTCAGTAACTCATTCACTGACTTTTCGAGAATCCATTTCTCGCCACTGGGGCCACGTCCGTATGCTGGTGGGTCTAGAATTATTCCATTGTAGGTTTTTCCTCTTTTAGCTTCGCGATTTGCGTATTTTAGAGCATCCTCAATAACCCAGCGGATGTTTGAGAGACCCGATAGATTCATATTCTCATTGGCCCAGGTAACAGTTGGCTTAACTGAGTCAACATGGGTTACATCGGCACCTGCGGCACAAGCCGCAAGCGATGCTCCGCCAGTATAGGCAAATAGGTTTAGTACGGTTGGTTTTTGTAAGTTAAAACTTTTTACTCGGTCGTAAATAAAATTCCAGTTCGATGCCTGTTCCGGAAAAATCCCAACATGCTTGAAGGCCGTTAGCCCAAGTCGGAATTTTAATTTCATTTCCTTGTAGTTATACTCCACGTACCATTGCTTTAGAGCGTTGGGCTTGCTTTCCCAATCGCCTCGCTCGGCTTCGGCCACATAATTACCCTGTTTGTATATGAACGTTGAGTTTGCAAGTTTTTGCCACTCCTTTTGGGGTAGTGCTTTATCCCAAATTGCTTGGGGTTCTGGGCGTGCAACTACTTGATTTCCGAAACGTTCAAGTTTTTCGAAATTACCAGAGTCAATTAATTCGTAATCGGGCCAATTGGGCTGTAACTGGAGCATATAAAATAAATTTTTGCAAAGGTAATGGTTTTATTTTATAGTCAATGGTCTACTGTTCATAGTCTATTGACAACAGAAAACGTTAATTATTTATGACCCTTGTTAATGGTAAGGATTTAGTGTCTGAGTTTAAATTGTAATTTGGTTTATTTGATTTACAATTGCCCCTATTTCTGTTTCGGGTTTCAAGCAGGAGTTGCCATAACAGATTTGAATTTCCGATTTATTCTCGTCATCAATATGTTTATAGATGATATAAGGATGGATTACCCCTCTTTGAATTTCTATTAAGTCTGCCATACTTTTTCCAACTTTTCCAATATGGGCAACCCCTAACGATTGTGCCAGAAACAGTTCTGTCCAGGCGTAAACAAATACTCCTCCACTTTTTGTAATTTCCTCGATGTTTGCAAGCATTTGAATTGCTATCTTTTTGTAGGATTCGTTCGGAATAATTTCTGCCAAAAGGAATAGGTTAAAAGCCATTACTGCATTTGCCGAAGGCAAAACACCATCCATGAGTTCCATTTTACGGGCAATTAGCCTATTGCTGGTTGGAGTGTAGAAAAACATCCCTGAATTATCATCATAAAAATTGATAATTGTACTTTCCAGCAGCTGGTTTGCCTTGTCAATCCAACTCTTATCAAACGTTGCATTAAAAAGTATTATTAGTGCTCGGATATAGTTAGCGTAATCGTCCAAAAGGGGCTCGGTATAAACCTTTCCTTTGCACGAAATTCTATTCAGTTTTCCATTTACAAAATGGGTTTCCTCAATATACTTGTTTGCCTGTAAGGCAAGGTCAAGGTATTTTTTATTTCCAAAGCTAATATAGGCCTGAACCAAAGCGGAAATTATAAGCCCATTCCACGATGTTATAATTTTATCGTCAACAAGAGGGGGAACTCTGCGGTTCCTAATATCATATAGTTTCTCTAAACTTCTATTTAACCTATATTCAATTTCTCTAGCGGGAATATTGAAAATACTCTCAAGTTGTTCATCGGTGCTACATCGCGTTAATACATTGGTGTTTTCCCAATTACCAGCAGGTGTAATGCCAAAAGCGGCACAAAAAATTTCCGAATCATACCCCAATTCTTTATTAACCTCCTCCTTTTTCCAAGTGTAGTATTCTCCTTCCTGACCATTGCAATCAGCATCCAATGCGCTGTAAAATCCGCCTAATGGCGATTGAAGTTTTTTGGATATAAACTTAATTGTTTCACCAACCACTTTCTTGTATAGTGGATTTGGATTTACTCTATATGCTAACGAGTATAGCTCAATAAGTTGAGCGTTGTCGTAAAGCATTTTCTCGAAATGTGGCACATGCCATTTATCGTCTACGGAGTATCGGAAAAATCCTCCACCTACGTGGTCGTATATACCACCTTCAGCAATTCGTTCAAGTGTTACTCTTACAAAATTGTTTATCTCGCTGCACTTAGAATGGTTGGAGTACTCAAGCATCAACTTCATAAAACCTGGCATCGGAAATTTGGGTGCACCTTTCGTTCCTCCAAACTTATAGTCTAAGGTTCTTTTTATTACATCGATATTCTCCTTTAACGATTCATTAGGGCTTTTACTTCTAATATCTGCCTTACTATAGACTATCTCAGAGTTTGCAATTCCCTGTTCAAGTTCCTCTGCAACCTCTATAACTCTTTGTGGGTCTCTTAACCAAGTTTCGTTTAAGCTATCCAGAATGTTTTTCCATTGCTCTTTCGGAAAGTAAGTTCCTCCGTAAACAGGTTTACCATCCGGTAAAGCAAAACAGTTCAACGGCCAACCGCCGCGCCGGGTAATTATTTGAACGGCGTTCATGTATATCTGGTCAATATCGGGGCGTTCCTCTCGGTCAACTTTAATGCAAACATACTTGCTGTTCATAATTTCTGCCACCTCTAGGTCCGTAAACGATTCGTGCTCCATAACATGGCACCAATGGCAACTACTGTAGCCAATGCTTATCAGAAGCAATTTATTCTCTCGTTTAGCAATATCAAACGCTTCATCGCCCCATGGGTACCATTTAACTGGGTTGTAGGAATGTTGAAGTAAATACGGGCTTACCTCGTTAACTAGGCTGTTAGGTTCATTTAACATATGAAATATGTTTTAGGCATATTGTTTGTTCTCTCTTTTAACAAGAAAAGTGTTGGATTGTTGAAGTTCTTATAACTTATCTTTTTATTTTTTGATGTTCAATGTTCTTTTTTAACTATTTTTGATGTGCTTAAAACCACTCAATACATTATAAATACTATTGATATGAGGAAATTAATTGCTTTTAGCGTACTAATAATCTTGTTAAGTGTGGCTGTTTTTGCTCAAAAGCCTGCTTATAGAATTGAGGTACAAATAGAGGGATTAAAGGACACATCGTTGTTGCTTGGATACCATTTTGGCGATAAAAAATTCGTTAGTGATACCGCTAAAGTTGACTCAAAAGGTGTTGCCGTTTTTACTGGCGATTCATTGCTTAAAGGCGGTATTTATCTGGTTATAATGCCTGGTAAAACTTACTTTGAGGTGCTGGTTGGCAACAATCAGAATTTCAAGGTAAAAACAACAAAGGAGAATTTCTTTGATAACCTCAAGTTTTTTAATTCCGATGAAAATACTGCATTTCTTGATTATCAGAAATTTATGATTGAAATGCAGAAGAAAAATAAAGCATTGTCGGACCAGATGAAGGAGGCCATTAAAGATACTGTTAAGGCTCATGAGCTGAGAGGCAAACTAAACGAGCTCAATACCGAGGTGGTTAAATACTGGGATAGCGTGATTGATAAGTATAAAGGCCAACTGTTATCATCGTTAATTAAAGCGATGAAGAATGTCGATGTTCCTGAGTTTGCAATTCCAAAGGAAACTCCAAAATACGATTCTTTACAATGGGCTCATAGTTATCAGTTCAATAAGGTTCATTATTTTGATAATGTTGATTTTTCGGATAGCCGATTGTTACGTACTCCAATTATTGAGGGTAAAATTAACACCTATTTCGATAGAGTTCTAATTCCTCATCCCGATAGTATTACTCCACAGGCTGTTGCGTTAGTGGAAAAATCGAAGGCTAATAAGGAGGTTTATCAGTATGTGCTTTCGTTTTTGGTGAATAAATTCCAAACTTCGGAGCGGATGGGTATGGACGGTGTTTTTGTTGCTCTTTCAGAGAAGTATTACCTTACAGGTCAGGCTTGGTGGGCCGACCAAAAATTGGTTGATAAAATTGCTGAACGAGTAAAGGCTTTAAAACCTAACCTAATTGGGAATTTAGCTCCCGATTTATGGCTTCCTAATCCTTATGGTAAGTATTTCAGGTTGAGCGAAGTAAAATCAAAGGTAACCGTGGTTTATTTTTGGGATCCAGAGTGTTCGCACTGCAAAACCGTTACCCCAAACCTTAAGAAAACATACGATAAATTTAAATCCAAAGGATTAGAGGTTTATGGTGTTTATACTCAGGGCGACCAGCCAAAGTGGATGGATTATATTAGTAAGCATGAGTTAAATTGGATTAATGTTTGGGATCCCACATTCAGTTCAAACTTCCGCAACCTTTACGACATATATGCTACACCCGTGATATATGTGCTTGATGCCAATAAAAAAATAGTGATTAAAAGAGTTAGTGTTGAAACTCTAGAACAATACTTAGAGGCAGAGTTAAAGTAATATTTGCAGTTCATTGTAATATGAAGGGATACCGTTGGGTATCCCTTTTTTTAGGTGCATATTGGTTAAGGTATTGACATTGCGATTCTTCCGATGTAAATTTATAAATCACTAAAAATGAATTCGGATGGAAAATGCTACAAAGGCGAAGCCAGTAATAGGAATTCTTACAGGCGGAGGAGATGTTCCTGGACTGAATCCAGCAATAAGAGCAATTACAATTCGTGCACTGCGCGAAGGATTTGATGTTATAGGTCTTCGGCGGGGTTGGGCTGGTTTAATTGAAGTCATTCGCGATAAGGCTGCTGATAATAGTAATTGTTTTGAGGTGTTGACCGAAGAACGTGTAAATAAAGCCTTCAGAACAGGGGGGACTTTCCTGCATACATCGAGAACAAATCCTGCAAAGGTCGCGAAGGATAGTGTGCCAGAACATCTGAAATCTAAATACAATAAAACTATAAACGATTTAACCCCCGATGTTATTAAAAATCTTGCATTTCTTGGAATAGATTATCTTATTCCCATTGGTGGCGATGATACACTAAGTTATGGCGTTAGGCTTTACCAGGAGGGATTTAAAGTTATTGCCATACCTAAAACTATGGATAATGATGTTCCTGGAACCGATTACTGCATTGGGTTTAGTACATGCGTAACTCGTACAATAGCATTGACTGATATGCTCAGAACCTCGGCAGGTTCGCACGAGCGTATTCTGGTAATGGAGGTTTTTGGCCGTTATGCTGGTTTTACCGCTATGCTTCCAACGATGGCAGGTGTGGCAAATAGGTGTGTAATTCCCGAGTTTAAGTTTAGCTTAGAGCGATTAACTGAACTTTTAATCGACGATAGAAACCACAATCCAAGCAAATATTCAACAGTATTAGTTTCCGAGGGAGCGACCTTTGAAGGAATGGAGCAAATGTCGGTGCAAGGAACTGAACGCGATGCTTTTGGTCATGCTAAGCTGGGTGGAATTGGCGATATCGTTTCAAAACAGGTAAAGGAATTGTCTGCAAAATATAATAAGGGTAAAACTGTAAATATTATAAGCCAGAACTTAGGTTATTTGGTTAGGGGAGGAGAGCCCGATGCTATTGACTCCATTGTGCCAATGGCATTTGGGAATCTCGCATTGGATTTAATTCTGAAGGGAATTCATGGCCGTTTAGTGGTGCTTAAAAATGGTCGCTACGACAATATGCCTATTGATGTGGTTGTGAGTCAGAAGAAAATTGTTAATGTTGCTCGATATTACAATACTGAACGTTTACGTCCTTTCTACAAGAGTTTTGAGATGCAACCTTTGTTTATTATGACCAGTGAGTAGTAATGTAATGGATAATGGATTTATGGATAAAAAGAAAGAGATGCAGAAGCATCTCTTTCTTTTTATTTTAGCATATGTTATGCTTTAAAATAAGCAACCATTTCTTTGAGTTGCTGTGCTTGGCTTAGCAACTCTTCTGCGCTCGATGCGATTTCCTCTGCTAGTGATGCATTGTGCTGTGTTAATTGGTTTAGTTGCTGAATTGCATTGTTAACTTGGTCTGCACCGCCGTTTTGCTCAACACTTGCGGCTGCAATTTCCTGAACCAATTGAGCCGTTTTCTCAATCTGAGGAACAATGGCCTGCAATTCTTTGCCCGCAGTTTCGGCTGTTGATACGCTATAGGT
>JAEXVC010000060.1 GCA_023406715.1 Bacteroidota bacterium | reverse complement strand
GGACTGACTAGCAGAACCAATGTAATGGGAACCTATGCCTACAATATGCAGCTTTCTGGTTCGGATTTACGAATTTCTGGAGGATTATCATTTGGACTTTTGATGTATCGACTTGATGGTTCTAAAGCAACAACTGGGGAGGATTCTTATCCGGGATATGACCCAGCAATTCCAACTACCACAACAACCAAAATAACTCCCGACGGTGCTGTGGGGTTCTACTTGTGGAGTTCCTCCTTTAACGTTGGCTTTTCTATTCAACAGCTTTTTGCACAGCGTATGAAGTTTTACTCAAGTCCTATAGAGGACAGCAGGCTTAAGCAACATTATATGCTCAGTGGAGGATATTGGGTTAACCTGAATAGGTATGTAGAACTTGAAACGGCGTTGATTCTAAAATATATGATGAAGAGTCCTATGCAGGCTGAGTGGAATGGGAAATTAACTTATCGTCAGAAAACCTATCAGATTTGGGGTGGATTATCTGTTAGATGGAAGGATGCTGTTTCTGTGCTCGTAGGTGGTACTTATAAAAACAAGTATTCGTTTGGTTATTCATTTGATTGGAGTTTACTGGGTATTAGCAAGTATAACTCCGGCTCTCATGAAATCATGCTTGGGTATAATTTTGATAAGATTAAATAATTTGTGAGTTAATATTTATAGCCGGGAAAATTGCTTTTCCCGGTTATTTTGTTTTATAAATTCCTAGATTTGCAAAGTATTAATATATTTTACCATGGAGTTGAAGTTTAAGTACTGGGTAGGATTTATTACCATATTCTTTATTGGATGTTCTGGGAATCCAATTATTCCAAAAAAGGATATGATATTAATTCTCAAGCAAATTTATATTACAGATGGCGTTGTTTCTATTTCAGAGAGTAACCTCGGTTATAAAGACACCATTGCTTATTATGAGCCAATTCTTAAGAAGTATGGATATACTTCCGCTGAATTTGACAGTTCCATTAAATATTATGCACAGAGAACAGAAGAACTTGATGAGATTTTTGATAAAGTAATACTAGAGCTGTCTAAGCAACAAGAGTTATCCGCGAAAGACACTTTACAAAAAGAAGTTATGCTTGATTCAGTTATAAAGTCTGAGAATAATTTATGGCCTCATAAAACAAAGTGGGATATGACAATAGACCACACCAATAATCCTTCATTAAGTTTTAGTCTTCCTGTTATAGGCAAAGGAATTTACACTGTTTCGTTTGATGCTCAAATTTTTCCTCAGGATAAATCAGAAGAAACAAGAACATATCTTTATTTTTATTACGATGATAAGTCGCAGACTGGAAACAGAAGTAATATTATATCAGAATATTATGTCAAGGACAGTACATCGAGGAGTTTTAAGTATAAGCTTGAATTGAAGGATTCGTTGGTAACCCATTTGAATGGTGCGCTATATGAGCATGGTGGAGAAAGGAAAAATCTTATTCGTAGGGCTATTTTTGAAAATATTTTGATAACATACGAAAAGGTTAAGTCTGATTCACTTAAAGTTTTAAATAAGAAACGACCAAAATTCCGTAAAATTCAAAAACAAGATATTCAGACAAACGTTGAGCGCTAGTTATGCGTAGGTTCTCTGCAAATTATATTTTCCCAGTTGCAACTTCACCAATTAAGAATGGAATAGTTGAAGTTGATAATAATGGAGAAATTATAAGCATTGTTGACCCTGGCAGAGAGTTCAAAGAAATTCATAGCACGGAGTTTCACAACGGTGTTATTGTTCCTAGTTTTGTGAATGCGCATTGTCATTTAGAACTATCGCACCTTAAGGGTCAAATTAAGAGTGGCTTGGGTATTGCTGGGTTTATAAAGTCTGTTACCGAGTATAGGATAAATGATAGTGAGGTAATCGAAAAGGCAATTCAACTTGCAATTCGGGAAATTGAACTCACAGGAACCGTTGCTGTTGGCGATATTTGCAATACGTTCGATACCTTCTTGTTAAAATCAAAGTCAAGCACCTTTTTCCATAATTTCATTGAGGTTTTTGGGATTAATCCAGATACATCCGAACGGATTATTGAAAATGCCATTGGGATTATGAGTGGCTTTGAAAAATTACAAAATTCTTCCACCTCTATAACTCCTCATTCTACCTACTCATTGTCTAAAGAACTATGGGATAGATTGCATAACCAAATAAACAAGTCCGATTTACCGGTAAGTATTCACTATGCAGAGAGTTTGCCTGAGTTTGAATATCTTATGAATGGTACGGGTCCTTTGATGGAGCGCTATAAGCTGTTGAACATTCCGTTTGATGCTCCATTGGGGCTCACTCCTTTTAAAGTTGTTACTGATAATATAAATCACGATAAGGATGTCCTCCTTATTCATAACACCTTTGCATCGGTTGATGAGTTGGTTGAACTAAACAGCATTTTCAGGAATACAACATTTGTAACCTGCCCTGAATCAAACTTGATTATAGAGGGAAAACTTCCCGATTTAGTTTCGATGTATAAGCATGGGCTAAGAATTGCCATTGGAACTGATAGCCTTGCAAGTGCAACTTCCCTTTCCATACTACACCACATCAAGTTATTGCAAGATAATTTCACCGATATTCCTTTTTCCGAAATTTTAAAATGGTCAACACTGAATGGTGCAGAAGCGCTGAATGTTCCCAACAGGTTTGGAAGTATCGAAATTGGTAAATCTCCAGGTCTGAACTTGATTACGAATTTCGATTTCGATAAGATGTGCCCTAGAGTGAATAGCGAAGTTAGGCGCTTAATCTAGTTTTGTATAAACCTTCAACCAAAATAAGGTATCTTTGTTGTATATATAATCCACTGTTTTTTTATGGCTACTTTTTTATTCGATAGTATTGTTTTTGGGCCAGTTCGTAGCCGTAGGCTAGGAGTTTCGCTTGGCATGAATTTACTACCTACCGATAGTAAGGTTTGTTCGTTCGACTGTATATACTG
>JAEXVC010000058.1 GCA_023406715.1 Bacteroidota bacterium | reverse complement strand
GTGTAATGTCCAGCAAGCAGGTTGGTGCCGACGTAAACTTTGCTTACCCAATGGCCGAAATTGCAGTGATGGGCCCTGAGGGTGCGGTTAATATTGTTTATCGAAGTAAGATAAATGACGAAGAAAGTCGTCAGGGATTGATAGATGAGTATCGTGAGAAGTTTGCCAATCCCTACAGAGCTGCTGAGTTGGGTTATGTTGACGAGGTTATTTACCCACGTCAAACTCGCTATAAAATAATCCAAGCATTGGAAATGACGCGTAGTAAGAGTTTGCTAAACCCTCCGCGTAAGCATGGTAACATTGTTCTATAGGTTCAATGGATAGTGATGTTTTTTGCAAATTAGATTAAAATAGAGAGATTCAGCACCTGTTGCTGAATCTCTTGCTTCTTTATTGTAAAATGGAAATAGAAAGGATATTCGATAACAACAAGCGGTGGATTGAGGATAAGCTCAAGGACGATAAGGATTACTTCAAGAAACTATCGTTAGGTCAGAGTCCAAAAATCCTTTATATCGGATGTTCCGATAGTCGTGTAACTGCTGAGGAGTTGATGGGAGCAAAGCCTGGCGAAATTTTTGTCCATAGGAATATTGCCAATATGGTGCCCAACTCCGATATCAATGTAATGTCTGTTATATCCTATGCCGCAACCCACCTTAAGGTCGACCATATTGTTGTTTGTGGACACTACTACTGTAATGGTGTTCAGGCATCAATGCAGTCGGCCGATTTGGGAATTCTCAACCCTTGGTTAAGGAATATCCGCGATGTGTATCGCCTACATCGTAAAGAGTTGGATGCAATTACCAACCCCGACGAGCGGTACAAGCGGCTTGTTGAGCTGAATGTGCAGGAACAATGCGTGAATGTAATTAAAACTCCAGACGTGCAGAGAGCCAATAAGGAGAGGGGACTTAAGGTTCACGGCTGGGTTTTCGATATCAACACAGGTAAACTCATCAATTTAAAAATTGACTTCGAGAAAATACTCCGAAGCATAATGGAGATTTACAGGATAGTTTGAGTCTGTAAAATCGCATATCGAACTAAAGTCATTATCTTTGGCTTTTAAATCTCTTTTTGATGAATTCATCCGGTAAAAAGGCTTTAATCATTACTTACTATTGGCCACCATCAGGTGGTGTTGGGGTGCAACGTTGGTTGAAGTTTGTAAAATATATACGTGATTACGGTTGGGAGCCAGTTGTTTACACTCCAGAGAACCCGGAGTCGCATTTCGATGACGAATCACTATTTGCCGATATTCCCGAAGGAATTACGGTTATTAAGTCAACAATATGGGAGCCCTACAATATTTATAAGTTCTTAACCGGAAGTAGAGGGAAAAAAATGGGGATTGGCTTTGCCTCTCAAGGGAAAAAGAAAGGATTGATTCATAGTTTACTTGTTTGGCTTCGAGGGAATCTTTTAATTCCCGATGCACGAAGATTCTGGGTTAAACCTTCGGTTAAACTTCTTGCAAAATACATTTCGGAAAACCCCGTGGATGTAATTATTACAACAGGTCCACCCCAATCTATGCATCTTATTGGGAAGAAACTAAGTGCAAAAACAGGCGTTCCTTGGGTTGCCGATTTTCGTGACCCTTGGACTAAGATTTATTTCTACAACGAACTTAAGCTCGGAAGAATTGCACATCGCATAAATCAGAATCTCGAGAAGAACGTAGTTAGTACTGCCGATGCAGTTATTGTTGTATCGGAGCAAATGAAGCGCGAGTTTCTGCCATTGAACCCAAGGCGCATAGAGGTTATTACTAACGGTTTCGATGATGCTGATTTATCTGATGTTATTAATTTTTCCGAGAAATTTACTCTATCGCACGTTGGAACCATTAGTCCATCGAGCAATCCGGTTGCTTTGTGGTCTGCATTATCCAAGTTGTGTGTACAGGACAGTTCCTTTAAGAACGATTTTAGAATACACCTAGCGGGTCAGGTCGATATGAATGTGCTCAATTCAATAGATAGCGAAGGCTTAATGGATAACCTGATTCTGCAGGAGTACATTCCTCAACACGAAGCACTGGAAATTCAACGAAACTCACATATTCTTCTTTTAGTGCTTAGCACATCGCCAAGTGCAAAGGGAATAATAACGGGCAAAATATTTGAGTACCTGGCTGCACGTAAACCCATTGTTGGAGTTGGCCCTGTAGATGGCGATTTGTCCATAATGCTAAACAAAGTTGGTGCAGGCAAAATGTTCGACTATAACGATGTGGATGGTATGGCTAATCAGATTCTCTCGTATTATAAAGGTTATAAAGAGTCGAACTTTACGATTGTAGATGCCGATATTTCATCCTATTCGCGCAGAAAACTTACAGGACAGTTAAGCGAAATATTAAATAGTTTGACAGAAAAAAAGGAAAATTAGGTTGTTTATATGCCTGATAATCTGATTTTACTGGACTGTGGCGAAATAAAATCAAAAAAAATATCATTTTTTTTTGCAGATATTCAGAAATGGTATATTTTTGCATCACCAAAACAAAACGCGGAAGTAGCTCAGTTGGTAGAGCATAACCTTGCCAAGGTTAGGGTCGCGAGTTCGAGTCTCGTTTTCCGCTC
>JAEXVC010000147.1 GCA_023406715.1 Bacteroidota bacterium | reverse complement strand
GTTGTAATCCTCCTCGGAGTGAGACATTATGGTAATCTCACGGGCAAGTCTTCGTTGTAGTTTACGTTCGTGTGGCGCTTGCTTGTGCTCCTCAATAAGTGTCTCAATTTCATTACGAGGAAGAAGTGTGAAAATTTTGATGTACTTCTCAGCATCCTCGTCCGATGTGTTTAGCCAGAACTGGTAAAACTTATATGGCGATGTTAATTTTTTATCCAGCCATACGTTACCCTGCTCAGTTTTACCAAACTTTCCACCATCAGCTTTGGTTATAAGCGGACAGGTTAATGCGTATGCTTCGCCTCCAAGTTTCCTGCGGATTAATTCAGTTCCAGTGGTAATGTTACCCCATTGGTCCGAACCGCCCATTTGCAACTTGCAGTTCAACGCTTGGTATAGATGTAAAAAATCTGTCCCCTGAACTAGTTGGTACGTAAACTCTGTGAACGACATTCCTGCAGAGGATTCGGCGCTTAAGCGTTTCTTCACAGAATCCTTGCTCATCATATAGTTTACGGTGAGATGCTTACCAATATCGCGAATGAACGATAGGAAAGAGAATTCCTTCATCCAATCGTAGTTGTTCACCATAACAGCGGCGTTGGCCTCTTTGGACTCGAAATCGAGGAAGTGTGAAAGTTGCTTTTTTAAGCACTCCTGGTTGTGACGAAGCGTTGCCTCATCAAGCAAGTTTCGTTCTTGCGATTTACCCGAGGGGTCACCAATCATACCGGTTGCACCACCAACAAGTACTACTGGTCTGTGACCGCAGCGCTGAAAATGGATAAGCATCATTACTGATACAAGGTGTCCAATATGTAGGGAGTCTGCTGTAGGGTCAATTCCCACGTAGGCTGTTGTCATTTCTTTGGCAAGTTGTTCCTCGGTGCCAGGCATAATGTCGTGAATCATTCCACGCCATTTGAGTTCCTCAATAAAATTCATCGCTGTATAAAATTAAAATACTTAACCACTAAATTTTGTAGCTCCAAAGATATGAGTTTTCAACCTTATTCTATAAGAAGGTTTTGGAAATAAATTCGATGTTGAATTTAATTACTCCTTTGAATTTTCGGTTTTGAGTCGTTCCTTCAAGGAATCCCTAATCGATTCAAAGTGCAAGTAAGGAAAGACAGCAGGAGCTAATTTGGATAAAGGTTTGTAAACGTAAGATTTTTCGGCCTCCTCCTTGGTGTAAAATTTGGTTCTAACGTTAACCTTTTCAACCAGAACAATTATCACACTAATAATAAAAGCATTCATAATTATCCCGAAAATAAGTCCCGATATTTTATTTACTATGCCTAGAACGGTTAAGTCGAAAAATCCTTCGATTAGTTTACCTAAAAAGTGAATTGCAATAACAATTACCGCAAAGGTAAATGCAAAGGATATTAGTGGTAGGTATTGATTGTTAAAGTTGAATTGCTCTGCCAGGAATGTTGCGGTGTAATCCGAGAATCTGATTGCTCCCCAAATTCCTAACAGTAATGCTGCTAATGAGAATAGTTGCGCAACTAGGCCTTTTGTGAAGCCCCGAATTGCGCCAAGAATTAGCAATCCTACTAGTATAATATCAATTACATAAAAAGTCATTGCCAGAAATATTAAACTACACTGCGCAACGGCCAACGCAATCCAAAATCTTACCTAAATTTTCGTTCCTTAGGAAGTAGTGAGTGTTTTTGCCATCACGTTTACAGGAAAGCACTCCTTTATCTTTTAAAATCCCCAGATGATGCGATGCTGTTGATTGTTCAATCTTTAGCGTTTCGTGTATTTCGGTTACGGTGAGTTTTTTGTTATCTTCAAGTAAACTTATAATCGCAATCCGCATAGGGTGAGCAATTGCTTTAAGCATATTGGCTGCTTGCTCAAGCTGTTCAATCTTTAGTTCTTTAATCTGTACCATTTATAACTACGTGTTAATCAGAAAATATTTAATGCATGCAAATATATTAATAATTTATTTTGTTGCTTATTTATGCTTTTAAATTTTAGTATGATTTAAAACAATTAGCAATTAGATTTTGTTTGTTCTTAAGTTTTCGAAAAATTATGGTTATTTTGCTTTAGATTTTCTGATTAACCTAAATCCAGCGATGCTCGATACTATTAAACAGCCAATTAACGACGACCTTAAACGATTTGAGCCTTACTTTAAGGAGCATATGAGCACCAAGGTTTCCCTGCTCGATGTAATTACAAACTATGTATTTCGACGCAAGGGGAAGCAGCTCCGCCCAATGATTGTATTCCTTTCTGCAGGACTAAACGGCAAAATTGGCGATGAAACTTATGTTGCCGCAGGGATGATAGAGTTGTTGCATACTGCAACCTTAATTCACGACGATGTGGTTGATGAGGCTTACGAACGTAGAGGTTTTTTCTCTATAAATGCACTTTGGCGTTCTAAGGTAGCGGTTCTTGTTGGCGATTATCTTTTGTCGCGCGGTTTGCTTGTGGCAATTGAGAACAATCAGTTTGAGTTGTTAAGAGTGATGAGCGAAGCAGTAAAGGAGATGAGCGAGGGAGAACTTTTGCAGATTGAGCGCTCTCGCAAGATGAATATAGATGAGGAGATTTACTACGAGATAATCCGCAAAAAGACAGCATCGCTAATTGCATCGTGTTGCGCCAATGGCGCAATATCGGCTGGAGCATCGGCGGATAATGTGGCTTTGATGAAGGAATTTGGAACAAACCTAGGTATCGCTTTCCAAATTCGCGACGATTTGTTCGACTATCAACCTAGTGGAGTAATTGGTAAGCCAACAGGCAACGATATTAAGGAGAAAAAACTAACTCTACCTTTAATCTATTCATTATCCGTTGCAGAGCCAAAGGAAAGTAAACGAATTCTTAACCGTATACGTCATAATAGCAAAAAGAGCAGCACAATAACCGAAGTGGTCGATTTTGTGAATAGGAATGGCGGTTTGGATTACACCATTCAGCAAATGAATTCGTTTAGAGATAAATCTCTGGAAATACTTAAATCGTTTCCCGAATCGGAGTACCGAAAATCGATGGAGCTGCTAACTAACTTTGTGGTTGAGCGGAAGAAATAAGAACACTACAATGTTGGCAAGTTAATACCCTTTATCAGCCTGTAAGTTTCTAGGGCGTAAACGTCGGTCATACCTGAAACAAAATCTAGAACAGAGAGTATTTTTTCGTAGTTACTACCATCAACCTTAAACTGCTCTGGGATTAGTTGAATAACCTTTTTGGAATGCCCAGTTTTTGGGTTTAGTACAGCTTGACAAAAAATATCGAGTAGTGAACTTAGAATCTGAAAACCAGCAATTTCAATCTCAACAACTTTCCGGTGGTTGTATACCTTGCTAATAGCCAGGTGTTTAATTGTTTCCATTGCATCCATCTGCGCCCCAGTTAAACTATCAACCAAAGGTTTAATTGGCTCACCATCCATTATTTTGTTGTAATTTTTAGCAAAGATTCTTGCGCAGTTCTCCACTAATTTGCTAATTACTATTGCACGTAAGTATGCAACTTGCTCATTGAGGTCTGTAACCTCATTGAGAGTGGTGTTTATCGAGTTCTTTTTACTGTCGTTATCGTCATCAAAAAATGCTCTGTATAGCTCAATAGTTTTCTCGGTAGAGAGTATACCAAGTTTATGGGCATCCTCAATATCCATTATTTGGTAGCAAATATCATCGGCGGCTTCAACTAGGTAAACCAGAGGATGCCGACAAAACTCTCCGCTAGGATTTTTTGTAAGCCCAGTGGCATAGGCAATACTGTTGAAAACATCCGATTCGGCTTTAAAGTAGCCATACTTCTTTTTACCTAAGGTTGATGAGTAAGGGTATTTCAGTATTGAAGCAAGCACTGCATTGCTAAGTCTGTATCCACCAACCCTGCGGCCATTGAACTGATGCGTTAGTAGGCGGAGCGCATTGGCGTTACCCTCAAAACGGGTTAAATCATTCCATTCCCACTCATCAACTAAGTTTTTATAAATACTTTCATTGTCGGTAAAGTATTTTCGAATTGCCTCCTCGCCGCTATGTCCAAAAGGTGGATTTCCCAAATCGTGTGCTAAACAAGCTGCTGAAACTACCGTAGGAATTTGATTTATAATTAACCGTTCTTGTTCCGTTAATTCCTTTTCAATCAGTTCTAGAACGCTATTTCCGAGCGACCTTCCTACGCTCGAAACCTCAAGGCTATGAGTTAATCTGTTATGAACGAATATTACACCTGGCAATGGAAAAACCTGAGTTTTATTCTGTAATCGTCGGAAAGGCGAGGAGAAGATAATCCTGTCGTAATCGCGTTGAAAATCGGTTCTAGTGCTATCGGCCGACGTTTGCGATGTTATTTCGGCGCCAAATCTATTTGAGTTGAGTAGTTGAATCCAGTTCATAGTTTTCTAAAAAATTTAGGCTCAGTTTACCTGAGCCTAAGTATTCCTTTTTATACTTTACTGCTCGGTGAGCAGGTGGCTAACATTAACTGCAATTTTAAGAATCTTATAAACATTACCGTCCTCATCTTTAAGAGGTGTGTATGTCTCAAAGAAAAGGTACGTTTTATCGTTTACGGTAAATTTATGTGTTTCCTTTCGCACAATGCCACTATTAAGTTCTTCCCAGAAAAGTTTATAATTTTTGCGTTGCTCATCGCTGAACTCCATTTGGTAGGAGTGATGCTTTCCTACAACCTCATCCATTGTGTATTCTAGAAGGTCTAGGTAGGCTTGATTTACAGATGTGATATATCCATCGGTATTATACTCCATAACAAAACTTGAGTTGCTGATTGCTTCGTAAAGATTCTCCATTTCCTTATTCTTCTTAATAAGGTCCTTTTGAATGTTTGAAGCATCTTCTGCTTGCTTGTTTATCTCTTCCTCCATCAACTTGGAGGTAGTAATATCGCGAGTGATACCGAAGGTTCCTATAGTTTCTCCAGAAGTATTCTTAAGTGGCAATTTTGATGTTTCGGCCCACGTAACCCTGCCGTCGGACATAACCTCTTTTTCAACAATACCTATCGCTGGTGTATCGGTTCTAATAATTCTTTGTTCATCCTCATATGCTGGGCGTGCGTGCTCATCGTCAAAGAAGTCGAAATCAGATTTACCAACCAATTCCTCCTGTTTTTCAAGACCAAAGAACCGGAGTGTTGATTTGCTAACTTTAACGAACTGACTCTTAAGGTCTTTAAAGTAGATTTTATCTGGAAGATAGTTCAGTAAAGCGTCAAGTAAAGTCTTTTCCCATTCAAGGTTCTTTTGATTCTCGTAGAATTCGTCGTTACGTTTCTCCAATTCCTCCTTAATGGTGGCAAGTTCCTCTAGGTTTTGACGAACTTCTTCCTCCTGAGCCTTCATTTCCTCTGCTTGTTGTTGAGTTCTCTCAAGCAACTCCGCTGTGCGAATATTGGTACGAACTGAGGTTAGCGTTTGGGCTATGCTTTGTGCAACTTTCTCAACAAAGTCGACGTGGTAATCCTCGAATTTAGTAAACGAGGCTAACTCAACAATTCCTAGTACACTTTCCTCAATCTTTAATGGGACAATAAGCAAGGTTCTTGGCTTTGCTTCTCCTAAACCAGAGGAAATTGAAATGTAATTCTCAGGAATATTTGTTAGATGTATGGTTTGCTTTTCCAGTGCACATGTACCAATTAATCCCTCGCCAACTTGTATGTGTTTTGTAATAAACTTCTGACGATTGTAGGCATATGCCGCCAATAGGTCAAAGAAAGGATTGCTTGGGTCATCGTCATTATAAATGAACAATCCACCCTGGTTTGCATTTAGGTATGCAATAAGGTTTCTGATGATATTCGCCGATAAGGCCTCAATTTTATCGTTATCCTGGCGAAGGATATCGCCAAATTTGGCAAGACCCTCATTAATCCATTGCCTTTTTTGGTCTTCAATTTTGCGTTTTTGTTCTTCCTCTTGCGCTGTCCTGAGATTTACACCCATCTCAATGAGCGATTTTCCTAGAACATCCTCGTCACTGAGCAGATTAAGTTGGGCGCTATAGTTACCAGAACCTATTTCCTCTGCAAACTTTGTTTTCTCAGTTAATCCTTCAATGGTTTTATTGAGGTGATTAACCATTACACCAATCTCATCGGTATTTGTATTGGCATAAATCATGTCATTGCTAACATGACCTTTTGATAATCGTTCTAGAGTATTTGTAACAACACTTATAGGATTAATGACATACCTTTTTGAAGAGTAGAAAATAAAGAAAGCTAAAAGTATAACTCCGAGAAAACCAATTATAATAGTTTTCCAGAACATTAAAATAGATTCGTTTACGATAGTTGCTTTTGGGACAACTACCACCATAGCCCAGTGTTGTTTACAATCGCCAACGCTTATTGGCCGAATTGTGAAATAGGACATTACCCCATTTATGTCAAAATCCTCAAAGAAAACCGGATTCCCATTACTCATTCTATCAATTGCGCCATTCCTTAAGAATACTTCTTCATATTCGTTTAGTGCACTTTCACCAATAAAGTCTTTATCCGGGTAAGCAACATACTTAAGTGTGTTCGATAATAAAAAAGCGTAGCTATCCTCAAATGGCTTTATCTGCTTAAAGATTTCGTAGTAATTGGTTAAGGGAATATCAACACCGACTACCCCAGCAAATTTTTGATTTATTATGTTGGGGACAATTATACTGGTCATCAGAATCTTATTGTTCTGATTGTTGTCGTATGTGTCAAAATATGGTTCTTCAATACTTTCAGAATTTTCTTTTTTGATTTTTAAATATTGAGGAGGATCTCCATTAATACTTGCTTGCTCTGTTTTACTTTTTATATTTCCGTTCTCACGCCAAGCTGTAGTTTTATATCGTCCATAATCCTTTTGATAAGTAGAGTCAAGATATTTCATTTCCCAACTATCCCAAACAGCAATAATATCGGGGTTGTTGCTGAGAACGTTTCTGTAAGTATTTGTGTAAACATCAAATATTTTTTCCTTAGTGAGCTTGTTACTACTCGATATCGAACTGGAAAGTGTTCTTGTAATAAAAAGTTCCTTTTCAAGCAGGGACTTAACGAATTCAGCATGTTTATCTGCCGTAACAGCAATATGGGCCTGAGCAGCATCAATTGAATTCTTTTTTGCTTTCGTACCAATATAAAATACGGTAAAAAGGAGAATAATAATTGAGGCACCAACAAATAAAATTAAAATCTTATGTTGAAGTGACAACCTACTAATTATTCGATTTCGAATATGCTGAAACTCCAATTTTATATCCATACGGAAACGATGTGGGGTTAGTTGAAGCTTTGATACTTTTTCACCCTAGGGTTAACACACATTACAGGAATTTCTAATGAACCTTCACGTTTAGCGTCAACAAAACGATCGTACTTGTCGGTCATAATAAGTATAAGGTCAGCTTCAATGATTTGTCCAAACTTAAAAACTTCATCCTCAAAAGAGCCTTTCTTCTTGGCAGTTTTAATACCATATACAATACCCACACCATCTAACATTTTCTTTGTGAAATAAATGTTGTTTGCCATCTGCTTCTTTTGCCCATCGTCAGTTAGGAATGGCTTGATTAGGTTGATGTTACATTTATAGTATTTGGCCAGTAATATAATCCAATGTACAGCTTCCTTAAATTTTCTATCGTAATCAACAGGAATTACAATTTCAATGTAATGTGAATGTTTGGGTGGTTTATTTATCACAATGAAAGGTAAGGTAAGTTCCTTAAAAATCAGATCCTTTAGAAAACTCGAAGAACGAAACGCTTTGCCCTTGCTTAAATAGGTATGGTACGATACTATTAGGTTTATATTAGCAGTTAGAATGAGTTCTCTGATAAGTCTTTTAGGATGACCCTCTAGAACCAAAGTTTGTGGACGAATCCCGTATTTCTGATAAGTAGCCTCAGCAACAGCTTCAAACTTTTTATTGATGGCTTCAATTTCTTTAATATTAACCTTTCTAAAAAGGAAATCTTGAATGACGGATTTTGGTATTATGTTAAGCAACATAATTTCATTACCTCCAGCATCGGCTAATTGAATGGCATGTTGAAGTGCATTTTCGGAACCTTCTGTAAAGTCCCAGGGAACAAGTACTACTTTTTTAATACTTTCCATAATCGGAAAATTAGTTTTATCAACAGTAACTCAATCTTATCTTAGGTTTATTGCCCAAGAACCAAACAAAATAAGCCTTTTGCTGAGTTTTGTTCGAATTAATAGGCATAAAAAACCTGATAAATATAGTAAAATTAAAAATAATCTCAATACAAAGCTAATTAAATCTCATTTTTCTCAACTTCCTGCATCCAGTTTCTTATATTTTGTAGCTGAATATTCTTATTAACGTTACGAAGTCGACGTGCAGTATTTGTAAAGTACTGATGTTTTTCAATAAATTTTATCTGAAGCAAATTCCAGTCGTGAAGTGTGGCAATTTTTCCGTGCTCATGGAGTTCCTTGTACAGCATATTCGATACAGGTATAAAGTCCGTTCTACCTAAGTAATCCAAGTCCGAATCGCATATAATTTGTTCAAGGAGATTTTTAGGCACTGGAGGCATTTTAGTTGCCATTATTATGCTGGATATTACCTCTATTTGCTCTTGGGTATAACCGTACTCTGGCAAAATTTCGTAGGCAAGTTTAACGCTCATTTCTTCGTGGGTTGAGTAGTCAATCATATGCCCAGAGTCGTGAAATAGAGCGGCAGTTCTAAGCAAAAGTAACTCTTCTTTCGATACCCCTTCAGAACGTCCGATTAGTTCAACTTGGGTGTATACATCCACCGTATGCTTTAAATTATGGTAGTATAGGTTTTTGGGCAAACCATTTTCGAGTTTTTCTAGAATGAACTCTTCCAAATCACCAAGCCTAATGAGTTGTAATTCAATCTTAAACTCATAGTTTGGTTTAATTCCCGACATGTTCTCTGAGAGATTCGGTGTAATGCCCTCAACAAAGTACATTTTGATATCGCCTTTGTTCTTAATTGGAATTTTCCCTCGGTAAGTGCAGTTGAAGAAATCCTTTACAAGCAAATAAGTATTTTCGGAGATATTTATTTTGCCCGCCTCTCCCGCCGATTCCATTCTACTAGCAGTGTTAACTGTGCTTCCCCATATGTCGTATGAGAGTTTGTTTCTGCCAACAACCCCTGCAATAACAGGGCCAGTATCAATACCAATACGTAATTCCCAAATTGCCTCGCCCTGTTGGTGCTGGTTGTTTATTTCCTTCATATGGTTCATCATCTCAATGGCTGCAGCTACAACCTCAATGGGGTTTGTCCTGTTCTTTTTGGGAATTCCGCCAGCGCACATATAGGCATCGCCTATGGTTTTTATTTTTTCAATGTGGTACTTGTCTACCACTGTGTCGAAGCGGAAAAAGAACTTGTCGAGTTGGTCTATAAGTTCCTCCGCATTTATTTCATCGGTAATTTTTGTAAAGCCTTGAATGTCCGAAAATAGCACTGTAACCATTTTGAACTTTTGGGCATTTACCTTTCCGTATTCCTTTAGTTCATCTGCAGTATCTCTTGGAAGAACCCTAGTTAAAAGGTTTTCGGCTTTATTTTTTTCTCTCAGCAACTCTTCGGTTCTTTGGTATATTAAACTTTCGAGTTTGTTGGTTGTCTTGGAGTTTGTGTAGGACAGTAAGCTGTAAAGAAAAACTAAAGAAACAATAAAAAATATTGCCAATGTCCAGTATGGGAAACTGCTAAGTGATATTATAATACCTGCTAAATTCATCAAAATTCAAAATATCAATATTCTACTTTAAAATTGTAGCTGGTTTAAAAATGCTGTGAAACAAAGTTTTACAGGTTATGACTTAAAAAATTGTTTCTTTAACAATGATAAAAGTAATAAAATTCATACATTAGTCCAATTTTATTAGAGTATCAAATACTTGTTGATTAAATTAAACTAAGCAGTTTTATCATTGTTATTGATTGCTCAAGATATGATAAAATTTGTCAAATTTCAATATATATGAAGGGAACAAGCAAAACAATTTTGGTTCCAACTGATTTTTCAAAAGTTGCAGAGTATGCCCTACAGCACGCTGTAAGGGTTTCAAATGTTGTTAAGGAACCTATTTCAATTCTTCACATTGTTCAATCCGAGGCTCAGGTTGATGAAGCAAAGCAGAAGTTATCAGAAATCATAGTTGGCGTTAAGGAGAAGTACGGTATTGAGCCCAATCCTATTGTTCGTATTGGAAGTATTTTTGTTGATATTGCCAAAGTAGCCAATGAAATTAACGCTAGTATCGTTATTATGGGTTCTTCAACCATTCGTGAAATGGATGAGAGCCGCGTTTCTTGGACTCTCAAGGTAATTACTAGTTGTAAGGTTCCATTTGTTACAATTCAGGAGCCACCAGTAAATAAGCGTTACGACGATGTGGTGTTTCCTATAGACTTTACAACGGAAAATCGTGAGAAGCACGAGTGGATATCATATTTCTGCGATTATTACCTGTCTCGCTTTCACTTAATTAAGCCTAATGTTTCTGACCCTGAGTTGCTAGCCAAAATTGATATTAATATGGCTTCTGCCAGAAAATTCCTTGACCAGAAGGGTGCAAAGTATGTTGAGTATACCACTCCTGGGGTTAAACCTTATGACCAAGAAATCCTCGAGATGGCCGTAAACATTAGAGCAGATCTTATAGTTTTAATGACTACTCCATTGGATAGGGAAGGAGAGTTTATTGTTGAACCTCTTGAGCAGTATATACTTGCCAACGCACGTCATATACCCGTTATGAGCGTTAATCCGCAGTAATCTTATGCATAATGATTTTGTTGAGTTGGTTTTTGCAACTAATAATCAACACAAATTAAAAGAGGTACAGGCTTTGCTAGGTAACCATTTCAAGTTGCTTTCTTTAACTGATATTGGTTTTGATGAAGAAATCCCAGAGGATTTCGATACTCTTCAGGATAATGCCCTGCAAAAGGCTCGCTACATCAATTCAAGATTAGGGTATAACTGTTTTGCCGACGACACGGGACTTGAGGTGGATGCGCTAAATGGAGAGCCCGGTGTTTATAGTGCCCGTTATGCTGGTGAGGCAAAGAATCCGCACGATAACATTGTTAAACTTCTCCAAAATCTTAGCGGAGTTAAAAACAGACGCGCACAATTTCGAACTGTAATTGCCCTAATTCTTGACGGAAACGAGTATCTGTTCGAAGGTAAGGTTGACGGTGAAATTATTGATAAAGGTAGGGGAAGCGATGGTTTTGGTTACGATCCAATTTTTTTACCCGAAGGATATAGCCAAACATTTGCCGAGATGCCTTTAGAATTGAAAAATCAGATAAGTCATCGTGGCCGTGCTGTTGCAAAGTTGGTCGATTTTCTTAAGTCTATTTAATCCCCAGAAACAAAATAAATTGGTAATTTGTGAGTTTATCCCTAAAACTATCTAGTATGTTTAGGACTATACTTTTATCGCTGCCGCTGATGATGATTTTTTCGGGTGGCTTTCCGCAAGTGCCGCATGGAAAATGGCGCGACCATTTTTCTTTTAACGAGGGAAAATATGTTACTACGGGTGACAACAAGGTGTTTTGTGCTACTCAAACAGGTATAATTATATACAATAATGGCGAGATTGATAAAATTACCAAGGTTAATGGATTGACCGATGTAGGAATTACTGCAATTGCGTTTGGGGGTGCTGATAAAATTCTAGTAGTTGGTTACGAGAATGGCAATATAGATTTAATTTATAACGATAGAATTGTAAATATTCCTGATATTAAAGAAAAAATATTATCGGGGAGTAAGGTTATAAATAATTTTTTGTTCTATCAGGATAAAATATATATTTCCACTGATTTTGGAATAGTGGTTGTTGATCCTTCAAAAAAAGAGGTAAAAGACACCTATTTCCTTGGAGATGGTGGTCAAAACCTGAGAGTTAATTCTTTGGCAGTTTATAGTAATAGTTTTTGGGTTGCAACCGAAAAGGGAGTTCTGACGGCAGAAACTACCGACCCTCTTTTAGTAAGTTTTGAGAGGTGGTCAAAACAAGATTTTTTTTCTGATCCAGAAAAAGAGTGTGTTGGCATATCGGCAACTTCCGAAGCTATTTTTGCGGTTGAAGATCAAGGGTCATCTAATGATATTGTATGGAGAAACAATGGCTTTGGATGGGTTGAGGTTGACCGTCCATTTTCCGAAATCAATTCTATTTCTATTGATTACTTTAAGGCTGTTGTTACATCCAATTCAGGAGTTGCCACTTAC
>JAEXVC010000123.1 GCA_023406715.1 Bacteroidota bacterium | reverse complement strand
ACCTATTTGTGCTTTGGATTCAGCAGCGCCAATGACCATAATTGCAACAAGAATGGCAATAATTTTTTTACTCATTTTCTATAGATTTAAGTTTAACGGTTCTCTTATTTGTTCGAAAAATCAATGCAATTTACTAATCTTTTTTCGAAGTTATCCCTCTATCTTTTAAATTATTAAAATTAAACTCTTATGGTTTTTAAACGTTGTAAAGATGAAGTTTAAAGAGATATATTTGTATTCTTAAAACAAGATTAATGACTAAAGGCAAAGAATCCAAACCACATATTGGAATATACGGAAGAAGGAATAACGGCAAGAGTTCTTTAATTAATTTGCTTGCAGGGCAAAATGTTGCAATTGTTTCAGATTTTGCTGGAACAACCACCGACCCAGTTAAAAAATCATTCGAAATTACAGGCTTTGGCCCTGTGATTCTTATTGATACTGCGGGAATTGACGATATTGGGGAACTTGGACAAAAACGCATAGAAAAAACTCTAGAATCAATTAAACATATCGACCTAGCAATTCTTGTAACTACAAATAATGTTTGGGGCGAAAATGAGGATTTACTTGTTGATGAATTCAGTAAGACCGACACGCCATTTATTGTTGTTCATAACAAAACAGACATTGAGCCAGCCACAACAACTTTTAAGAGTTCTGTTGAAGGGAAAAAACATAAAGGATTGGTTGAAACCAGCACTAATGATAAAAACTGCATAGATAAACTTATTAATTCGATAAGGGTTGCAATTCCAGAGTCGTCCTACAAAACCCCTACCCTACTGGGCGATTTAATAAACTACGGCGACTTGGTTCTGCTAATAACCCCAATTGATGTTGAAGCTCCCGCAGGGAGGATTATTTTACCACAGGTTCAAGCCATACGTGATATACTTGACAACGATGCAGTGGCTATAGTTTTAAAAGAGCGTGAGGTTGATGCTTTCCTTCGTAAAACGCAAATTAAACCAGCGTTAGCCATTACCGATAGCCAGATATTCGTGAAGGCCGATGCATCAATCCCAAAGGATATACCACTTACCAGCTTTAGTATTCTTTTGGCTCGATTTAAGGGCGATTTCGACAATTATATTAAAGGGACACCTAAAATTTCGGAGCTAAAGAATGGCGACAGAATTCTTCTGCTCGAAAGTTGTACGCACCATACATCGTGCGATGATATTGGGCGGGTTAAAATTCCCCGCTGGATATCGAACTTTATAGGAAAGCAACTTGAATACGATGTGGTTGCTGGGCTTGATAAACTTCCTCGGGATATTAAGGAATACTCATTGGTTATTCAGTGTGGTGGCTGTATGATAACCCGTAAACAAATAATCAACAGATTAATACCTGCTATTGATGCAGGAATTCCGGTCACAAACTACGGAATGGCAATAGCCTATGTACAGGGAATATATCAAAGGGCAATTGCACCCTTCACGGCAAACTATATTTCTAAATCGGATTATTTGTAAAAGATTACTGCGGGTCAACATCTATAGATACAACTAAAGCGTATAGTTCCTTGCGCTGCTTTAATCCGTTTATGTAATAGTTTATCAGTTCCTTAATTCTAGCTAAGGGCTGTTCTCTATTAATTTTTACTAGAATATTCATTATGAATAAACCTTGAACCCTACCAATTAAAGGCGGTTCGGGGCCTAGTACATTATCGCCCAAATTATGTCTTAAACCTTTAGCCACAAAATCCGATGCTTGGTTGAGTAACTCTTTATCCTTATGTTTTAAAGAGATGTTAATTAGCCTATAGTATGGGGGATAATGAAAATTCTTACGTTCCTCAATTTGCGATGCGTAATGCTCCAAGTAATCGTGCTGGATAATTTGGTTTATTACAGGGTGTTCTGGCTGCGCGGTTTGCATAATAACCAAGCCCTTTCGACCTTTACGGCCAGCTCGTCCACTAACTTGTGACATTAATTGATAACTACGTTCAAACGCTCTGAAATCAGGGAAATTAAGCATATTATCGGCATTCAAAATACCAACTAAACTAACCCTGTCAAAATCAAGCCCCTTTGTAATCATCTGTGTTCCGATAAGGATATTGATATGCCCCGATTCAAAATCGCCAATAATCCGCTCGAATGCTGTTCGGGAGCGGGTTGAGTCCAAATCGACACGTTCAATTACAGCGTTAGGAAAGAAGATGCTAAGTTCGTCCTCCACTTTCTCCGTTCCAAAACCTTTAGGTTGAAGGTTGCTGCTGCCACAGGCTAAACACTCGTGCGGTTGTTGGTACGAGAATCCGCAGTAATGGCAAACTAATTGGTTGGTGGATTTATGGTAGGTTAAAGTAACATCGCAATGCTCGCAGTGCGGAACCCAAGCACATTCGCCACACTCTATGAATGGCGCAAAGCCCCTTCGGTTTTGAAACAGGATAACCTGTTCATTATTGGATAGCGCACTATCAATCTCTCTCAGCAGCACATCGCTGAAATGCGATTTCATCTGCTTACGCTTTCTGGCATCGCGAACATCAACAACTCTTATCTCGGGAAGTTCCATTCCCAAGTAACGTTCCGATAGTTCCACCAAGCCATACTTCCCTGTGCGAGCGTTGAAATAAGTCTCAATTGAAGGCGTTGCTGTTCCTAGCAAAACTTTGGCATTATGAATTGAAGCCAGCACAATGGCCGCATCGCGCGCATTGTATCGAGGTGCGGGATTATACTGCTTATAGGTGTTCTCGTGCTCCTCATCAACAATAATCAACCCTAAGTTACGGTATGGCAGAAAGACCGATGAACGCACACCAAGAATTATATCGAAGTTTGCGAGGTTGGTTTCAGTTGCCAGAACACCATTGTAAACCTCGACGCGTTGCGAATCGCTGAATTTTGAGTGATATACACCAACTCTATTGCCAAATATCTTCCTAAGCCTATTGATAATTTGCGCTGTAAGCGCTATCTCGGGCAACAGATACAGTACTTGTTGACCTTTACTTATTGCATCCTGAATTAAATGAATGTAAACCTCGGTTTTCCCGCTCGATGTTACACCGTGAAGCAACACAACATTCTGTGTTTGAAACATCTCCTGAATGCTAAGCAACGCTTCTTTTTGCGTTTTATTCAGATTGGCTGGTCGGAATATATCATTGTTGCTGGATGATAATCTGGAAACCGTTAGCTCCTCCTGTACCAAAACTCCTTTTTGAATAAGTGCCGCCAGCACACCGGTGCTCACATCAACCCTTTCCTGAATCAATTTCTTGGAAACCCTGAAATTTAACATTTCCTTGGGATTATCGGACAGCGAGAGTAGTGCAAGAATAAGTTTTTGCTGAGCAGGTGCACGTTTCATTCCTTCAAGAAGGGTGTTTAATGAATCGTTTGTCCTATACTCCTGCGAAAGCGAAATGAAATACTCAATCTTGGGTTGATAGTCGTTCTCTATCTCCTCGTTAATGCTAATTGCCTGCTTGTTCAACAGGGATTTTATTACACCCATTGGATTTTTAAAATCCACTTTGGAGACAATATCCTGAATGGTGAGTTTTTTCTTGCTATCGAGCAGATGTAATATGATTTGCTCATTATCGGTTAGGTCGATATCCTCAAGTTCGGTTCTTCCAATGTATGTATCGCTCTCCATCTTTAGTGCAGAAGGCAAAGCGGCCTTCATTACCTCGCCGAGTGTGCACATATAGTAATCGGCAATCCACTCCCAGAATTTTAACTGAGTGGGTAAAACAATTGGTGTTTCGTCAATTAGCTGGAGAATATCCTTGGTTTGATACTTTTCAGGAGCCTGCTGATGCACTCTATACACTAAGGCTGCGTATAGTTTTTTCTTCCCGAACGATACCACAACCCTCATCCCAACCTTAATTTCGCCAGCCAAACTGCTGGAAATTGAGTAGGTGTAGGTTTTAGGTAATGCTAAAGGAAGAACTACATCAACAAACCAATTCTCGGGCATAGAGTAAAGTCTAAAGTGATGCTAAGATAGAGATTTTAGTTGATGATAGGTTTAGTTATTGTAAATCGGCAACCTCAATCTTCACAATCTCATAGCCCTTAATTACCTCTTTTGTGGCAAAGCCAACGCCTAGAAAAACAAATATCAACCCAATAAAGAATAGAATAACCGATAGTGACGACATTGAACTACTAAGATTGTAAAGTTCGCTAAGTCCAATGGATATGCAATTTAGAACAAAAAATGCTACTGCTAGGGTGTACGATACCACTGCATTGCGCACCAATTTAACCCTGTAGGTTAGTTTTCCTGTTTGAAGATTAATGCTTGAAAGACGCTTTGAATCGTGCTCAGGTATATTTCCAGAACGCTCAGCCAGCCTTAACTTCCGTTTCTCCTCATCCAAGGTTCTAATTCTACCTACCACTACTGAGTATTTATTGTTCATTCCAAGCAAAAACAACCCACAACAGTTTACCATAACCGCAGGGGCAACCATCAATTTAATAATTTCAACCGCATCCATAACTCAAACATTTATTAAAATCAGAAAAACTACTGAGCAATAATTATCTTAAAATTCGTTGCAAACATTTTAACAGCAATTGCCAGAAGCATAACACCAAAGAATTTTCGCAGGATAAAAATCATTGAGCCGCCCATGATCCGCTCAACCTTATCAACATATCGTAGAATAAAATAAACAATGATAAGATTCAGTAATAGTCCGGTAATGTTATTCACCATATGGTACTCGGCCCTCAATGAAAGAAACGTTGTTAAAGCTCCAGGGCCAGCAATTAAAGGAAATGCTATTGGAACAATGGTTGCCGTTGGATTATTCCCTTCATTCTTAATAATATCGATACCCAAAATCATCTCTAAAGCCAGCACAAAGATTACAAATGAACCAGCCAATGCGAATGAGGCCACATCGATATTGAAAAGGGCGAGCAAACTTCGTCCTGCGAAGAAAAACAGAATGAACATTAGGAATGATACAAGACAAGCTTTGCCAGCATCGAAATGGTGTTGCTTATTTTTTAAACTTAAAAGAACCGGAATTGCACCCAGAATATCAATAATTGCAAATAGTACAACAAATGCGCTGGCTATTTCGGTAATATTAAAATTATTCATATGCGTATATTCTATTAACTAATTAATTATCAATTATTTAACAACATCAACATTTACTCACATTTAACTCCTCGATGTTTTTTGCCACGCTCTCCATTAACCACTGGGGTGTTGATGTTGCTCCTCCAATTCCAACACTTTCGGCTCCAATAAACCACTCAGACTTTAATTCTTCTGGCGATGAAACAAAGTAGGATTTAGAATTGGCTTGCTTGCAGGCATCAAAAAGCATTTTGCCGTTGGAACTCTTAATTCCGCTTACAAAAACAATAACATCGTGTTTAGCTGCAAAATCAGCAAGTTCCTTTTTTCGGTTGGCCACCTGCCCGCAAATGGTATTGTTAACCTTTAGCGGCACATCGGCGTTCGCAAAGTTAAGACCCATTCGGGATTTTATTTCGTCAATTATTTTGGCGAAAATTTCTGGCTCCTTTGTGGTTTGGGAGAAAATAGTAATAGGTGCTGAGAAGTTTAATCCAGCTAAATCATCCGTATTCTCAACAACAATCGCTTCGCCATTGGTTTGACCTAATAGACCAACAACCTCGGCGTGTCCTTTCTTCCCATAGATTATAACTGTTCCATTTACAGCCTTCATTTCCTGCCACGCTTTGTGAACACGTTGCTGTAACTTGAGGACAACAGGGCAAGTTGCATCAATTATTTCGATACCATTTTCCTTTGCATTGCTGTAAGTTGAGGGTGGCTCACCATGCGCCCTAATAAGCACTCGTTTCCCTTTTAAATCGTTGAGTTGATTGTGCGATATAACTTTAAGCCCCAATTTCTCAAGTCTTGAAACTTCCTGCTCATTATGCACAATATCACCTAGGCAATACAATTCATCATTGCCATCAATGTTTTTCTCTGCCGCTTGAATTGCCTTAACTACACCAAAGCAAAACCCTGAACGATTATCTATTTCAATCCTCATCGTTATTTGGACAATTTAAGAATTCTGAATGAACCAACCAACACAAAACCAAATGCTACAGCCCCAATAATGAGGTCTGGAATATTTGTATTGAGCCAACTCACAAGTAGCCCCGCTATTATAACACCTAAATTTACGATAATATCGTTAGATGTAAATATCATACTGGCCTTAATATGCACCTCGTTACTTCTTGCTTTCTGCAAAAAGTAAAGGCTTAAAGCGTTACCAACAAGAGCCATCGACGAAATTACAATCATTGTTGAAAAATTTGGCATCTGCTCAACACCTAAAAATCGCCTAATAACCTCTGCAAAACCGAGAACTGCCAATGTTAACTGGAAATATCCTGCAACACCAGCAACCTTTTTCTTTAAGGCAATTGTTCCTGCAACTGCAACAAGACTAAGCCCATACACTAAAGCATCGGCAAGCATATCTATACTATCACCAAGCAATCCAACAGATTTAGCAATAATCCCATAAATCAACTCAAGAAGGAAGAACCCAAAGTTTATTGCCAAAACAATCCAAAGAATTCTCCGTTGATTACCCTCATCGGATATTTCTCTAGCATACGATTCAACTGTTGAAATATGCTTAGCCCCAAGGTTGAGCGACCTAAGTTTGGTTTCAATCAATGAGTCCTCTGCTGTGTGATAAACTGCGAGTTTACGGTTAGGTATATCAAATTCTAGTTTCGCTATTCCCTCAATACCATATAGAGCCATCCTAATCATCTGCTCTTCGCAAGGACAGTCCATTTTTGAAACTATGAAGTCAGTTCTTTTCATTCCATTGACTTTTCAGCGATGATAACAATTTGATAGAAGGAAAGTTTTAAACAATTATTTTATATGATTGTGTTCTGGATTCTGAATTGTGCTTATCGATAAAGCAAACTCCCCATCTAAATAAATCAAACGAAAACTTAACCCTTGAATCGTGATTCATTTCGTCCCAAAACTCACCCATCCCCTTAGACCAATCAATATCATCGAAAATCACAATTGACTTCTCGGACAAATAAGGAAAAATTGTTTCGAAATATTCCTTGGTAGCAAACTTATCGTGATGTCCATCAATAAAGACAAAATCAACAGTACCCATGGAGGGTAAAATAGAGGGTAAAATAGAGGGTAAAACATCTTTAAATTTTCCTACATGAACAGCAAAATTGGAGTATGCCAGTTCCTCTAGCGTTTGCTCTGCAATTTTGGCAATACTTTGCGAACCCTCAATAGTAACAAATCTGCCCTGTCCATTACTTTTTAGCGCTAAAACCTGATACGACGCCGAAATGCCCAGACTAGTACCCAGCTCTAGGCAACATTTTGGTTTAAACTCGACTATCAGTTTAAATAGTAATCGTCCGAGATTTTCTGGTGTTGATGCATTTTTACATATAGACGATATTGCTTCCAACCCACTAACTCCATCAACAACTTGCGCTTGTGTTCTACTAGAATTTGGATTACCTGCACCAAAATCCTGAACAACTATACTTTCATCGGAATTTAGTAGTTGTAGTCGTTTATCATCGACTAATCTAAAGGCTGATAATTCCTGCTCCGTAAAAGTATTTAACTTAACTTGTTTTACTACTTCTGCAAACCTTGACAAATCTTTGTCGGTTGATTTTTCGAGTCCATTCAAAAGAGACATCGTTCTTGATTCTCTTTTCTGAGTCTCAACAAAACTGAGAACCTTCTTAAAAGCCTTTTTTAACATATTATTATTGGCTTAGGCCTATTCGTTCCTTCACCAAATTTTCCACCCAATTCATTTGCTCCTCAACTGTCATATGGCTATTGTCCAAAACAATTGCATCGTGGGCCTTTTGTAATGGAGACACATCGCGGGTTTGGTCTAAATGGTCCCGTTCCTTGATATTCGCCAAAACTTCGTCAAGAGTTATGTTGATGCCTTTTTCGAGGAGTTCTTTAAGGCGACGCTCAGCTCGTATAACTGGGTCGGCGGTCATAAATATTTTGAGTTCAGCATTTGGAAAAACTACAGTGCCAATATCGCGACCATCCATTACTATACCTTTTTTCTCGCCAAGTTTCCGTTGAAGTTCAACCATACGTTCGCGAACCTCTGGAATTGCCGCAACAACACTAACAAGGTTTGCCACTTCGGGCTTTCTGATTTCGTTCTCAACAACTACACCGTCCAAGGTTACCTCAAAAAGGCCTTTAGCATCATTAAAAGCGAAACCAACATCAATTTTCGAAAGTGTATCGAGGTATTTAACAGAATCTACTTTCCCTTTCTCAATTATATTATGCTTTATAAACGCCAAAGTAACAGCCCGATACATTGCACCACTATCAACAAACAGATAGTTGAGTTTTTTTGCAATTTGTTTTGCAAATGTGCTTTTACCACACGAAGAAAATCCATCAATGGCTATTACTATACTTTTATTCATCTCCAAATAATTTGAATTGCAAATGTAAGAAACAGATTACACTTTTTCTAAAAGCCTCCTAAGTATCTTAATCAACCATACGCCCTTGCACTTGAACTAAATCACTATATAACAAGCAACTATGCTTAAAAATAGTAATATATTAACCAAAAGTTAACATTAACTTAACATCGGTTTCTTCAGATTAATCCACCTTTGTAACCTCAAAATTTTAAAAATAATCAGTATGGGTTTAAATCGATTCTTCCAAATTCTAGTTCCAAAGGATACAACATTTTATCCTCACTTTAAAATGGCCGCAGCCAACTTAGTTGACACATCGGTTCTGCTTTGCGATATGATGAAAGCTTCAGGTTGGGATGAGCGAATAAAGATTAAAGATCAAATAAAAGAATTGGAAAGGAAGGGTGATAATATGACCCATGAAATGTTTGATCTATTGAACCAATCATTTATTACACCCTTTGACAGGGAGGATATTCATGCCTTAATTTCATCGATAGATGATGTGGTTGATTACATTAATGGATCAGCACAGAGAATAATTATGTACAAACCTCAAACAATTCCAACTGAATTCAACAAATTGGCAGAATTAATCCACGAAGGAAGTGTATCATTAAAATACGCTATTGACCATATTGAAGAAATTAAAAAACCTGCAAAAATTAAAGAGGCTTGTATTAAGATTAATGATATCGAAAACTTATCGGATGACATTTATCACCAAGGCATTTCTCATCTATTCGAAAACGAAACCAATACAATTGAATTAATCAAAAAGAAAGAAATATTAATTGTTCTGGAAGAGGCTACCGATAAACTGGAGGACGCTTCTGACGTGCTGAAGTCAATTCTAATCAAACAAGCGTAATTGTATGACAGTCCTCGTAATTACTATAATTGCAATTGCGCTTATATATGATTTCTTAAATGGAATGAATGATGCAGCAAACTCTGTGGCCACAGTTGTTGCTACCCGAGTTTTATCTCCATTCATGGCTGTTCTTTGGGCTGCTTTCTTCAATTTTGCAGCCTACTTTCTATTTGGACTTCATATTGCAAATACCATGGGTAAGGGAATCGTAGACCCTACTGTTATTGAGCCTTGGTTTATATTTTCGGCACTTATTGGCGCAGCACTCTGGGTTTATATTTGCACACATTTTGGATTACCTATAAGTGTATCTCACTCACTAATTGGAGGTATGGTCGGCCCAGCACTTTTCTTTCATGGTCCTAGTGCTGTAGTTGCTGCTGGGATAATAAAGGTTTCGGTATTTATTATCCTTTCCCCCATCATTGGTTTTGTACTGGGGTATTTACTAATGGTTTTAACCTACTGGCTATTGAGAAATAAAAAGCCTGGAAGTGTTGATCATTGGTTCCGTTATTTGCAGTTACTATCCTCGGCATTCTTTAGCCTAGGACATGGTGGAAACGATGCTCAAAAAACAATGGGTATAATTGCCGTTCTTCTTTTTAGCTTGGGCTATCTAGGCCCAGAATTCTATGTTCCACAATGGGTTGTATTCTCTTGTTACATTGCAATTGCTTTAGGAACTTTAACCGGAGGGTGGAAGGTAATTAAAACTATGGGTGTAAACCTTACAGATTTAAAGCCTGTACATGGTTTCAGCGCCGAAACTGCAGGCGCAATGACATTGGCTATGTCCTCGTTTATGGGAATACCTGTAAGTACAACACATACCATTTCTGGAGCAATTATGGGTGTAGGAATAACCAGAAGAGTTTCTGCTGTTAGATGGAAGGTTGCTCAAGGGATTATTGGTGCGTGGATTTTGACTATACCAATGACAATGGTAGTATCTGGATTGCTATATCTGCTAATTAAGTTGTTTGTATAAAAGTTAGTTTGGAAAAGCAAAAGAAGCCATAACTGCGTTATGGCTTCTTTTATTTGACATTGAATAACTTTGTTAAATCAGTTGTAATTGTAAAATGGTTGGTGGCTCCTGCTAAATGAAGCCTAGCTCTACTAAAGTTAATATGAAATTTTGAAATTTTAACCCCGATACCCCAACTAAAACCAACAGAAGAGACTTTTTCCTGAATTTTAAGTTCATTTCTGCGCTGATAATTATACCCAAAACGCAAATAGAAATTGCGAATTGGAACGAATTCTGCACCTAAAATTACGTGGCTAATAATTTCTTTCCCTATCTTTCCAATGGTTCCATCCGATTTCTTTTCGGATTCCTCAAACACAGACGTCTCAGTAAAATCATCAGTTTTATAGTAAAGACTCATATTCTGCAACTGCTGGAATGTAATCACAAATCGGAATGGGGCATGAGCTAACTTCTTGCTAATGCCGGCAATAATTTCAAACGGCAATGGCTCGTAGGTTCCTGGAGTGTACGATTTAACCATTGATCCAACATTCTTAAATATCAACCCTGCGGAGAAAAGCCCATTATCGGAACGGTAGCTACCTGCAAAATCGAATGCTATGCCCCAAGAGGTGTAACTCTCCAAATGAGAGTAAATTGGCTTAAAACTAACGCCAACGCTAAAGCAAGTATCAATAATTCTGGAATACGAAAAACTAAAAGCCATTTCCGAAGCCGTAAAGGTTCCGCTCTGAACTCCTGCCTCATCGGCTCTAAGGAACGAACCATAGCCAATCCTTTGCCCCCCAACAGCGAATGTTCCTAGCTTGCCATAATTCCTAGCATACGAAAAGGTTCCGTAACTAATATCGGAATAGTAATTAACGTACGACAAAGTTAAGCCATTATGCATGCTCGAATCGAGCAACGAAGGATTCTGGGCAACCAACGATAGGTCAGGCTCATCCAATGCAACAACCTTTCCGCCCAATGCAGTTGCACGAGCCGAGGTTGGCAACCCTAAAAACTGATAGGTGCCACGCCCGCCAACCTGTGCTAGAATAGAGCCTACAGTCAGTCCGCAAAATATCGATATTAAAAAGAATCGTCTAAGCATTGGAAAAAATCTCACTTCAAAAAATATTGGGCTAACAATACTAAAACACTCAAAACAGTAAAATATTGCTAACTTCAACAAAGAATATTTAATTACACAGCGCTTGCTGAGTAAACATCTGGGTTCGATTTAAACTGGGAAATAAATCCCTCGCTCACAACCACATTAATAGCCTCGGGCAAAATTGTAAAACGGAAGGGCGATTCGCCCAACGACTCCCCATCGGCCTCGAGCTTAATGGGAGGTTCACTCTTTATTTCGATAACAGAGCCTCGGTAACTCGATATTTTGGGATGATTCAGTATTGAACCATTGTAAAGCCTATGAATATTCTTAACAACGCCCAGTTTGCTAATCTTTTTAATCAGCGTAATATCGTACAAACCGTCGTTGGCCACAGCGTTGGGAACCTGCATCATTCCTGCACCATTAAACCTACCTATCCCCAGCGTTAAGCTAAATGCGTTCTCCTGCACACTTGCTCCATCAACCGAAACATTAACTTTGGTATGATGATAACCCAGCAATGCCTTAAGCAAACTTAGCATATAAAGTACTGCGCCTCTCCTACCCAAATCCTTAAGCCGATTGGTACGTTGTGCCACTTCGGCATCGAACCCAATACCTGCAGCATTAACAAAATATCGGCTGTGCTGCACCATCGATTCCCAGTACTCTACCTTTCCAACGTCCTGCTTAAACACATATTCAGCCTTTATTGCCTTAACGCACTCCTCGTAACCAAGAGGAATATCGTACATCCTAAACCAGTCGTTACCCGTACCAACGGCAATTACTCCTACAACAATTTCCAGCGGGGAGAACTTCTTCTGAATGAAAATCCCATTAACAACCTCGTTAAGCGTACCATCTCCACCAACGGCAATAATTTTTTTATAGCCATTATTAATAGCCTTTACGGCAATCTCTACAGCGTGATGCTTATGCTCGGTAAAAGCATAGTCGAACTCAACCTCATAGGCCTTGAGCAATGCTTCAATTGTAGGCCAATCAACCCTTCCTTTGCCACCACCTGCACGGGGATTGACCACTATAAACCAACTATTTTTCAATAACTTAAAATTTATGCATCGAGTTTGTGGGTGCAAATATAATACATTGAATTAAATAGACGTTTGTGTGTAAAATTTACCCACGGATATTCAAAAAGATTTTCTATTTTTGCGGATGCTGAGGGTTTAAACGAATTGTTAATAACCTGTTAGTAACAAGCCAATTTTTGTTCATATTCAAAACGTTTGGAGCTTTGATTGGTAAATTTAGGATGTGTATTTTTGACCCCTGTTTAAAAACCATAGAAAATGGCAAAAGTAATTGCATTAGCAAACCAAAAAGGCGGAGTAGGTAAAACCACTTCGGCCATCAATCTTGCAGCTAGTTTAGCGGTTCTTGAGAAAAAAGTTCTGCTTATAGATGCTGACCCCCAGGCTAACGCCACTTCAGGAACTGGTTTCGACTTAAGAAACATCAAAACCAGCATTTACGAATGCATGGTTGACGAAGTTAACCCCAAAGACATCATTTTAAATAGCGAAATTAAGGGATTGGATTTAATTCCCTCACATATAGACCTAGTAGGTGCTGAGATTGAAATGCTCAACATGCCTAACCGTGAAAAAATCCTTAAAGGTGTTATTGAGAAGGTAAAGGACGATTACGATTTTGTACTTATCGACTGCTCTCCCTCACTTGGACTTATCACAGTTAACGCACTTAGCGCGGCCGATTCTGTAATTATTCCCGTACAGTGCGAGTACTTTGCGCTAGAAGGGCTTGGAAAACTTTTGAATACAATCAAAATTATTCAAACCCGGTTAAACCCAGAGTTACAAATTGAGGGCTTCCTACTTACCATGTACGATGCTCGCTTACGCCTATCAAACCAAGTTGTTGAAGAGGTTAAGAAACACTTCCAGCAAATGGTTTTTGAAACCATTATTCAACGTAACATCAAGTTAAGTGAAGCGCCAAGTTACGGCAAGCCTGTAATTCTATACGATGCAGCATCAACTGGCTCTGCTAACTATATCAACTTAGCTCGCGAGTTACTGCAAAAAAACAACATGACCAGCATCGATTACAAGGTGGCTGAACAGCAATAATACATAAGGCAGGAGAATTTAGATATGTCAAAAAAAATGGCTTTAGGAAGGGGATTAGGAGCACTTATAGAGGA
>JAEXVC010000081.1 GCA_023406715.1 Bacteroidota bacterium | reverse complement strand
CATCAAGGCTTTGTCCTTTTTTATTTCTACCAGAAAGTTGAAGCATTGAGTAATCAACCATTGATCTACCAAATGCAGAACAACCAAGAGTTAACTGTTTCTTGTTAATATTCAAATCAACCAAACCAGCCTTACGATTGAATAGGATTGAAGAGATAAGATCTAGCATATCCTTGTCGGATGAGTTTGCACCGTTGAAACGAAAACCAATGCTAACATTCTCAGCCTCTAGGCCTGTTGTTTCTAAAACTACTGGCGCTATTATTGGCTCCTCGGGTTTAAATTTAAACTCAGGTATTTCAACAGGTTTTAAAATGCCAAAATACTTGTCTACAATTTTTATAGCCTCATCGGGATTAAAATCGCCAGCTAATACAACAGCCATATTGTTGGGAACATAGTACTTTGCAAAGAACTCACGAATATTCTTCATCGAAGGGTTTTTCAAATGCTCAGCCTCGCCAAGAGTGGTTTGTTGACCGTATGGGTGGTTAGGGAATAATCCTTTCATCATCAACTCGCTGGCTTTACGACCATCATTGGTAAGAGACATATTTTTCTCCTCATAAACAGTCTCTAACTCTGTATGGAACAGACGAAGAACGTTTTGATTGAAACGTTTAGATTGAATTGATGCCCAATTCTCTAGTTGATTGTTTGGAATATTCTCTATATAAACAGTATAATCGTTAGATGTGCCCGCATTTGTTCCTGTTGAACCAATTGCCGACATTAACTTATCGTACTCATTAGGAATGGCTAACTTTGATGCCTCGTAGGATATACTATCAATTACATGATAGATTGCCGCTCTTTTTTCAGGATCGGTCTCAACTCGGTAAACTTCAAATAAAGATTCAATTTTTTCAATCAAAACCTTTTCCTTTTCCCAATCCATAGTGCCAAATTCGGGAGTTCCTTTAAACATCATATGTTCAAAGTAATGAGCAAGACCAGTAGTTTCTTTTGGATCGTTTTTACTTCCAACGCGAACAGGAATAAAAGTTTGAATACGGGGTTCATCCTTAACAACCGACATGTATACCTTAAGTCCATTGCTTAATGTATATATGCGAGCATTCAAAGGATCTCCAGAAACAGACTCATACTTGTATTCCTGTGCAAACAGTAATGTAGGGATTAATAAAAGTGAAATCCCTAAAAGAAAATTTTTAATAATTCTTTTCATAAATAAATTAGGGTTAGTTATGGTTATTTGACGACAAAATAAAAAAAGGTTTAAACAGCCACTATTTTACTCAAAACATTGTTATTTTTCAAGAAAAGTTATATGTTTAGCACTAAATTCCAAAAACTATGAGCCGTAAACTTAAAATCCGTCAGAAAATTCTACTTTACATTCTGACTTTTACAGCCTTACTATACATTGTATCTGTTGGTTTCATTCTTTCCAACTCGCGTAAAACAATTTACGACGATGCCATTCTTAAAACCCAACTTTCTGCCAAGGTAACTGCCAATGAAATTGCTGGAGTTTTTGAGCGTGAACTTTCTTTAGTCAGAACTCTTTCACAGGCATTTACAGTTTATAAGGATATGCCACATGAACAATGGAAAAAGTTATTCCTTGAGATGTATCTTCCTGTATTAAGGGAAAACCCACAGGTCTACTCTTTATGGGATAGTTGGGAGTATAAATCGTATGTTCCTGGATACGATAAGGATTACGGGCGTTTTGTCATAACCACTTGGCGTGAAGGAACTCAACTAAAATGGTTATACGACCAAAGAAGTATTGCTGGCGATCCTCCCATTTACGGAGCATATAAGAAAAAAGGAATTGAAGCCATTTGGGAACCTTATGTAGACCAAGTAACCAAAGGGAAATCTGACGTTAAGTTAATGATTACTTATAGTTCGCCTATATATATTAATAGTACTTTCAGTGGAATTATTGCAACAGACCAAGGGTTGGAGAGTTTACAGGAAATGGTTTCTAAAATTAAACCTGTTTCTGGAAGTTACGCATTCCTTGTTTCAAATACTGGAATAATTGCGGGTCATCCTAACAAAGAATTAATTTTTAAAAATATTTCCGAAGTCTTTACTGAAGATGCTCAAAATCAAAATCTACTTGAACGCATTCAAAAAGGAGAAGAGTTTAACTTCATCAAACTAGATGAAAACGGCAAGAAACACCTTATTTGTTATGCCCCAATTATTGCAGGTAAAACAAACACCCCTTGGGCATTTGTACTTTCTGCACCGCTTGATGTAATTACAGCTAGTGCAAAAAAAACACTATATATCTCTCTTGGAGTTAGTATTATTGGCTTATTCTTAATGGTATTTGTACTGCTTTTCATTTCCGATAATTTAACTAAGCCAATTAGAAGGATTACTGAAATCTTAAAAAGAATTGCAAAAGGCGAAATTTCCAACGAACTTATCGTTAACCTAAACACTGGTGATGAAATTGAGGAAATGGCCATTGCACTCAACACCTCAATTGAAGGTCTAAACCAGAAAACCGATTTTGCAAACCAAATTGGTAAAGGAAATTACGATTCATCTCTAGAATTGTTAAGTGAGAAAGATGTTCTCGGCAAATCGCTTCAGTATATGCGTGAAAGTTTGCGTAATGCTGCACTTGAGGAAGATAAACGCAAAGTTGATGACAAAAAACGGTCTTGGGCAAATGAAGGATACGCTAAGTTTGGCGAAATACTCCGTCAAAATAACAACGACTTGCAAAAACTTTGCGATACCGTTATTGTAGGACTAGTAAAATACGTTGGTGCTAACCAAGGTGGCATTTTCCTTTGGAACGAAGAGGATAAATATAACCAATACTTTGAGCTAGTTTCTGCTTTTGCTTGGGATAGAAAGAAATATATTACAAAACAACTCGAAAAAGGCGAAGGCCTTGTTGGTGCCTGTGCAATGGAACGTGAAACCATATTTATGACCGAGGTTCCTGATGATTATGTGATGATTTCATCCGGATTAGGCGAGTCTAACCCACGCTGTGTAGTTCTTGTTCCACTAAAACATGAGGAAGAAGTGCTGGGCGTAATTGAAATGGCATCGTTCAAAGTTCTTGAAAAGTTTGAGATTGAGTTCGTAGAGAAAATTGCTGAAAGTATTGCATCAACAATTCTTTCGGTTAAGATTAATGCTCGTACAAAAATGCTTTTGGAGCAGTCGCAAATGCAGGCTGAGGAGATGAAAGCTCAGGAAGAAGAGATGCGCCAGAATATGGAAGAACTTCAAGCAACTCAGGAGGAAGTTACACGCAAATCGGGCGAGATTGAAGGATTCCTTCACTCAATTAACTCATCAGCTTACGTTATTGAGTATGACCTTGGTGGTAACATTATCAATGTAAACGATGCATTCCTTCAACTTATTGGCGTACCACGCGATCAAATTATTGGCTCACACCACTCCAACAACCTTGTTCTTACCGAACAACAGAAAAAAGAATACGGTATTTTCTGGGATAACCTGAAGGCTGGAATGGCAAAAAAAACCAAATCAAAAATCAACTGGCAAGGACGAACCATTGAACTACTGGAAACCTATATCCCTGTTAGGGATACCGAGGGTAGAATAAGTAAGGTTATGAAACTAGCCTTTGAGATTGAGGAATTTAATGACTAACAAATTAGTACATCAAAAGAAAAGCGGCATTTAAAGCCGCTTTCTTATTTTATAATCCTATTAGTTTCTTATCCAAACTACCGCCACCAAACAGAATTGCTTCCGGATTTTCTATCATTCGCTTAACGTCCATCAGAAATGAGGCTGAGTCTTTTCCATCAATTATTCTATGGTCGTACGATAAGGCCACGTACATAATTGGTCGGATTTCCACCTTGCCGTTAACGGCAACTGGCCTGTCGGCTATATTGTGCATTCCTAAAATTCCCGATTGCGGGGGATTTAGAATCGGAGTGGAAAGCATTGAACCAAAAATTCCGCCATTGGTAATTGTAAATGTTCCACCATTCAACTCGTCCAAGGTAATTTTTCCTGAACGCGCTCTATTTGCTAACTCCTGAATACCCTGCTCAATTTGAGCAAAACTCATACCTTCAACATTCCGAAGTACAGGAACCATTAAGCCTTTAGGTGCCTGAACAGCAACACCAATATCGTAATAGTTTGGAGTTACAATTTCCTCTCCATCAATATAGGAATTGGTCATAGGATGAAGTTTTAATGCTTCAACCACAGCCTTTGTGAAAAACGACATTAACCCCAACTTAACTCCGTACTTTTCCTTGAACTCATGCTGATACTTAGCGCGTATTTCCATAACACGGCTCATATCAACCTCGTTGAACGTGGTCAGCATTGCGGTTTGGTTCTTAACCGATACCAATCGTTCGCTCACCTTCTTCCTCAACTGCGACATTTTGGCTCGCTCCTCTACCCTTTCGGTTGAAATCCTTGATTGAACAGGAATTGGAGTTGTTTGATTAGATTGATTCTTAACCAACTCAACATCTTGAGCAGTAATTCGTCGGAGTCCATTTATTATATCATCAACTGAAAGATTACTGTCAGCCATAATCTGTTTTGCCAAAGGCGTAACTTTGATATTTCCTTCAACTACCGTGACCTCGGTATTTGAAGTAGTTTCCCTTGGTTTAACTTCTTCTTTTACCTGAGGTGGATGCTCAACTGATTTATCTTTCACCTCTGCGCTATCAGCAACAGAAGTGTCAATGGTACAGGCAATAGCATTTACTTTAACAGCACTACCTTGTCCAACCAGTATATTTAATTTTCCAGATTCAGGTGCAATTATTGGAAGAGTTGCCTTCTCCGATTCAATTTCAGCAACCTCTTGGTCTTTACTAACTATTGTCCCATTTTCAACCAACCAGCGGGTTAATTCAACCTCGCTAATTGACTCTCCGGGACTTGGAATTCGAACTTCAATAATCATAGGTGAAACGTTAATCGTTAACTGTTAAAAGAGAAAATATTTTATTCTAACTCTTTTTCTCAAGATACTCATGTTGCTTTTGGCGTTCAAACCGTTTAGAGCCTTCCTCGCACTGCAATCCACAGTACTTATTCTTCAACTCGCAGGTGCATTTACGAAATACCTTGCCAATAATATCGGCCTGCTCTATAGCGTGAATCTTACTTAAACCAACGGCAGGGCTTCCGCTCGGCGCTCTGGAAATCAACTCCAATGGAACTTGTATAAGATTTTCCTTAATAAAATTCCAAGCACCCATATTCTGAGGCTCCTCCTGAACCCAAAGCCATTTCTTTGCATTGAGATACCTATCAATTACACGCTCTATCTGGCTTATTGGGAACGGATAGAGTTGTTCAACTCTAACAAGGGCGATATCATTCACTTCCAGTTCCTTCTTGCGTTGCAATAAATCGAAATATATTTTTCCTGAGCAGAAAACAACTCTACTAACAACTTTCTCATCAACATTAATATCATCAATAACCTCGTGGAACTTACCGCTAGTTAACTCGGTAATATCCGATATGGTTTGTGGATGACGTAACGCACTCTTAGGTGTGAATACAACCAATGGAGTTCGGAAATCGCGTTTTACCTGACGTCGCAGTATGTGAAAAAAATTTGCAGAGGTTGTACAATTGGCAATTTGCATATTATTCCGTGCAGTAAGGGTCAAGAATCGCTCAATCCTTGCACTAGAATGCTCAGGCCCTTGCCCCTCGAATCCGTGAGGAAGCAGCAACACCAATCCCGATTGCAACCCCCATTTATCCTCTGCAGAGCTAATATACTGGTCAATTATCACCTGTGCAACATTATGGAAATCGCCGAACTGTGCTTCCCAAATTGTAAGCGCTTCGGGCAATGCAACTGAATACCCGTACTCAAATCCCATTACACCGTATTCCGACAATAAGCTGTTAAGCACATTGAATTGAGCCTGACTTGGGTCAATATGATTCAACGGATAGTACTTCTCCTCGGTATTTGCTACGTTGTAAGCCGAATGTCGATGCGAGAATGTTCCGCGTTCCGAATCCTGTCCACTCAAACGGACTGAATGCCCTTCCAGCAGTAAAGTGCCGTATGCAATTAACTCACCCAAAGCCCAATCTACCTTTCCCGATTTAATTAACTCAGCACGCTCCTCAATTATCTTAGTTAACTTTTTAAAGAATTCCTTATCGGCAGGCAATGTATTTAAAGCCTTTGCAACCTTATTGATACTATCGACCGAAACTTTCGTCTCGGGCGATTCAACAAAATCTGCAGAATTTGAGAATCTAAAATCCTTCCAGGTTTCGGGTAAAAACTTCAGAATCTTTATTTTGGTGTTGCTCTTGGCTATTTCTAAGCGTTCTTCGAGAAGTGTATCGAACTTCTGCTTCTCCTCCTTCACTTCATCAGTATTGATTACACTTTTATCTATCAACCTTGACGCGTAAAAATCCCTAACGTTAGGATGCTTGGCGATTAAATCGTACAGAACTGGCTGTGTAAAACGAGGTTCATCGCCCTCGTTATGTCCATATCTCCTATACCCCAGAATATCAATAAAAACATCGGTATGGAAAGTTTGCCTGTACTCCACAGCTATTTGAATGGTGTGAACCAATGCTTCTGGGTCATCGGCATTTACGTGAAAAACAGGACATCGCGTTACCTTTGCCACATCGGTGCTGTAGGTACTACTTCGAGCTTCTATATAATTAGTGGTAAAACCAACCTGATTGTTAAGCACAAGGTGAATTGTTCCACCTGTGGTATAGCCCGCAAGCTGCGACATCTGTATGGTTTCATAAACTACACCTTGTACTGCTACCGCTGCATCGCCGTGAATAATAATAGGTATAAGCTTGCTGTAATCGTTATTGTAGAATTTCTCTATTCTTGCACGCGAAATTCCCTCGGCAATAGGCCCAACAGTTTCCAAGTGCGATGGATTTGGAACAAGATTCAACCGAATATTCTTACCCTTATCGGTTGTAATTGTGTTGCTATAGCCCAAATGGTACTTCACATCGCCCAACGATGATTCATCGTCGTACTTTTCGCCCATAAACTCAGCAAACACATTCTCGTAGGGTTTACCCATTATGTTGGTAATAACGTTCAAACGTCCACGATGCGCCATTCCAATCACAAACTCCTCTGCTCCATACTCCGAGCCGTGTTCAATGGTAGTATCTAGTGCTGGAATTAATGCCTCTAAACCCTCCAACGAGAATCGTTTTTGCCCAATAAACTTACGATGTATAAATTGCTCAAATCCAACAGCAAGCACTAAGTGATGAAAAATATGTTTTCGTTGCTCAGCTGTAAATTCGGTTTTATTGGCCGATTTTTCAATTCGGAATTGAATCCACTCAACATACTTTGGGTCGCGCAGGTACATATACTCTACTCCAATGCTACGACAGTATGTATTATTAAGGTGTTCAATAATTTTCTCTAGGGTTGTAACTCCTATTCCAATAATTTTGCCTGCTTGGAATGTTTTAGGTAAGTCGGCTGTGGTCAATCCAAAATTCTCAATATCCAATGTTGGAGTATGCTTTCTACGGTTTCGCACTGGATTTGTTTTGGTAAATAGGTGTCCGCGAAGCCTATAGCCTTCAATCAACTTAATTACTTTGAATTCGGAGTCCGAAATATCGGTTCCTGAACTTTTGTAATTGGCCAATGCAAACTCAAAACCTAAAAAGAACTTCTGCCACTGTAAGTCCACAGAGTTGGAATCTGCTTTCCACAACTGGTATAAACTTTCAATTGCCTGAGGGTCGATATTGCTTAAGTATTTATTCATTTTTTAAGTTGATAGTTGTTCGTTGATGGTTGTTCGTAAAGAGATGGTTAGGTTTTCTTTAACTTTTAACTTTTAACTTTTAACTTTTAACTTTTAACTTGTCACTGCCTTTAGCATATCCAAACAATTTTTTCTCTTTAATGTTCTTTACAACGTAATTTGGCACCATAGTTTCCCATCGATTATCGCCGCTATGAATTAACTGTAACACCTCGTTTGAGTCAATGCCTAGCCACTCGTGCTTAACGTTTTTGAGATTTACAATAAGTGCGTTCTCCAATAAATACTCATAGATGTGCATTACATCGGGAGCCAACGGAATATCATCGGTTCCCATAAGCTTTTTAGTTTGCCTATTTAATGCTGGATAGATATAGAATTTAGTCCGAGCAGGAAACATTTTTCCAACTGCCTCAAGCAGTCCACCTGCCAGTCCTGTATAGTAGTTTTTGTCCATAACCTTAGCAAAGGTTGGAACGCCCATAATAATTCTAAGATTTTTATGTCTAAACCGTCCAAAATACTCAACAAGTTTATAGAACTCCTTAAAGTTCGATATCATCACATTTTGTCCCATTCCATTGAGGATATCAACCCTATCCAAAAAATCTCGTTCGTTGATTTCGCCCTCATCAAGTAAATTATTTAGGGTGATTTCGGAGATTTGAAGTGTATTTTCCGATGTAAAGGCTGCATTCTGCTTAAAATGTGCGTATGACGATTTAAGAATATCGAACCCAACGTAGGTAATTGGTCTAAATCTACCACGTAAAAGCAGAGCATTCTTTTTGTAAAGCATATCGTCGGGTTCCTGAACCTTGCCAAAGCGGTCGAAAATGATTGCTGGAGTCATACCATTCTTTACCAACTGCACACTGAGCAACCTATTATCAACCCACGATAAATCAGGGCCAGTCATACGAGCCATCGTAATCTCAACCCTATCGCTCGACAAGTTATCCATTAGCGATTGCAAGAAAACATTGGGTCTATCGTGATAGTTAAAACACGCATAAATTAGGTTAACCCCAAGCGTTCCCAGAGTATATTGCTGAAGAATTGCATCGTTCTCAAG
>JAEXVC010000034.1 GCA_023406715.1 Bacteroidota bacterium | reverse complement strand
CAAACCACGACTCCAATCAAACATTCACTCAAGAATCAATATAGGCTTAAAAAATCCAGACAGTGTCTGGATTTTTTAATTTTATCGAAAATTTTTGCAAAAAAGGGGTAACAAATTTGCACCTATCCATATTAAACTATAAAGGGACATTAAAACCTATAGCTATGGATATCTTTTATATTGACCTCAAAGCAAAGGAGAGCGGTGAATACGAAATGCACCGAAGTGGATGCAAATTCCTCCCCGACCAAACCAAGCGTTACTACGTAGGCCTATTTGGAACCTGCAACGAAGCGCTTAAGGAAGCAAAAAAATCATTCCCTAAATCCAATGGCTGCCCATTCTGTTGCAAAGCCTGTCACTCAGCAACGGTTAAAAAAGTTAGCCAAAAAGTTGAAGTAGGGTAAAAGCCTGCAACAATAAACTTTACCAACCCATCTCTTTAGGATGGTTTTGAAGATTGAATAGCCAGATTCAAATATCTGGCTATTTTTTTATTACATAAAATACCTCCATTTAGTTATCAATGGATAAAAAACATAAAAATTACGTCTTTTATTCTGACTTTTACGTCGTATAAACAAAGCTTTAAAACGCAAAAATGGAATTAGCTAACGGCCGTAGCAAATTGGAAGAACTGGAAAAGGTAATAACGGAATTTCAGAATCAACTTTTTAGTTTTGCTTTTTTTAGAACAGGCTCATTTGCGGATTCGCAAGACATTGTACAGGATGTATTTTTAAAACTATATCACGAAAATAAAAACTTAGAATCTATAAAAAACATCAAGTACTACCTGTACCGAAGCATTGCAAACGCCTGTGTGGATTATCACCGGAAAAGCAAAAAACTAGAGCTTGAATCTATTGATACGGCGTCGTTGCCAAATCATCTGCAAGAGAAAGATATATCTGAAAATATGATTCAGATTGAGGAGTACAAGAGGATAAACAAACTCTTAACCGATTTACCAGATGAACAGGCCGATGTAATTAGACTAAGAGTTTTTGACAACCTAAGTTTTGTTGAAATAGCATCGATTCTTGAAATCCCTGTTACTACTATAAAATCGCGGTTTAAGTACGGTATCGACAAACTAAAAGTTGGAGTAACAAAACAAAAGGAGGTAAAATATGGACTGTGAAAAATGTAAATTAGAAATGGTAAACCTGTTCGATTCGGAAGTAAATCCAATGGAAGTAACCAATATTTTAGAACATATCCAGCAATGCCCCAATTGCTTTGTTGAGTACGAAAACACAAAAAAAGTTCTGTCAACACTCAAACCTATCCAGCAACCTAATGCTCCATTTTTGCTAAAGCAAAACATTATGAACCAACTAAAAATGGAGGAACAAAAAATGAGCACTCAAGAAACTAAAACTGTAAAATTAAATTCAAGATTTAAAAAGGTTCTTAGTATTGCTGCTGTATTTGCCATACTTATGGTGGCAATACCAGTACTTGACAACACCACAAATATCTTTAACCATTCGGCGAGGGCTGCCAACAACTTTTTTGAAAGTTCAATTAAAGCAACGCAGTTTATCAAAAACATGGTCATCAAACTGAAGGTTCGCACCGATGCTTCGGACAACTTTGCCCTTGTGGGAACAACCTACGACATGATAAACCATACAATCTACAAAACTTTTGAACCCTCTACGAAATGGAGAATTGAAAAGTCAGGAAGAACTTTGGTTAACGATGGATATTTCCAGTACCTTTTTGTTTCAAAGGTTGACGGATATTTTAAGAATACAAAAAATTCAACCATTGCAGAATGGTTTTTAATCCTACTTGAGCCAGAAAGAGTTCTATCGAAGGAACAGAATAACATTAAAGCCGATGGTTCAAAGTTTAAAATGGAAGATAAAGATGGATTGATTTACTTCACAATCACATCCAACGCAAAGGGAAATTTCATTAACGATTACTGCAAGAATAGTTCAATTGAAGAATCGGATAACCGACGCGAGTATATATTTGACAAAAACACCAAACTACTTAAAGGATTAAAAATATTTATCCTTGAGGGCAAGAATGAAACGTTAATTGCTGAAATTACAAGCATTGAATACAACACAACTATAGATGAAAGTCTGTTTAGTATAAATCTACCAAAAGGAACTGAATGGTTTGATTTATCAAAAGAGATTAACAACGAAACATTCAAAAACATAAGTAGCAAAAGGGCTGCAGAGTTATTCTTCGAAGGCTTATCAAACAGCAATTGGAAAGTAGTTGCACAAACCTTCGAATTTATCTCGAGCAACGGCCCAAAAGTAAAGGAAGTAAAAGACAAATTTGGTGGCTTAACACTTGTAAAACTGGGCGAACCATTTAAATCGGGTCAATACCCCGGAGAGTTTGTTCCTTACGAAATCAAACTAAAATCGGGCAAAACCATTAAGCACAACCTAGCAGTCCGTAACGACAACCCCAATAAGGTTTGGATTGTAGATGGAGGATTCTAAAACACCACAATAAAAAAATCTGGAATTATTTCCAGATTTTTTTATACCCATAGTAATAGATATTGTTGGGTATAAAGCACTCTAGTTTGTGTGATCAAAAATAACCCTCCACTCACTATCAAACTTTTGCCATAGCAAAGAGTAGTAACCACCTAAGGTGTCTTTTTCTCTCTCAAGAGTCCACTTGCCAACAACAAACATCTGTTTCTCGTTCATTGGCTCAAACGAAATGTAATTAAAAACCAATTTACCCATTGCGCTTTTATCTGGGTAGGACTTTTTGTAGTTATCGAGCGTGGTTTGCCAACCCTTAGTTAGTCCTCTCCGCCCAAGGAAGCGCAAACTATCCGATTTCCAGTAACCATCCATAAAACCATCAATATCGCCTCGGCTCCAGCATTGAGCCTGTAAATCCATAACAGCCATTATTTCTCTTTTGTCCTGCTCAAGGTTGGAAGTGTTGCAACCAAGCAACAAAAATGAAAAGAAAGCAAGCAGTATAAATTTTTTCATACAAATTCACCGTTAATAATATCCGACCAATTTATCAATTTTATTGAGTAATTTGGCATAAAGTAAATTCATCAACATTTTAAAAGTCTGAACATCTGACTCAGTAATGATAAAACATGAAAAGAATAATTACAGTCATTTCGATATTTCTAGCCTTGAATGGCTATTGCCAAACGCGCTATATCCACGTTTTAGTTGCCCTTTGCGACAACAAAAACCAAGGAATAGTGCCTGTTCCAACAAAAATTGGAAACGGGCAAGATCCTGCCAACAATCTTTACTGGGGATGTGGTTATGGGGTAAAAACATTCCTTAAGAAACAACCTAAATGGGAATTGATTAAAAAATTTGAAAAACCCGAAAAACATATTCTTGAAAGAATTGTATTTAAACATAAAGATTCTTCGGTCTATATTGTGGCCGATGCTTACGATGGGGCAGAGATAAAACAAACTATAACCGATTTCCTAAATTTTGCTGCAGGGTACAGCAAGAATAAAATACAACTTGACTCTATAATTATAAATATAGGCGGAAATGCCGATTTAATATGCTATGTTGGACATAATGGGCTTATGGATTTTAACCTTGACAAATATCCTTCACAATCGGATTCAAAGAAAAGAGAAGTAACGGTTCTTGCCTGTGCCAGTATGCAATATTTCAAATCGCCCCTAAAAAAAGCAGGAGCTACACCGTTAATTCTAACAACAAACCTGATGTGCCCAGAGGCTTATACGCTAAACACAATAATTGAATCGTGGATAAACAACAGCGCACCATCTGTAACTAAAGAATGTGCGGCACAAACTTACAACCATTACCAAAAATGCGGAATAAAGGGAGCTCGCAACCTTTTTGTTAATGGCAATTAAGCCACTCTATACTAATTTTAATAATTACAAAAAGTTTTACTACTTTCGGTTTGTCTTTTAAATTAGGCAAAACCACTAACTACATAAACAAATAAAGTGTTCTAAAATGAAAAACAAGCCTTTACTACTATTGATTTCAATCTCAGTTTTTTTATTATCCAGCACAATACTGAACGGACAAACACCATTCGATCATCAAAAGTTTATTGAAGAAATAAAGAATAGCAGCACAAATATTTACAAGCAATGCATTGAAAAATACGACGACCATCTTAACAAATTCCCCGAGGATGTGCTTGTATACATCGAGAAGTGCAAATTTATTGCAAATGCGCAGTACGATGAATACGAGGAGTACAACCCCAACCAGGAGCAATTCGATAGCTGCCTAGCCGAACTTAAAAAAAGATTCCCTACAAATCCAGATGCTCTTTTATACCAAACCGAATGCTTATGGGGCGACGAACTTAAAGAAGTGCTTGAAAGAGCAAAAGAAACCATTGATGAAAACCCACAGGATTGGACCAATGAAAAAAAGGGATTGCTTTACTCAAAAATTGCCAATCAGAACTATAG
>JAEXVC010000273.1 GCA_023406715.1 Bacteroidota bacterium | reverse complement strand
CCTGAGCAGTATCTATACCAACCGTTAACCATGATGCCTGAATGTTTTTGATATTATTGAGCATAATTCGGCAAATGGCTATAGTGCGAATATACTCCTCGGCCGAGACTTTACTGATAACGCCTTCATCTTCGAGTTTCGTTCCCTTATCCTGGAATGTCCATACAATAAAGTTTAGGAATCCAGGAACATCATCAGGTTTGCGTGACTGAAGTTCACGAAGTTTGATTAAATGCTCCAGTCGCTCCTCAATGGTCTCAATATGGCCTATCATCATTGTGGCCGATGTAATCATCCCTAGTTTATGCGCCTCGTGCATAACATCTAACCATGCTTGGCTATCGGGTTTGCCAGGTGATATGGATTTACGGACTCTATCAACCAAAATTTCAGCACCAGCACCAGGTAGGCTATCTAGTCCAGCCTCAATAAGCGCTTCCAGAACATCGCCATAACTCATTCGCTCCTTTTTGGCAATAAATGCCACCTCGGGAGGTCCAAGGGCGTGTAATTTAATATTGGGAAACTCACCTTTTAACTCGTTAAAAAGGTTACAGTAGTATTCTAGCCCAAGTTTTGGATGCAAGCCTCCCTGCAATAGCAGTTGGTCGCCGCCGTATCGTTCCAGTTCTTCAATCTTTATGCGGTACTCGTCTATTGTGGTTATGAAAGCATTGTCGGAGCTAATTTTGCAATGAAAATTGCAAAATTTACAACCAGAAACGCATACATTGGTAATATTCACATTTCTGTCAATCTGCCAAGTTACCTTATTTGAGGGGATATGTTTTTTACGAAGTTCACCCCCTATAAAAATCAAATCTTGTGTTGGTGCATTTTTGTAAAGAAACAATCCTTCATCCAGCGATAGTGACTCAAGATTTAATGCCTTTGTGAATAGTTGATTTAAATTCATGAAATACTTTTTACTCAGCAAAAGTATCAAATATTTATTAGTACCTGTTGCTCATTTTTGACTTAAAGTAATTTAAATAAGTTGATACTCTCTGTTAAAACAGATAGAATTCAACTTAGTTCAGGTATCCGATACTTTTCGATTGGCAATTAGCAGAATGATTAGAACCAAAAGCCTTAGTAAATACTTAAGGGTGTTCTATAATTCATTCAACTTAAATGTATTTCCATCGTCAAGGCTTCCAGATTTAATTCCTTTGTAAAGCCAACTTTTCCGCTGTTCTGAGGTGCCGTGCTGAAAAGAGTCGGGGGTAACATATCCTCGAGTTTTCTTTTGAATTGTGTCATCGCCCACTGCCGATGCAGCATTTAGCGCCTCATCCAAATCACCTTCTTCAAGGAAGTTTTTCATTTTTTGAGCATGATGCACCCATACACCGGCAAGAAAATCGGCTTGGAGTTCAAGTTTTACTGTCATTTTATTGGCTTCAGCCTCGCTAACACCTGATGAATAGTATTGATTAACTTTACTAATGGTGCCTAGTAAGTTCTGAACGTGATGTCCTACTTCGTGGGCAATAATATATGCTGTGGCAAAATCGCCATTAGCGCCGAGTTTATTTTGCAATTGCTCCAAGTAGTCTAAATCAATGTATACTTTTTCGTCGCCTTGACAGTAAAAAGGACCAGTAGCGTCTTGGGCGTATCCGCATGCAGAGCTAACACTTCCCCGGAATAGAACAAGCTTTGGTTCCCTGTATGTTTTGCCCATACTGGCAAATATCTTATTCCATACATCTTCAGTATCTGCTAAAACAACGGCAACAAACTGCCCCATTTCTTCGTCATGTTCTGTAAGCGGAGTTTCGGTTACATCCATGTTTTGCACATCACCTTGCATGTTGAGTACTTGCAGGGGATCGCCACCTAAAAAGTAAACTATAGCGGCCAAAATCAAGGTGCCAATAATGCCACCCTTAAAGCCAACTGCGCGACGGCCACCTGACTTCCGGAGATCTTCTACATTGTTACTTTGTCTTCGTCCTTTCCAGAGCATATTTTTAGTTTTTATATTTTTATTGATGCAATTTAAGTTTTTTTTGATAATGAAATTCACTTTCTACTTTGTAGAAACCAATACTATGACAAAATTTATTAGGCTTCAACGGGCATATTTGTTGTTGACAAAAGAAAATTACAGATGTATCATTTCTTTGCCCTCTTTTTTTTACTTTTGTACATTTAACCTAAACTAATCTGAACAGATTATTATGAGCGACGAAAGAATTAGGGTTGGTATAACCCAAGGCGATATAAATGGTATTGGATACGAGGTAATTATAAAAACGCTGATGGATCCTAGGGTTGAGGAGTTTTGTACTCCAATTGTGTATGGTTCGCCGAAAGTTGCTGCATACCATCGCAAAGCCCTGAATGTGGAAAATTTTACCTTCAACCAAATAAAGGATGCCGACGAAGCCACTGCACGGAAGGCTTATATTATCAATTGTATGGACGATAATGTGAGGGTTGAGTTAGGAAAATCTACTGAGTACGGTGGTCAAGGTTCAATCCTTGCATTACAGGCTGCTATTGCTGATATTAAAGCAGGTAAAATAGATGTACTGGTTACAGCGCCTATAAATAAGTATAACATCCAAAGTCCTGATTTTAAGTTTCCAGGACACACAGAGTATCTAGCAAGTGCATTCAATACTCAGGAAGTGTTAATGCTACTTGTAAGCGAAACCATGAAGGTTGGTGTGGTTACTGGACACGTTCCGCTATCGCAGGTTCCTTCGTTAATTACCAAGGAGGCAATTCTTAAAAAATTGCGACTATTAAATAAATCGATGATTGAGGATTTTGGCATACGTAGGCCACGAATTGCTGTTATGGGGTTGAATCCGCACGCTGGCGATCAGGGTGTAATTGGTTTGGAGGAGCGTGATATTATTATACCTGCATTAACTCAAGCAAACGAGGAGGGCATTGTTGCAATGGGACCTTATCCCTCAGATGGTTTCTTTGGCTCGGATAGTTTCACAAAGTTCGATGCAATTCTCGCAATGTACCACGACCAAGGGTTAGCGCCTTTTAAAGTTGTAAACTTTGACTCTGGAGTGAATTTTACATCGGGCTTGCCAATAATTCGCACATCGCCAGACCATGGTACTGCTTACGATTTAGCTGGAAAGAATGAAGCTAATCCAAACTCATTCCGTCAAGCATTATATTTGGCTGTGGATTTATTCAAGAATAGGCAAACTCACAAGGATTTGACCGCAAATCCACTAAGGTCAGTTGACCCAGAAAAGATATAATGTTTTTTATCATAGATTGAAGTTTTTCGGTTGAACAAAATCCAGCCCAGATATGTACGAATATATAGTTGGAACGCTCGAAGAAATAACCCCAACCCATGCAATTGTTGATAATAGTGGAGTAGGATACTTTGTAAGTATATCGCTCCAGACATATACAGCAATAGATGGTAAAAAGGATGCTAAACTTTTCCTGCATCAGGTGGTAAGGGAGGATGCTCATTTGCTGTACGGGTTTGCATCAATGCAGGAGCGTGAACTATTCCGTTTATTAATAAGCGTATCGGGTGTTGGCGCAAATACTGCAAGGTTAATACTTTCGTCGCTTTCTGTGGCAGAGGTGCAAGCAGCAATATCAACAGAAAATATCAACATAATAAAGCAAGTAAAAGGGATTGGTTTAAAAACAGCCCAGCGGATTATTGTTGATTTGAAGGATAAAATGGCGGGAGTTGATATTTCATCAGCACAAATATTTAGCTCCGCAAACAATACAACTAAGCAAGAAGCGTTATCAGCATTGGTAATGTTAGGTTTTGCAAAAGCGGCTGCAGATAAAGCGCTCGATCAAATTATTAAAACAGAGGGCAGTTTAACTGTTGAAGGGCTTATTAAATCAGCATTGAAAAGATTATAGATTTATTTAGAGTTACTAAGATTGGATTTGGTTAAGGGTTACTATAAAAAATATTTTCATTTAGGATTACTATCCTTAGTTTTTCTATTGTTTTCTTATGTATCTAGCGGGCAGGAGCAAGATACATCCAGATTACCGTTACCCATACCTCAAAAAGATATTTTAAGCAAAGAGAAGGGGCATTCGCCGCTTTTTCTTGATAATCCCTCTAACATCAAAGAAGAGGTGATATACGATCCTGCAACTCAGCAGTATACCGTTTACGAGAAAGTAGGAGCATACAATATCGCTTTACCCAAAGTAATGAGTGTAGAGGAGTATCGCCGATATCGAGTTGAGCGTGGAATGCGCGAGTACTGGAAACAAAAACAAACGGGAGAAACATCCGGTAAGGGCGATGGTATACTTCCTCGGATTCAGGTAAACTGGGAAACCTTCGATAGAGTATTTGGTAGTAACACAATAGAAATTATTCCGCAAGGAAGTGCAGAATTGATATTCGGCATATCAAGCACAAAAATAGAAAATCCAACTCTACAAAAAGAGCAGCAAAAGAATATTGCTTTCGATTTTCAGTCGCAAATCCAAATGAATGTCACCGGTAAGATTGGCGAGAAGTTAAAAATGGAGGTTAACTACAATACCCAAGCTACGTTTGATTTTGAGAATAACGTTAAGGTTGAGTATAACGGATTTGAGGACGAAATAATTCAAAAAATAGAAGCAGGAAATGTGTCGCTGCCTTTGCCTGGAACACTTATAACAGGTAGCCAGAGTTTATTTGGGTTTAAAACACAACTTAAATTTGGGAAACTGAATGTTACCAGTGTGGTTTCAAAGCAGAATGGACAAACACAGGTGATTGAGGTTAAGGGCGGTGCGCAAATTCGTGATTTTGAGATTAAGGCCGATGAATACGATGCAAACCGACACTTCTTTCTATCGCATTATTTTCGCGATCAGTATAACGAAGCATTAAGATATTTACCAATTGTAAACTCCAAGATTCTGATTACAAAAATAGAAGTTTGGGTGACCAATAGGCAAACAAACTTTGAAAATGCTCGGAACATCCTTGCTTTTGCTGATTTAGGAGAAACAGATAATCACATTTTTGCCCCTGACGTTGTTCATCCAACAGGAGTTGGTCCGGTTGATAACAAAAGGAATGACCTTTATCAGCAAATGACCACGACCTATTCTGCCATAAGGGATATTTCGCAGGTTAACTCCGCTTTATCACCACTAGTTAGTTTAGGTTTTAGGGGTGGTCGAGATTATGAGAAAATTGAGTATGCCAGAAAACTTTCCACCAACGAATTTAAACTAAACGATAAACTTGGCTATATTTCGCTTAGCTCCTCACTCAATAATGACGAGGTTCTTGCTGTTGCATTTGAATATACCATAGATGGTAATACATATAAGGTTGGGGAGTTCTCTACCGATGGGGTGTCGGCGCCTCAAACATTAGTCCTTAAGCTCTTAAAAGGGACAAGTCTCTCTCCTGCTCTTCCTACCTGGGACTTAATGATGAAGAATATTTATTCATTAAATGCATATTCAATTAGTCCCGACCAATTTCGGTTGGATGTATTGTATCAAAACGATGCAACTGGTGCTCCTATTAACTATATTGAGGAAGGGGCAATCTCCAAAGTTCCTTTACTTAAGGTTTTAAATTTAGATAATCTCAAATCAAACAACGATGCAGGTTCTGATGGTGTTTTCGATTTTATGTCGGATACAACTATTATAAAATCGAGTGGTAAAGTTATTTTTCCATTGCTTGAGCCCTTTGGTAGCGATTTAGCCTCTAGGATTGGCGACCCAATCACCGCGTCCAAATATGTTTATCAAGAGCTTTACGATTCTACGCTTACCAAAGCAAGGCAAATTGCTGAAAAGAATAAATTCATATTAAGGGGGTCTTATCAGTCGGCCGGGGGTTCGGAAATATTTTTGAATGCTATGAATATCCCTAAGGGTTCGGTTGTTGTGACTTCTGGAGGCGTTCCCCTTGTTGAGGACAAGCAGTACATTGTGGATTATAATTTGGGTACGGTCAGGATTATAGATCAAGGGCTCCTAGAATCGGGCAATACTATAACTGTTTCTGTTGAAAGCAATGCTCTTTTTAGCCTTCAAACCAAATCTTTGGTTGGAACTCACTTTGACTATAAGTTTTCCGATAATTTTAATGTGGGGGCAACAATTCTGAATCTTACGGAAAGACCATTAACATCCAAGGTTAGTTTTGGGAATGAGGCTATCTCAAATACAATCTGGGGGTTCAATACATCTTACCAGACAGAATCAAAATTTTTGACAAAAATGGTAGATTGGCTTCCGCTTATACAGACAAAGGAGAAATCGACCATTGCTTTCGATGCGGAATTTGCCCATTTTATTCCAGGCCACTCAAGGGCAATAGGGAAAGCAGGTACAGTTTATATTGATGATTTTGAAGGAAGTAGCACGAGTATACCTATTCTTAGTTGGATTGATTGGAGGCTTGCCAGTACACCTCAAGGACAGCCACTCCTTTTTCCTGAGGCTTCTTTTAATAACGATTTACGCTATGGTTTTAATAGAGCTAAACTAGCATGGTATCATATCGACCCACTATTTTTACGTAATAATACCTCCTACACCCCAGCATATCTTAGAAATAGTGATAAATATCAAGGAAGTCACTGGGTTAGGGAAATATATGAGAAAGAATTGTTTCCAAATAAGAATACGCCCCAAGGCTCTCCTACCAATATGACAATTCTTAATATGGCTTTTTATCCTGATGAAAGGGGGCCATATAATTTTGATACACAGAACGTAAATTTGGATGGCACCCTAACAAATCCACAAAACCGCTGGGGTGGTGTGATGAGGAGTTTAGGTTCTACTGACTTTGAGACATCAAATATTGAGTACATTGAGTTTTGGCTGATGGATCCATTTGTGTACGATTCAACCATGCAGGGAGGCGATTTTTACATCAACCTAGGAAATATATCGGAGGACGTTTTGCGAGATGGAAGAAAATCTTTCGAAAATGGACTGCCTACATCATCCGCAATGGAGAAAATTGATTCCACGGTTTGGGGGCGTGTACCTACAAAACAATATTTGCCCACTGGTTTTGATAATGATCCGCCCAGTAAACGGCGTTTTCAGGATATAGGGATGGACGGATTGTCTGGCGAAGATTTGGATGGAGATGGGGTTCCTGATGAACTTTCGTTTTTCAACACATACGTGAATGAGTTAAGAAGCAGGGTAACTAATGAAGAGATACTAAATGAATTTGAAAACGACCCATCAAGTGATGATTTCAAGTATTTCTTGGATAGTAGGTTTGACCAAAAACTCGCAAGTATTCTTGATCGGTATAAATACCATAACAATACCGAGAACAATTCCCCAACAAGTTCCAGTTCCAACTCGGGACAAAGTTATTCTTCTCCCGATGTAGAGGAGTTTGGAAGTGATATTACCATGAATGAGTATGAATCATACTTTCAGTACCGAGTATCGCTTCGTCCAGAGGATATGAGGGTAGGTAATAACTACATAACAAATGTAATTGTTGGAGAGAAGGATAAAATTAAGAACAAACCTGTAAAATGGTATCAGTTTAAAGTCCCTATTGCTGAGTATGAAAAAGCCATTGGTGGTATCGACGATTTTAAGTCTATACGCTTTATGAGAATGTTTCTTCGGGGTTTTACCGATACGCTTATCCTTCGTTTTGCATCTTTGGAACTCGTTCGCGGAGAGTGGCGAAAGTATAACTATTCGTTAATTCAGGGTCAAGAAGGGATGCCTTCGGAGGATTTACCTAACGGATTATTATCCATTTCTGCTGTAAATATTGAAGAGAATAATAGGCGTACCCCTGTCAACTATATTCTTCCTCCTGGTGTCGACAGGGCTATTGATCCTAGTCAACCTCAAGCCACTGAGCTAAATGAGCAATCTATTGAATTGAGAGTCGACAACCTTGCAGATGGCGATGCACGCGCTGTATTTAAAAATGTTAACATTGACATTAGGCAGTACAAACGCCTTAAAATGGATGTTCACGCTGAAATGATAGAGGGTTATCCTTTATATGATGACGAGGTTACTGCGCTCATAAGAATGGGAACCGATTACACAAATAATTATTACGAGTATGAAGTTCCGCTTAAGTTGACCCCTCATAGAATGTACAACAACAATAGCGATGCTGATAGAAATGCAGTATGGCCTCGTGAAAACTTGATTGACATTGATTTGGAAGCACTAGTTGATGTTAAGATTGCGCGTAATAAAGAGATGAATAGATCCGGTTCGAGGGTTACTCTGAATACCATCTATACGGTTTCCGATGGAGAAAAATCGATGAAGATAACCGGCAATCCAAATTTGAGCAACGTAAAAGTCATAATGATTGGAATCAGAAACCCATCCCGCTCAAATAATCCAGATGACGATGGACTTCAGAAATCAGTTATTGTATGGTTAAATGAGTTGCGATTAACAAATTTCAACGATCAGGGAGGCTGGGCGGCCAATGCTCGAGTTGCAGCTAAACTTGCCGATTTAGGTTCGGTTACACTTGCCGGTAGTACCTATACTCCAGGATTTGGATCAATTGAGAAAAAAGTAAATGAACGTAGTAAGGAAACTCACTACCAGTATGATATAAACTCTACAATTGAATTAGGTCGATTTTTACCTGAAAAATTAGGTGTAAAAATTCCAATGCACGTAGGTTATGGTGAGTCGTTTTCAAATCCTCAGTATAATCCGCTCGATCCTGATGTTACTATGCGTGAAACTTTGCGGAATGCAACTTCGGATGAACGAGACTCAATAAAAAGGTTAGTGCAGGACTATACAAGACGGAGAAGTATTAATTTTACTAATGTTAAAATTGATAAACAGTCCGAAAATCCTCATTTTTGGAACATTTCAAACTTTGCAGTTAGTTACTCTTTTAGTGAGCAATACTCAAGGAACATTACTACGGATCACAAAATACAACGTAATATTCGTGGAGGTTTAACTTACAATTTCAATAAACAAACCAAGTACATTACTCCATTTAAGAACGTGAGTTGGATGAATTCCGCATATTTAAGAATTATAAAGGACTTTAATTTTTCTCTAGCACCATCGCAGTTGTCGTTTCGTACAGACTTTGATCGTTCTTACTATGAACAGCAATATAGGAATGTAAAAAATCCTAATGAAATAATGCTTCCAACCTATTCTAAAGATTTTTACTGGAATAGAAACTACTCCTTGAACTGGGATATAGCACAATCGTTGAAGTTCGACTTTACTGCTAGCAATATTGCTCGAATTGATGAACCGGATGGAATGGTAGATAGGAAAAGGGATCCTCGTGGTTATGAGCATTGGAAAGATTCCGTTTGGAGCAATATTGTAAAGTTGGGAAGGAACACTATGTATAACCATCAATTTAACTTAACCTATACTTTGCCAATAAACAAAATCCCATTCTTGGATTGGACATCAACCACTGCTCGATACACCGGACTGTACCGATGGGAGGCAGGTGCGGTTATGTCCGATACATCAACATTTGATCAGGGTAATAAAATTCAAAACTCCAACACAATTCAACTTAATGGGCAGTTGAATATGACGAATTTGTTTAATAAATCGGCTTTTTTAAAAAGAATAAACCAAAAATTCGATCAAAGTGCCCGAGGAGCTGCGCCTAAAACCAGAACTGTAAAGTATGAACAGGAGGGAGTTAATTTACGTCCGAACATTGCTAAGTCTATAACCCACAAGTTAAAGGCAGACAAGGTAACCGTTAAGGTTTATGATGACAAAGGGAAAGAAATAAAGGTAGCAACAGATATAAAAAACGATCAGCGTTTAACGATAAAAGCCGATCAGGAATATAAGAATTGCAGGGTTGTGGTTGAAGGTAAAGTGCCAGAGAAAACAAGCCCATTAAGATTTATTGCCGAAGGTTCTTTGCGATTACTCATGAGTATTAAGAGTATCTCTCTTTCGTACGCTGAAACTAATGGAACCTTTTTACCCGGCTATAAACCTAATACAAAATTTTTAGGTACCGATAGTTATGGCGGATTTACAGTGCCAGGATGGGAGTTTGTTGCTGGTATGCAAGATCCCGATTTTGGTTGGAGAGCTGCCCAGAATGGATGGTTAACCCGCGATACAAGTTTTAATACACCAACTTTATTTACACATAGCGAAAACTTAAACTTCCGGAGTACCATTGAGCCAATACCTTCCTTTAGGATTGAATTAACAGCCAATAGAGTGTTTACAAAGAATAGGAGCGAAACCTATAGGGCTGATTTGGCTGGAAATTACACATCCTATAATCCTGGAACAAATGGTAGTTTTAGCATAAGTGTAATATCAATTGGAACTGCTTTTGAAGGCAGAAACAGAGCTGATCACTCAAATGCTTTTGAGCAATTTAAAAATAATCGAATTATTATTGCTAACAGACTTAGAGATACACGGATTGCCAACCCTGGTCAAGGTTACAATCCTGAGGATAACGATCCCTCTACGGGGTTTCCTGTTGGCTATGGGCCGCTCTCTCAGGATGTTTTGAGAGCATCGTTCCTTGCAGCATACACAAACACTCCTGCAAGTAGAGTCTCGCTTAGCGATTTCCCCATGATCCCCATGCCAAACTGGCAAATAACGTATGATGGCTTATCTAAAATGAAGCCATTCAAAAATTACTTTAAAGCCTTTACTCTTTCTCATGGATACCGATCGGTATACACTATTGGATCGTATGCTACTAATTTATCCTACGATGAGCTAGCCGATGGGTTTAGCTATGCAAGAAATCTTTCTGGCGATTTCTATCCAAGACGCGAAATCACAAATGTATCCATCAATGAACAGTTTTCCCCGCTAATTGGAGTTGATATAGGGTGGCAGAACAACCTAACAACTAGGCTTGAAGTTAAAACCTCCCGTTCATTAGCAATGAGTTTTGCAAATACTCAGTTGACGGAAATATTTGGAAATGAATATATAATTGGGGCGGGCTATCGCTTCGAAAATCTACCTTTAATTTTTGAGTCGGAATCGGGCGATAAGAAAGCATTAAAAAGTGATTTGAGAATTACAGTGGATTTTTCAATTCGCGAAAACACAACAGTACTTCGTCAGTTAGTCGAAGGTACAAACGAAACGATTGCAGGACAATTAATTAACACTATTAAATCCTCTGCCGATTACCGAATTAGCGATCAGGTAACCATTAGAGTATTTTTCGATAGGGTTGTTAATGCACCTAAAGTATCAAAATCATACAGGCAAGTTACTTCAAGTTTCGGATTTAGTGTGCGTTTTGAGTTGGTTAAGTAGTTATTGTTGCTCAAAAACACATGAAGTTTTTTTAAAAATAGCATCGGGTTGATAATACCAATCCTAAAAATGCGTACTTTTGAAAATCAATACCAAACTAAAATATTAACTGATAAAAGATTATAATCATGAATGTTCCCGCAAATTTAAAGTACACAAAGGATCACGAGTGGATTAAAGTTGATGGTAATGTAGCTACTGTTGGTGTTACCGACTTTGCTCAATCTCAACTTGGCGACATCGTTTTCATTGAAATTGAAACCGTTGGCGAAACTCTTGCTAAAGAGGAGGTTTTTGGTACTATCGAGGCCGTTAAAACTGTATCGGATATGTTTATGCCAGTTGCAGGAGAGGTTCTTGAAGTTAACCCAAAAATTACCGAACAACCTGATGTTGTTAACAAGGATCCCTATGGCGATGGTTGGATGATTAAAGTTAAAATTTCTAATCCTGCCGAGCTTAATGAGTTACTTTCTCCAGAACAGTACAAAGGAACAATTAACGAATAGTAAAAAACCCGCGGAAGCGGGTTTTTTCTTTTACATTAATTCTTCTTTAGGGCATTCCAGCCTTGGGCTGTTAATTTTATTTCATCCTCCGATGGTGTAACAAGGTATGCTCCCTTCGAGGCTTCTGTTATATGGCCAATAATCGAAACACCTTTAATTTGTGTAATATTTTCAAGACTTGATATTGGAACGGTGAAGAGCAACTCGTAGTCCTCACCGCCATTCAGCGCAGCAACACTTGGTTCAATGCCAATTTCTTCGGCCATTTTTGAGGTTTGCTCGTCAATGGGTATTTTCTCAAGGTAAACCCTGCAACCCTTATCGGAATTTTTGCAAATGTGGAGTAGTTCTGACGATAATCCGTCCGAAATATCAATCATCGATGTTGGTTTTATACCCTTCTCTTTCAGTGCATCTATAATGTTTTTGCGGGCTTCAGGTTTAAGTATTCGTTCAAGAATGTACTCGTACTCTTTAAGTTGGGGTTTTGCTGTAACATTATTTTCAAAAACCTTTTTTTCGCGTTCCAGGAGTTGTAGTCCCATATAGGCAGCACCCAGATTGCCTGTTACGCATATTAAATCGTTTACTTGGGCTCCGTTGCGGTAAACAATGTCGGACTCGTTGGCCTCGCCTATGGCTGTTACACTTATTGTCAGTCCTGTAAACGATGAGGATGTGTCGCCTCCAACTAAATCAACATTATACCTTTCACATGCCAGCTTTATGCCTGCATAAAGTTCCTCCAAGTCCTCCACGCAAAACCGTTTAGATATTCCCAGCGAAACGGTTATTTGGGTGGGTATTGCATTCATTGCGTAAACATCGCTCAGATTTACTATAACAGCCTTGTAGCCAAGGTGTTTCAGTGGAAAATATGTTAGGTCGAAATGAATTCCCTCTAGGAGTAAATCTGTAGTAACAACCATTTTTTTCCCCTTAGGTGATATCACAGCACAATCGTCGCCAATGCCAAAGGCTGTAGATGGATTTTTTGGTTGAAACGGTTCAGTCAATCTATCTATCAATTGGAATTCTCCCAATTCGTAAAGTTCTGTTCTGCTCTGCTTGTTGCTCATCTTGGAATATTTTCCGCAAAACTACCTAAAAATGTTTACATTGAAATGTACAGTTTTCTTAAACAAGATCAAATCCGATTAAATTCGTTTCAACTTTTTTTTCACACCCGTAAACCCTTGCCATCTTTTTGTTAGTTTTGGGACAAAATTTTTCTATTTACTTTTTTAAGATTGAAAAGATGATTCGTAGGATTTTATTGATTTTAGCCATTGTTTTACTCTCAATTATTGCAGTTGATTTATTTACAGGAACAAGTGGGGTAAACACATCAAAGAAAGAACCCAAGGTTGTTGAAATTCCCGCCCCAATTCTAGAGTACGGTATACCAGTTGATTCTTTTAATATTGTTGAAGGGCAAATTCGCTGGGGGCAAACCATTGGAAATCTTTTAAATAGTTTAAGCGTCAAAAATGAGATAATCAACAAATTGGCTCTGATTGGCTCCGATACTTTTGACTCTAGAAAGGTAAAGGCTGGTAATCCGTATAAGGTTTTCTATACAAAGGATACATCAAACACAGTTGCTTACTTGGTTTATGGCCATAGCGCAATTGATTTTTATGTTTTCGATTTCAGAGATTCGTTAAGAATTTACCCATTTCAAAAAGAAGTAAAGGCTGTGCGTAAGATTGATGAGGCTCAAATTAAATCATCGCTTTGGGAAACCATGAAAACATCGGGGATTAACCCTGTGTTGGCGTTGGATTTGTCCGATGTGTTTGCTTGGACTGTCGATTTCTTTGGCCTTTACCCTGGCGATAAGTTTAGGGTAATGTACGATGAATTGATGATTGATAGCACCTCCATTGGCATTGGAACCATTTATGCTGCTTGGTTCGAGCATCGTGGCGAGATGAACTATGCATTCCGTTTTGAGCAGGATTCCGCATATAGTTACTGGGACGAAAAGGGTAACTCGCTTAAGAAATCATTCCTGAAAGCACCCCTTCGATTTTCAAGAATCTCTAGCCGATACAGTGGTAGCAGAATGCATCCTGTACTTAAAATTTATCGCCCACATACGGGTGTTGATTATGCTGCACCAGCAGGTACTCCTGTTGTTGCTATAGGCGATGGGGCTGTAATAGAGAAAGGCTTTAATCACGCAGCAGGTAATTTTGTTAAAATCCGTCATAATAGTGTATATACAACTGGCTACAACCACCTTTCGCGTTTCGGGAAGTGGATAGAAAAGGGCGTGCGGGTTAAGCAGGGCGATCTTATTGGTTATGTTGGTAGTACAGGTTACGCTACAGGTCCACACCTCGATCTTCGCTTTTGGATGAATGGAAAGGCCATAGACCCATTAAAGGTTAAGTCGCCACCTGTAGAGCCTATCAAACCTGAGAATATGACAAGGTTTACAATTGAGCGCGACAGCTTACTATCTATGCTTGATAGTACAAAAACCTTTGTTGTAGATACTTTGGCAACGAAGTAATAGTGGTAAAGTATCATTCCAGAAAAATTCATAGCTTTGCAGAATTAATCATTGGTTTAATATGGTATTAATTGATACTCATTCCCATTTGTTCGCTGAGGAATTCAACTCTGACAGGGTTGATGTTCTGAAAAAGGCTGAAGATGCTGGAATTAAATATCATATTATGCCTAATGTAGATTCGTCTACAACAGACCAACTACTAAAGGTTTCGAAGCAATACTCTCAGTGCTTTCCTTTAATGGGGCTGCATCCTACATCGGTTAAGGCCGATTTTGAAAGGGAAATTTTGCATGTTGAGTCAATGTTTAAGGAAAACAAGTTCTATGGAATTGGCGAGATAGGTATAGATTTGTACTGGGATAAAACTCACCTTGAGCAGCAAAAAATAACTTTTAGGCATCAGCTTAGGCTTGCAAAAAAACTCAAACTTCCAGTGGTTATTCACTCACGCAATTCGTTCAACGAAATCTTTGAGGTGGTTGATTCCGAGGTAGATTCGGATTTATGTGGAGTGTTTCATTGTTTCACAGGAAACTTAGATCAGTATAATCATATTAAGGATTATAAGACATTCAAGGTTGGTATTGGAGGTGTTGTTACCTATAGGAATGGAGGAGTAAGTGATATTCTCCATGAGATAGGATTAAATGACATTCTTTTAGAAACCGATTCGCCATATCTTTCACCTGTGCCAGTTAGGGGGAAGCGGAATGAGAGCTATAACCTTATGTATGTAGCAATTAAAGTTGCCGAAATTTACGGATTATCAGTTGAGGACATTGCAAAGCAAACATTTATAAACAGTCAGGAACTATTTAACTTACCAATAGAGTAATGCAGAAAAACATATCTATACTTATTATTTATACTGGCGGAACAATTGGAATGAAGCAAAATCCGGAAACAGGAGCATTATCGCCATTTAATTTTGAGCAGATAGAGCAGGAGGTTCCTGAGTTGCGTAAGTTTGGTTTTGACCTGCATACATACTCGTTTGAGCCACCAATAGATTCGTCCGATATCACACCTGATTTTTGGGTGAATTTAGCAAAGATTATTGAGCAGAACTACGCCAAATACAATGGTTTTGTTATTCTCCACGGAACCGATACTATGTCGTTTACAGCATCAGCTCTTAGTTTTATGCTCGAAGGGCTCGATAAACCTGTTGTGCTTACTGGCTCTCAGCTTCCAATCGGAATGCTCCGTACCGATGGTAAGGAGAACTTAATAAGTGCAGTAGAAATTGCTGCAGCGCAGCAAAACGGCCAACCCATGGTGCCTGAGGTAACAATCTTCTTCGAGAATAGGCTTTACCGCGGTAACAGGACAACCAAGCACAATGCAGAACACTTCAACGCTTTCCGCTCCGACAATTACCCTTTCCTTGCCGAGGCAGGAATAACCATTAAGTATAATTTCCCTTTTATTCATTACACCACAGGAAAACAAGATTTGAGAATTCATACGAAACTCGACTCAAGTATTGGTGTCCTAAAGTTGTTTCCAGGAATTACTCCTGAAATTGTAAAAGCCGTTACTGCATCAAAAGGAGTAAAAGCTATTGTTATTGAAACATTTGGCTCAGGAAATGCGTTAAGTCGTCAGTGGTTTCTCGATATAATTAGCGAGGCTGTTAAAAATAATATTATAATCCTTAACGTTACTCAATGTAAGGCTGGTAGTGTTGATATGGACAAGTACGAGAATGGGTTAAAGCTAAAAAATATTGGAGTTGTTAGTGGATACGATATAACTTTTGAAGCCGCAATAGCCAAGTTGATGTTTTTAATGGGTAAAGGTTTTTATGGAGAAAAACTGGCAAAAGAGTTAACAAAATCAATTAGTGGAGAAATAACCCTGCATTAGTCATTGTTTTTTTCAATAATTTTTTTGTAATTTGCGCCACGAATTTTGCGTTTTTTAACATGGAGTGAAATGGGAGAGATGGCCGAGTGGTCGAAGGCGCACGCCTGGAAAGTGTGTAGGCTCCAAAAGGGCCTCATGGGTTCGAATCCCATTCTCTCCGCAGAATTTTAACAAACAAGTGATAATTAATTTTAAAACAAAACCCTTAGTAATAATTTAACGACAAACAAACCATGAAAAAGCTATTTGCATTAGTTGCAATTTTAGGAGTGCTCGGTATGGGAGCAACCTATGTATCAGCTCAGAATGAGACTGCCGCAAAAGCCGACACTGCTGCCGTTGCTCAAGCAACTACAGATCAGGCTGCTACTCCAGCTCCAGCTGAAGAACAATCTTTACACAAACAAATTAAGACCAAGTTCATTGAAGGTGGTCCTGGTTTTATGGCTTCAATTCTTATCTGTCTTATCTTTGGTTTGGCAGTAGTTATTGAGCGTATTATTTACTTAAACATGGCTACCACTAACACTGAGAAACTTCTTAAGAAAATTGAAGAAGCTCTAGAGAATGGTGGTGTTGAGGCAGCAAAAGAAGTTTGCCGTAACACTCGTGGACCAGTTGCAAGTATTTTCTATCAAGGTTTAGATCGTTCTCACGAAGGTATTGAGGTTGTAGAAAAATCAATCGTATCTTATGGTTCTATTCAAATGAACCAACTTGAGAGTGGTTTAACTTGGATTGCACTTTTCATCGCACTCGGACCTATGTTAGGTTTCTTGGGAACAGTTATCGGTATGATCGGTGCTTTCGATGCTATTCAAGCTGCTGGTGATATCTCTCCAACCCTTGTTGCTGGTGGTATTAAAGTTGCACTTATCACAACCGTATTCGGTCTAATCGTAGCTATTATTCTTCAAGTATTCTATAACTATTTCTTATCAAAAATCGATAAGATTACTACTGGCATGGAGGATGCTTCCATCAGTCTAATTGATATTCTTGTAAAGTATAACCTTAAAAAATAGTGAGAAATGTCTGATAGCATAATCTCAAAACTAACAAAGGTGTTATCATGGATAATGATGGGCGTTTCAGTAATCTTGACGGTGTTATTTTATGCTGGTAAAATTTCTGAAGGACCATTTATCCAATGGACGTACCTTCTTTTTGGCATAGCAGTAGTTTTGGCTTTATTTTTTCCAATGTACTTCTTTGTTAAAAACCCGAAGGACGCATTAAAGACACTTGGTGGATTAGCCGCTATGGGCGCAGTGTTGTTTGTTGGTTATATTTTTGCCGATACAACACCTATTATCGCATCTACTGCTAACCCCGATTTTGAAAATACTAATGTGTTAATTCTTACTGATACAGGATTAATTGCAACCTATATTTTATTTGGCACCGCATTATTCCTTTTGGTTTACACTGGGATTAGCAATGCTATACGTAAGTAGTTTAATAATCGGTTTTTCAAATTACTTGAAAAATCTAAAATAGAATACTGAAATGCCAAGACCAATACCAGAAATCAATGCAAGTTCTACGGCGGATATTGCCTTCTTGCTATTGAGTTTCTTCTTGATGGTTACAACCATGAACGTTGATACAGGACTACCCCGTATGTTACCTCCAATTCCCCAGGATCAGACTGAACAAACTGATATTGAGGTGAGGAAGAGAAACATCTTTACAGTCCTCATCAACAAGAGTGATAAACTTCTTGTAAGAGGTGAACCAATGGATGTTTCTGTACTTAGAGAAAAAACTAAGGAGTTTGTTATGAATCCACGCAACGATGTTAATTTGTCGGAAATGGAGGAGAAGGATATTCCTATGATTGGTAAGTACAATGTATCTAAGGGGGTTGTTTCTTTGCAGAACGACCGTGGTACATCCTATAAAATGTACATGCAAGTTCAGAACGAATTGGTTGCAGCTTATAATGAGCTTAGAGATGATTTAGCCGTAAGTATTTTTGGAAAAAAATACGATAAATTGTCTAAAGAAGAACAAGATGCAATAGGAAAGGCTATACCACAGCGTGTATCCGAAGCTGAACCTAAAAATGTTGGAGGGAAAAAGTAATGCCAAAATTTTCACGTAAAGGAAAAGGCGGAATGCCCGCTATTTCTACAGCATCTCTACCCGATATCGTGTTCATGACTCTTTTCTTTTTCATGATTACCACTACCTTTAGGGAGACCAATCTAATGGTTACTATTAAACCCCCAGAGGCAACTGAACTTGAAAAGTTAAAAAAGAAGTCTTTAATTTCGAATATCTATATTGGAGCTCCACTTATTCAGTTTCAAAAACTGTACGGAACAGAACCTCGTATTCAGCTTAACGATAGTTTCAAAACACTTGATGATATTCGTGACTTTATCTCATCTGAGCGCGATGCCATGAGCGAAGCCGATAGACCATTGTTAACTACATCGTTAAAGGTTGATGAGAATACAAGAATGGGTATTGTAACTGATGTGAAACAAGAGTTACGTAAGGCTAGTGCTCTGAAAATTAGTTACGTTGCTCGACGAGCTGCAAAGTAGTTTTTACTTGATATATTAAGAAAGGAGGAATTTATTCCTCCTTTTTTTATTTCAACTTAATTCAGTTTGCGTTGTTTTAACCAATAATTAATTTTGTAAAAAAAACACGAATATGAAAATTAAGCATTTTATTGTTGGTTTGATACTTCTGTTATCACTTTCAAGTTGTAACAACAAACATAAGGAATATAAGGCCAAATATATATTTTACTTTATAGGCGACGGAATGGGAATACAGCAAGTGAACGCGGCTCAGCTTTATGCAGATAGCGTTCTTATTGATTCCATAGGTGTTGTTTTTACAAAGTTTCCTGTTGCATCTCTTTCCACAACATACGCTGCCAATCGTTATATTACCTGCTCAGCTGCAGCTGGAACTGCATTGTCAACTGGGTCAAAAACATCTATCGGGACAATTGGGTTGAATGCAGATCATACCGATACCCTTTTTAGCATTGCAAAGCGATTTAAAGAAGCTGGGCGGAAAGTAGCCATTCTAACCAGCGTCAGCATTGATCATGCAACACCTGCCGCTTTTTATGCTCACAAGGGCTCACGAAGTAGCTACTATGAAATTGCTAAAGATTTGTTAGTTAGTAATTACGACTTTTTCGCATCGGGTGGCTTTGTTGAACCATTTGGTTCTAAAAAGGATACTGGTGTAGTTTCAATATATCAACTTGGGGCTGAAAAGGGAATAAATTTTACTCAAACATTTTCTGGCGTTGATTCTTTATTGAATATTAAGGCTAAATCCATAGTTTATTCCGTTCTAAATCCAGCACCCAGCAGTACTTTACAGTATGAGATCGATAGGGTTGATAGTGATATCACCCTTGAAGATATTACCCGTAAGGCTATCGACGTTGTGGATAATCCTAATGGATTTTTTGTGATGGTCGAAGGTGGAAAGATAGATTGGGCTTGCCACGATAACGATGCAGCAACAGTTATTAAAGAGGTTCTTACTTTTTCTCGTTCCGTTAATGTGGCTTTAGAATTTTACAAAAAACATCCGAACGAAACATTAATAATTGTTACTGCCGATCACGAAACAGGCGGAATGTCACTTGGAAACGAAAATAATGGGTACAAGAACTTTTTAAGTATTTTACGTAGCCAAAAGATGTCTCAGGAGAAACTTCACCAAACCATTGAAAATTACCGTAACGATAATCCTAAAGCAACCTTCAATCAGGTTATGGAAATAATTCAACAAAACACTGGATTATCTTTAACTGGAGATTTTGCTTTAAGCCCAGATGAATTAGAACAGTTAAAGCAGTCATATAACCGTTACTTTGGCGTCAAACAAACTAATGACAGCAAAAATGAGTATAGTAAAACTGACTTACTAGCAAGTACTGCCCTCTCAATTTTAAGTAAAAAAGCAGGAATTGGATGGACTAGTGGGACTCATACAGGATCGCCCGTCCCTGTATTTGTATTAGGTGAGGGACAGGAGTTATTCAATAACTTTATGGACAATACTGATATTCCTAAAAATATTATTAAATCAAGTGGAATAAAAAAATTGTAAGAGGGCGCCCAGCCCTTTTTTTTCTTTTTTAAGAATAAAATAAAATTTACATTTTTTAATTTTGGCTAATGCTGTTAGTCAATAGGCTAATAGACGTATTTGTGACTCAAAAAAACTTTCAAATTAAAAAAAAAGTAATAAATTTACTACTCCATACATAAACTTTTAATATTTATGATTTCTATGAGAACACGTATTTGCTTTATGGTTATCTCCGCCTTATTTTTTTCTAGCATGCTATTCTCTCAAAATAATGACGGTGTTAAAAAGATTTCTTCGAGTTACGATAGGAGTTCCATCACCGTTTTATACATGCAGTTTCAGGATGAGGGACACTCACAGGAAGTAAAAGAAAAAGTAGAGAACCTCTCTATATCGGACAAGTACTATAATAATAATCTTGCTCAAGTGTCCTTTTCTGCACCTTTTTCTAGAAATACTTCAGTTATTTCCGATGAGATTAAAAATTATTTGAATGAACAAAATGTAGGACGTCAGGTTATCTCCAAATGGTATGCAAGGCAGAGCGATGGCGCCATGAGCATGGATTTAATTTTCGAGAGGGGAATGTTTAATGCTACAGATGCTGCATTCATTAAGGCGCAATCAACAAAATTGGGCAATGCTGTTCTGCAGGATTATGGAAACAGATTAATAGAGCGAAGTTATATTTTGGTGCTCGATTACGAGAGTGTCAAAACAATGAATGAGTTGAAAATGCCCAAGATGAAAGGTTGGAAGTCTACTGTAACGGGCTATCTTTTTAAAATAAACTACAATGAAGAAATCCAGAGTGCTTTGTACGATAGTTGGATTTACCCCGAGGATTCTCAGAGTGTTAAGGATGAAAAAAATAAGAAGTTTGAACAAATAAATTTCTCTCTCGATTTTGTTACCAAAACAACCGTTTACGCTACTGCTTCGCAAGCAGAGGGTACCAGTCAACTAGGACGACTTTTAAAAGAGAAAAGTGAAGATGAACTCCTTTCAGAGATGGTTCAGAAAGGTTACGATGAAACTTTGTACTACCTAGAAAAGAATCATGAAGACTTTATGGTAAAAACCACCATATATCAAGTAGGCCCAATACGTGCTAAAATTGGAAAGAAAGAGGGATTGAAGTGCGATAATAGGTATTTTGCCTATGAGTATGTTTATGATGAAAAAACAAACTCATCAAAACCCAAGATGCGAGGAGTTATTCGCGCAACATCCAAAATTGTTGACAATAGACAAGTTGCAAAAGGTGACATGCCTACTTCTAAATTTTACCAAACGGCTGGCCGTAAGCTGAAAACAGGCTATCTGTTGCGTCAACAAAACGATTATGGTGTTGAGATTACAGCCGGGTATGAGTTTGGCGAAGTTGGTGGTGCTTATGCTCGATTAGATGCTCGCTTAGGAAGGTTTATTGGCATAAAGGCTCTGTTTTTATATATTGATGGTGGTGCTGAGGTTAAGAAGTACTTTGATCCGTATGTTGGTGGACAAGAAAATGATATTATGTTTTATCGGTATAGTGCTGGTGTTGCAAAAGGCTTTATGCTAACAAGGAATGTTGAACTTCGTCCGTATGTGGGATTTGGTCAAGAAGTGGCCACATATAAAGACTGGGAAAATGCCGGAGGCGATTTAAAAGTTTTATATGTAAAGGGTGGTGCAAATTTGGCACTAAATTTGAAACACAACATCCAAATTGTTGGAGGCGTTGGGTATTTTTCTTTTGTTAGTAATGCTGAAAACGATAATGGTGATACAGAGTTAGGATGGGGTGATATTTTTAAGGATCGTGAAGGTGTTACCGCAATGGCTGGTTTGAAAATTATGTTCTAACTTAAATACTCTACTAAAATGAAAAAAAGTGTTTATAAACTATTTCTTTTTGCGATAATCTGTGCTGTTGCATTACCTCTGGGTGCGCAGACTCGGAAAGAACGCAAAATTTTATACAATAGCCAGTACAACTACGAGATTGAACCCGTAGGTGTTGGTCAGGATGGAACAAAGGTGTTTAAGGTTTGGGGGTACGGAAAGGATGTTCCTGCTGCGGTTATGAATGCTAAGGAAGCTGCCGTTGCCGCTTGTATATTTAAAGGTTTACCTGGTGGTCAAGGTTCTGCACCAACTCCTCCAATTTGCTCTGAACCTAATGCTGAGGTGAAGCACGAACAGTATTTTGATAACTTTTTTACCGTTGGTGGAAAGTACCTTCAATTTATTGCACTAACCAATGATGGAGATCCTGCAGGTGAAGATCGCCTTAAAATTAAGAAAGGTTATAAGGTTGCAATTTATGTTCAGGTGATGTACGATGCGCTTCGTAAACAACTTGAGGCCGATGGAATTGCTCGTAGGTTAGATTCTGGTTTCTAAACAAATTAAAACATTTACTATGAAAAAGATATTATCATCTATTATTTTATCCTTAGCTGTATTATCGGCAATTGGACAAGCAAAAAAACCAACCATTATGGTTGTTCCTAGCGATCGTTATTGCATTAGCAAAGAGTTTAAATCCACATTCGAGAATCAGGGTCAAAAACAAACACTTCCCGATTATAAGGCCGCTTTACAGAACGATCCAGATTTACGAATGGTTATTACCAAAATGGCTCAGATTATGGCCGATAGAGGATTCCCTTTAAAGGACTTAGAGCAAGAGCTTAAAAACCTAGAGCAAGAGAGAGCAGAGTCATCAATGCTTACAAGTTCTTCATCTGGCTCTGAAATGGCCGAGAGTCCTATTGATGCATTAAAGCGTGTAGCAAAGGCCGATATTATTATGGACTTAGATTTCGAGATTAAACGTCAAGGCCCTCAAAAATATATTACTTTCAACCTCAAAGGTCTAGATGCTTACACTGCAAAACAGGTTTCAGGTGCAGCCGGTGCAGGAAAACCTTCCACAGCAGCAGCCCCAGAACTATTGCTAGAAGAAGCAGTGCTAAGTTATATGGATGGCTTTAATGCTGGTCTGCAACGTCATTTCGATGATATGTTTGCAAAGGGACGAGAGGTTAAGGTTCAGATTAAAGTATGGAGCAACTGGGGTCAAAACCTAGAATCAGAATTTGGCGATGAGTCAAAGGAGTTAACCACAATTGTAGAGGACTGGTTTGCCGATAATTGCGTTGAAGGTCGTTATAATTTGGCCGATGCAACTGAGAACTTCATGAAACTTGATCAGGTTCGTATACCTATGATGAAAACAGATGCAAAAGGTCGTCAGCGTGCAGTTGACACACGTGCTTTTGTTGGTGATTTACGCAAGTATTTGAACGATATGGGCGTACCATCTAAACTTTACCTACGCGGCTTAGGCGAAGCTTGGTTGATTTTGGGAGAGAAGTAATTTAATAAAAGAAGTATATGAAAAAGATTTTATTAATTCTGGTTGCCTTTGTGTTTGGGATAAACTTAAATGCCCAGAATAGCCAAGGTAAAACCGATGACCTAGGTAGGATAGCATTGGCAGCAATTGTTCCCGATCAGGCGGAAGGTATACCGCAATCGGCACGCCAATTATTAGCCAATAAAATGGAGCAGGTTGCTGTTCAGAATGGACTTGGTGCTGCTGCATCAAACCCAAGGTTCTGCATTGTTCCTGTAGTTAATGTGTTGAGCAAGGAGATTACTCCAACGGCTCCACCAATGCAGGCTTTAAATCTCGATGTTACATTCTATATTGTTGATGCGGCTAGTCAAACTATTTTTAGCCAAACCAGCATTCAGGTTAAGGGGGTTGGACAAACAGAGGATAAAGCATACATTCAGGCTTTGAAAAATTTAAATGTAAAAGCTGGTCAATTTAAGGGTTTTGTTGAGAGCGGTAAAGAAAAGATTCTTGAATACTACAACTCACAGTGTGATGTTGTGCTTAAAGGCGCACAGGCTCTGGCTGGACAAAAAAAGTACGAAGAATCCCTTTTCACACTTCTTTCTGTTCCCGATGTTTGCCGTGAGTGTTTCGATAAAAGTATGGATTTATCTGTTGATATCTACAAGCAGTACGCCAACTATAAATGTACAGAGTATATGTCGGGTGCAAAGGCTGCATGGGCAAATATGAATGCAGATAAAGCGGCTGAGTTTTTAGGTAAAATTACTCCCGATATGGAATGCTATGAGCAGGCAGTTAAGTTAGCCGATGAAATTACCCAGAAACAGCTTGCCGATGGTGCAAACGTATGGCAGTTTAAAATGAAACAATACGATGACTCCGTTGAGAAGGAAAAGTTGATGATTG
>JAEXVC010000245.1 GCA_023406715.1 Bacteroidota bacterium | reverse complement strand
ATGCTAATCAGTACTTTTACAACCTTGTGGTTAAAAACAACCCTAGTTTTACGGCTACTCGCAAAACTTTAGGCGGAAACGCAAATGATGTTACAATTTATAACGACTTAACCATTGAGTCTGGAGCTGTTTTTCAACATGCCAACAAAAACATCATTGTAAGAGGAAACATGAATAACTCTGGAACAGTAGAGTTGACTACCCCAGCTTCCAACACAGGAAAAATTCAATTTTCGAACAGGGGGATTGTCCGAACAATTACAGTAACCAATGGTGGTAGCTATACAGCAATTCCAACAATTACCCTTACAACTCCACCGGTTGGTGGAACTCAGGCCACAGCTGTTCCTGTTTTTGATGGAACTCCTGCTGTTGGAAACGCATTACCAATTGTTGCCATTGCCATTGTAAATAGTGGAAGTGGTTACACAGCTGCGCCTACAGTTACAATATCGGGAGCAGGTGGAGCTGTCGCAACAACAACTATTCTTACTCAGCATATTTTAGGAGGAGATGGAAATGGGGCTGTTGGAAATATGGAGATTAATGAACCACATCCGAGCGAAGCCTCTGGGAAAGTTGAAACAGTATATCTTGCTGAAAATCAAACAATATCTAACCAGTTAACATTAACAGATGGTATTCTGGATTTACGTTCTAAACTCCTAACCTTGGAAGGTTCGTTATCGAGCGAGGTAATTACCAATTATTCTACTACCAAAATGATTCGTACCCTAGGAAAACACTCCGATTTGGGTATGCGCAGAAGAATTATTGGTAATTCAACCTACATTTATCCTTTTGGTGTTTATACAAAAACAGGCGATGGCAATAGGTATACCCCATCGAGCAACGCTATAACCGTTTTTGCTGACGATGGATACGTTCAGGTAAACCCAGTTGATGCGGAATTACCAACCCTTGCTCCTTCAGGACAGTCGGCATTACAGTATTACTGGCGAATTCGTCACGATGGATTTACTACAGCTCCGAGGATTTACAATATTTTTTACTTCTATAATACGCCTGCAACCTATTATCCAGGAGCAGCAAATCCAAGTTCATGGCGACCAGGGAAGGTGGTTGGAGTTAATAGGATATATGATTTAGGACCGTTAAACTGGAATAATGGAACAAAGGATCTTTCTTTAGAATATTCACATCAGGATGCTGGGCGTACTGGAAATACACCACCAATTCTTCAGGAAGGAGAGTTTACTACTGGTCATAATACTAGATTTGCCGGAACGGTAGAAGTTTTCTACTTAAGGGCTAATGGAGATTGGCGCACCAATACAACTTGGTCGTATACTAGAGGCGGGGCTGCTGTTCCTGCAGGACGATACCCTCAAGCTGGAGATATTGCAGTAATACGACGCTTAAATGTTGGTTATTCTGGTTTAGTTGAAATTACAAATGCTGAGGCCGCAGCAAAGGTTCTATTTGATGATGAAAATGGTTTTTCGAGTGGTTGCCCTCGTTTATGGTTTTCAACTGCAGCATCATTTAACAGTAATTTCTTTGCTGTTGAGGTGGCCGAAACACATCAAGGGGGGACTTTAGATGGAGAAACTCATGGTGCCGTTATGCAATTCGACCTGTTTACAGGCTATGCCGGACAATTCCCAACTGGCGATTTTGGCGACTTTTTCAACTATCCAAATGCTTTAGTAATATATAGAAACGAAGGAGCTACGAATCCTGTAACCCTTCCATCATCTGTTACTGAGTACCCTCAGGTATGGTTTGATCCACCCAATAGCAAAACATTTATTTTGCCTGATGCTAATGTCACTTTTCATGGACTTGTAATAGTTACGTATGGTCATGAACTAAGATTTAACTCTGGAAGTAATGCTAGTGCAACATTCGAAAAACGTTTGGATATTGGTCACACTTTTGGTTCTGGCATTCTATCTTTCCCAGGAACAGCGTCTGCCGACCAAACCGTAACGGCAATGAGCAATATTAGGTTGATTAATAACTCCCAGTTAAGAATTTTAAATCCTGCAGGAGGAGGGCGCACCCATAAACTAATAGCCCAAGGCGATATTAGTATTGAGACAGGATGTACCTTTAACCTTGGCGATGGAAATACAGCAAACACCAATGTTGTACTGGAACTTCAAGGTGGCACTGACAATACTTTTACCGGTACAGGTACAGCATCAGTTAATCTTCACAGAATTGTTGTTAATAAGGGAGCTACACGAACCCCAAAATTCACCTTTGATTGGGATTTCAACCTTAATGGCCCAACCAATGGAGCAACAGCAAATACAAAAGCACTAGAATTGCAGAACGGAACATTGGTGCTAAACAATTCTGGTATTGATATTACACTTTCATCGGGTGGCTCAGATTTTGAAATACCATCAACAACAGGGTTGTCAATTCTGAATGGTATAGCAAGGGTTACAACAGCCGGAAGCAACGGTATTCTGCTCGATGGGTATATCAATATTGAGGGAACTGATGTTGCAAACCAAGGGCAACTAATACTTGATGGAGGGGTTGGTTCCGATAACTACATTCAGTACTCATCTTCGGGCAATGCCGAAATTCGCATAGCAACAGGTAAACTTGTGGTTGGTTCGCAGATTAGGAGTAGTACACTTAATAGTTTAGGTGTATTAAAGTATAGCCAACTTTCCAAATCAGGGTCAACAGTTCAAAGTAGCGTTACAGTGGGTTTACGTTCCGCACCGGTTAATTCACGCGGAATATTTGAGGTATATAATCCTGGTAGTCGTTTTCAGATATACAACGGAACTCTTACCATTGCCCGTGCTCACGATAATGTCGCTACAGCAACAAGGGCTGCTTTTTATATTGATCCACAAACCACAGGTTTAAACCAGTGGGGTACAATACAGATTGGCGATCCTGTGAACAATCCAACTGGAGGAACAATTACTGTAAACTCTACGCAGAATTTATGTAGAATAATTGTTGATGGCAATTCCATTGCAAAACTTAATGTGAATAGTTTAGGTCTTATTGGGAACTTGGATATAAGATCAGGCTCTGCATTTGATGGCAGTTTGTTGAATTTAAAACTTCAACAGAATATAATTAATCGAGGTACTGTTAACTTAAATGTCGATACCTTAAGTTTTATTGGCAATGACCAAGATATTGATGGTGATATTACGGCTAACAATATTCTAATTAATCCTACAACAGGAGTTAATTTAACTGGTGTAACAAATACAATAACAGCAAACAACAATTTAATAATTTCCAGTGGAACACTGGCGGATAATGCTCACACTGTTGCTGTTAAGGGTAATGTAATAAATAACGCGGTTCACTCTACATCAGGATTGGGAAGAATCCTCTTGAATGGTACTTCGTTACAGCGGATTTATGGAACAGGCCAGTTTGGCGCACTTGAATTAAACAATACTCAAGGAGCATATCTGGAAACCGACCTTTACCTTAACAATGATTTTTACCTAACCAATGGAATTTTCAATATCAATAGTCATTTGCTTACGCTAAGTCAGATTTCGTTGATACAAGGAAGCGGGTATGGTACTTCCAAAATGATTATTACTAATGGAAGTTTTGGCGATGCTGGTGTTAGAAAATTTATCCCTGCGGGGCCATTTAATTTTGATTTTCCAATTGGTTCAGGAGCCGGTTTAGGCGCAAAGTACACACAGGTTGAGTTTATGATATCGGCTAACAGCACACCCGGCAGCATTGCTATTCATCCGGTTAACCAGGCACATATGACCGTTATTGGACCAAACGTGTTGCAGTACTATTGGTCCATTACTAGTACAGGAATAAGCAGTTTTACTGGGAATGCACACCTACACTATATCAATTCCGATGTGGTTGGCGATGAAACCCTCTACTACTCAGCAAGACTTGTGGGAGATTCTTGGGCAAAATTTCCTCCAGAAACAGTTCTATATAATGATGATTACATATCGGTTGACTATACTGGTGTAAGCGATATATCCGGTGATTATACAGCAGGGTACGATTCCGACATACCTGCACAAATACCAGTTTTCATATCCAATGGTAATGGTGATTGGTCTGACAAATCTAAATGGATAAGGCTTGATGGTTTGCCTGTTTCTGACGGTGGTCCGCAAGGACACATTGTTCAAATTAGGGAGGGTGACATAATTACCATGGATCGTTACAGAATACTATCTTATCGTACTCAAATATTTGGCAGGTTAAATGTAGGAACACAAATTGGCCACAACCTTGGTTATGTTAGTGGAAGTGGTACACTTGCTTTTGTTAACGAAAAGGTTTTCCCTGGCGAATATACCGATTTTTTAACCTGTGGAACTGGGGGAACGGTTGAGTTTGGCGGAGGTTCATATGATATTCCTTTATTCAACAACTATTCCTCTGTCGATGATCAATTCAACAACCTAGTAATTACAGGCACAGGAATTAAGGTTTTCCCCGACCGCGATAATATAAGGATATGTAATGACCTCTCCGTTCTTGGAACAGCAACGCTTAAACTAGAGCACTTTAGTAGACCAAATAACTCCTATAAGTACACTCGAATTGGTGGCAATATCTATGTTGGGGCCACTGCATTTTTGGATACTGATTATGGCGAGTATGTTTATTTAGCTGGGAATTTTAACATGCCTAGTGGCGGAAAATTAGGCGCTTCATATACATACCAGTTTTTCAATTTAAATGGTGTTGTACAGCAGGTTATTGATGGTAGTTTTAATGGAACAAACGCTTTTAATAACTTTTGGGTTAATAACACCAATGGAGCTATTTTCCAAAATGGTGGGGCTGAATTTAAAACTTTCCTATATCCACAAAGGGGAGAGCTTTCTACTTCAAATTCTTCGCTTGCTACATTATCAAAATCTGACGGAAAGGGTTTAATCTACAGTGCTGGATATCTTGGGTATGTTGATGGCCCCGTTAAAGTTAATGTAGGTCCAACCACAACCTATGGCTATTTACCTGTTGGTTCCGTTGATAACACAAAGTTTTTCTACTACACAACATTACCCGCTGCGGTTTCATACTGGACTGGGGAGTATTTTGATGCTAACCCTTACAACCCTTTAAGCATGACTGGTTTATTGCAGTATGTAAGCGCCGTCGAGCATTGGCAAATTAAATCTGATGCTGCGCGTAGCGTTCAGTTCCGGTTACCAATTACCGCAACTAGCGATGCTGCTTCGGGAGTAACCAATGTAAATAACTTAAGGATTGCGCGATGGAATGGCACCCAATGGGTTGAGATTCCTAGCGCTCCAACAGCAGGTAGCACAAAAACCAGTGGCTTTGTTCAAACTAGTGCGGCGTACGCTTTTACCGCAGGAACCAATGAGTATTTTACGCTTGCCAGCGTTGAGTCCATAGTTATCCCAACCGCACAATTTACTTCTGGAAATGCTACAATCTGTCAGGGTAACAGCACAAATCTGACTATAACAATGACAGGCAATGGGCCTTGGGATATTGTATATACCGATGGGACTTCAAATTTCACATTACCTGATATTACATCTCCTTACACTTTTGGTGTTAGTCCTGCTTCAACCAGAACATACACTATTACAAGCGTTACCGACAATTTAAGCACAACTGGAGTTGTAATTGGAAGTAATCCTGTTATTACAGTAATACCCGATCCAACAGCCTATAATGTTGCCGGAACTATAACAATATGTGGAGTTCAAACAGCAACCATAAGTCTTAGCGGATCACAGCTTAACTATACCTATGAGTTATACCGCGATGGTGCTGCTACAGGAAACACCAAAGTTGGTACCAATGCGGCTTTAAGTTATACTGGAATTAGCCTTGGTGGTACGTATACAGTTATGGCATACCGTACAGGTTATCCACTATGCTATGAACCAATGACAGGCAGTGCAATTGTTACTGTTTCTACAGGAGCATCAGCCACAGTTAGCGGTTTAGCAACTGGTACGCCAATTTGCAGTGGCGATCCTGTGCAAGTTGAAATTATTCTGGCAGGAACACCACCTTTCAATTTTACGGTTAACGAGAGTTATTCGGGACGTACATTTAATGTAACTAACCTAAATGTAGCATCTGGATCAACGTATACATATACTGTTAATCCTGCTCCTGCATGGCTTGATCAAGGTATTGCCCCAAATTATGTGGCAAACTACACTTATACCGTTACGGCTGTTTCCGATAACTCCGGATGTGGTGTTGGTACATCATCAGGTTCTGCCACCGTGGCTGTTCATAAACTCCCGGAAACAGGTCCTCAATACCATGTTCCTAACAATTTTGGATACTAAATTAAAACAGGGCTTTAAGCCCTGTTTTCTTTTATCCAATTAATAAAAGTAATTTTCTAATCTTTAAATACAGTAATTCTAAATAACCTAAAAAGCGTTTCATCATCCTTAAGTCCATATTCGTCTATTTGTTAGATGAATATTATCCCTCCTGAATCTAAATTAATACCTTTATGTTTTAAATAGTTTACCTTATCATCAATTTCTAAATCATACAACTATGAAACAACTATCACTTACACGGTATGCTGTCATTTTGTTGGGAATTTTATTAACTGGCTGTGCTACAATCATTAAAAGCCCAAGGCAGGATATATATATTGTATCTCAACCGGAAAAGGCAAAAGTTGTTATATACGACAGCAATAATTACATGGTATGGAGTGGAGAATCGCCTTCGAATATAACTCTTAATAAAGGGAAAGGATATTTTAAAGGCGCATCATATAAAATTGAAATATCTAAGCCAGGATTTCAAACAATGACTCTACAGTTAAAGCCAAAAACCAATGGATGGTATATTGGGGGTAATTTTCTTGTTGGTGGTTTAATAGGTTGGTTGGTAGTTGATCCTATTACAGGTGCAATGTGGGTTTTGAATCCTAAAAATCTTAGTGTCCAGCTTAGTAAGTACGATAATCAAGTTGAAGGACTGAAGGTAGTAATGTTAAATGAGATTGACTCGGAGCTCTTAAAAGACAAATCTGTTAAGCGGGTTAATTAATTTTTTCATTTTATCAAGGCAAAAATTAATACCATTAAAATTTTGAAACTTTTTTAATTTTTTAAAAATATGAAACCGATACTTTCTTATATATTCTTCACGTTGATAGGACTATCAACATTTGCTCAGGAATCAATAAACATGAAGTTTTACATCTCAAATAAGGGTGGTAATCCTATAGAGAAAGTACAACTTAAAATTCATGGTCAGAGTTATACTGTAAAATCCGATAGTCCTTTGTTGGTAAAGGTTATTCCAAACTATAGCTCACCGCTTGAAATTAGCTGCAAAGCGTCATCGGTTGAAGAGGTTAGTTATTTTTTTATCCCCTCAGCAGCACAAAACTATGAGTTCGAGTTATCGAATAGTGGTGGCTTGTTATCAATAGTTCTTATTAACAGTGAAAGTGTAGAATTAGGTTTACTCGATGGAATTAATGAAACTGGTATTGCAGAGAATCAAAAGAAGCAGGAAGGATTTAAAACAAACCCTAACAATCTAGGTCTTGGTTATAGTTCAGAAAAAGTGGGAGCAACAAATCCCGTTCGCGAGGAATGGTTGAAGCGAGGGGGAGAAATTACGTATCTTTCGGTAGGGGCTATGGCTACCTATTTCAGAATGGATATGGATGGTTACGGTACAATGAATGGTTTTGGTGGTGGTGCTTCTGCTGCCGTAAACAAAATAAATCTTGCTATTCCAGAGTATAAGCCAGGAACATCTAAGTGGAGTTCCCTTAATTATGGTGTTGGAATGGATCTTCAAGTTTATGGTTCAACTTTTAGCATGGAGGTGAGTGGCATAAAATCGGATATGAAAATTTCTAATCTGGAAATGCAAATTACTGGAAATTTAGGATGGACTTGGGGTTTTGGGAAGTTTGTTGATGAAGCAACATGGAAAGGCATAGCTATTACTGCAAAATATCGTCCGTCTATAAGAATCACTTCAACCACAACAGAAACAACAATGGTAATTATGGGAGATGAGCAAACAATATCATCGAGCGATGAAAGTACAAAGTTTAATGCAGGTGGTTTTGGATTTGATTTAGATTTCAATAGCTTCAGCGCCAAAATGGATAAATTGGCACCAAAACCAAATTCAAAAGTTTCTTTTTTCTTTTTGCCTCCAATTGGGAAGAATCCTCTTTTCTTTTCCTTTAGTTACGGACTAACTTTTTATACCAAATAATTAAACTTTAACTGTTGTGCTTTTTTAACAGTTATTTTAATTACATAGGATAAGGACACCCCTCGCTCTACCAATCAAAGAGAGAGGGGTGAATGGCTGTTTATCAGATCAACCTTTTTTGGGTATCATTTTATTCCATTTTAACCACAGACTATCAACTAAAATTTATTAATTTGCCTTTCTATTTAAATCCAAAAACCATGAGGAAGTTTCCATTTATTCTATTGATGCTCTTAACACCAAATCTTTTATTTGCACAGAACAGACCATTGCAAGATATTCGTAGGGTTATTGTTACCAGCCAATATGAAATAAAAGATGGTAAGCGAACAGGAGTTAGTATGGCTGTTAAGCAGGAAATAAAGGACTCGCTAGATAGGGTTCACACCATTCTCAATAGAGATTACACCACACAGCGCATAACCAGTCACACATGGCATACATTTAATGGCAAACAAATTGTAAGAACCGACGAGTTTGCTAATGAACGGTTAAAATATTACAAACTATTTACTTACACTTCTGATTCTCTTATTGATACTGAGACCATTTATATGGTTAACTCAGTAGACACAGCCTTCTATGTTAAGTTACAATACAAGTATAAGAACAGAAAGCCAGTTCAAGTTAATGCTGTTGATTCAAAAGGGAAAAGTGCATATTCCTCAAAATCTGTTTTTGATATTAATGGAACAGAAATTTCCCGAAAAGTGAAAGTAAAAAAAGCCTTTGCTCCGCTTGATTCCATTATCGAAAGGACTATTTCACCTTTATACGATTCCACAGGAAGAGTTTTATCCGAAACAATTAAGATAAAATTTGTTGATGGGAAAGCCCAAATTCAAAAGTTTAACTATGGCTATAATAAATTGGGATTGCTTACCAGCATTGAAGAATTAGACGAAAAAGGGAGTTTGATGTATAAAAAAACATTGGAGTATAACGAAAAACGTATCCCTAAGTTTATCTCTATTTATAATGCCAGCAATGTATTAGTTGGATATTACGCAAAACGTTACGAATTATACCCCACGCGCGATAGAAGAAATCAGGTTATAGAATACTAAGGAAAGTTAATATATAGTTTTGTGATTGTTCGCCCTGGAAGGTTTTGATGTTTTAATTATCCCCAATATCGGACAACTCGGACTAAAACATTTTGCCAATATCGGACAAACTACACAGAAACCTATGTTGTAAAACGCAGATAAACAGCGCATAACAAATATTGGCATTTGTATTGCTAAGGTAATTTTGAGTAAAAATGTTTTGTACGTTCTTTTTATTTTGAATCAGCAACTAATAGGGTTTTCATCTGGAGAAATTGACCGTTGGTCAATTTCTAGTAAACATTCAATACATC
>JAEXVC010000012.1 GCA_023406715.1 Bacteroidota bacterium | reverse complement strand
GTCTAAAACCCGCTCAAACGTTAGCTCGTCAAAGTAAAGTCTGTCGCACATATCGTAATCGGTGCTAACCGTTTCGGGGTTGTAGTTTATCATCACCGATTTGTAGCCCAGTTTTCGGATTTCGTTTACTGCGCTCACGGTGCACCAGTCGAACTCAACGGAACTGCCAATCCTGTAAGCCCCTGAACCCAGAACAATCACCGTTTTGTCCTTGCTATTCTTGCTGATATCGTTTTCAATTCCGTGATATGTTGCGTACAGGTAAGCGGTTTCCGATGGATACTCGGCTGCAAGCGTATCTATTTGTTTTATTGAAGGTTTTATTCCAACGTTTTTCCTGTGATTTCTTACTTTTAGTTGGTATTGCTCAATTTCTTTGGGCTCTGGGTTGAATATTAGTCGGGCAATTTGAAAGTCCGAAAAGCCTTTCTTTTTGGCATCGAGCAAAAGCTCGTAATCCATCTCGTCCAAAGATTTTATTGTTTCAATCTGATTCTTCATCGTTATGATATTCTGCATTTTATAAAGGAACCAGATGTCAATTTTTGTCAACTCGTGAATCTTTTCAATTGTCCAACCCTTTTCCAGCGCTTCGGCAATTGCAAATATTCTTTGGTCGGTAGGGTGGGTAAGGGCTTCCTCCAAGTTCGGAAAACTCAACTTTGGGTTTGCCACCAAGCCGTGCATTCCTTGGCCAATCATCCGCAGCCCTTTCTGTATGGCCTCCTCAAATGTTCGGCCTATTGCCATAACCTCGCCCACGCTTTTCATCGATGAGCCAATCTCGCGGGTAACTCCTTGAAATTTATTCAAATCCCAGCGTGGTATTTTAACAACGATATAGTCGAGTGCTGGCTCAAAGCAAGCGGTTGTGGTTTGCGTTACCGAGTTTTTAAGTTGATGCAGCCCGTAGCCCAAGCCCAGTTTTGCGGCCACAAATGCTAGTGGATAGCCCGTGGCTTTGGATGCCAGTGCCGACGAGCGCGATAATCGTGCATTAACCTCAATTACTCGGTAATCCTCGCTGTTGGGGTCGAATGCGTACTGAACGTTACACTCACCAACAACACCCAAATGGCGAATAATTTTTATTGATAGCGCCCGCAATTTATGGTACTCGGAGTTTGTCAGCGTTTGCGATGGTGCCACCACAATGCTCTCGCCAGTATGAATTCCCAGAGGGTCGAAGTTTTCCATGTTGCAAACCGTAATGCAGTTATCGAACCTGTCGCGAACAACCTCGTACTCAACCTCCTTCCATCCTTTTAACGATTCCTCCACCAGAATTTGTGGAGCGTATGCAAATGCGTTAATTGCAAGTGCTCTAAGTTCCTCCTCGTTGGAGCAGAACCCGCTTCCTTGCCCGCCCAAGGTGAATGCTGCCCTTATAATTAAAGGGAAGCCAATTGTGCGTGCAGCCTCAATGGCCTCATCTACGCTTTCAACGGCAATGCTTTTGGGCGTTTTAACATCAATCTCAAGGAGCTTGTTGGCAAAGAGCTCTCTATCCTCCGTATTGATAATTGTCTCCACAGGAGTGCCAAGCACCTGGATGTTGTGCTTTGCAAGTATTCCGCTTTTGTAGAGCTGCGTTCCGCAGTTCAGCGCGGTTTGCCCGCCAAACGATAGGAAAATACCATCGGGATGCTCCTTTTCAATTACTTTTTCCACAAAGTACGGGGTAACTGGCAGAAAGTAAACCTTATCGGCTATTCCTTTGCTGGTTTGCACCGTGGCAATGTTTGGGTTGATAAGGATTGTGCTGATTCCTTCCTCCTTTAGCGCTTTTAATGCTTGCGAGCCGCTGTAGTCGAATTCGCCTGCTTCGCCTATTTTTAGTGCGCCTGAGCCTAAAACTAAGACTTTCTTATATTGATTTTTCATTATTCGTTAATTGTTAAGCGTGAAACGTTAAAAGATTGAATGTTATCAATTAGTATAGTTAATCTTTCTTGTTATGCTGAACGAAGTGAAGCATCTAAAAACAGATCTTTCGCTGCGCTCAAGATGACAAATAATGTTGGCTATTGTTGAGAGTAACATAAGTTCTATTTTGTTTTTTCAATCATCCCAATAAACTCGTCGAACAGAAACTCAGTGTCGTTTGGACCGCCCGAGGCTTCGGGGTGGAATTGCGATGCGAAAATTGGCTTGGTTTTATGCTTTATGCCCTCGCAGGTTCCATCGTTGGCGTTCTCGAAAAGTATTTCCCAATCGTTGGATAGGGTTGAGGTATCTGCCGCAAATCCGTGGTTCTGCGATGTTATGTAGCATCGGTTTGTGCCTTTTAGTATTACAGGCTGGTTGTGGCTTCGGTGCCCGTAGGGCAACTTGTAGGTATCGGCTCCCGATGCCAGCGCAAGCAGTTGATTGCCCAGGCAAATTCCCATTATTGGCTTATCCAGTTCCATTGCCTTTTTAAGGTGATTAATTGTGGCGACATTCATTTTTGGGTCGCCGGGGCCGTTGGAGATAAAGAGCCCGTCGTAATCCTCGTTGGTGAAATCGTAATTGTAAGGAACTCGAATAATTGTTGTGTCCCTGCTCAGCAGACACCTTATTATATTGTTTTTTACACCACAATCAACCAGAACAACCTTGTGCTTTCCTTTACCATAGGTTATTTTTTGCTTTATTGATACCTGTCCAACTAGGTTTTGCTTGTTGGGGTCAATCCACTCCACATCGTTATCGATAATAATTTTCCCAAGCATACAGCCGCGCTCACGGATTCGTTTGGTTAGCGCCCTTGTGTCTAGTCCCGATATTGCAGGAATTTTATGCTCAACAAGCCAATCCGAAAGGCTTTTGCTAGCATTCCAGTGACTGTAGGTTTCGCTATACTCCGTTACCACTAGTCCGGATATGTGAATTTTATCCGATTCCCAGAATCGTTGTACGTTTCCATCGCTAACGTTATCCGGAACTCCATAGTTGCCTATTAATGGATATGTGGCCACAAGTATTTGACCTCGGTACGATGGGTCGGTCAAACTTTCGGGGTAGCCATTCATTGCAGTGTTAAAAACCGCTTCGCCAGCGGAGCTTCCGTGATACCCGAAGGAGTAGCCTATGTATTCGCTACCATCCTCCAGAACCAGTTTTGCTTTAATTTTCTCCATTATTATGCTTGGTTAAGTGAAATAAAAAAGGGTTGACAATAGTCAACCCCAGTATGATTAGCAGTACTATTAGAATCGGATAATGGCCCTAGGTAGGCAAAAAAAAAGTCTGCCAATGTTGGCAGACTTAAATATTTAAACGATAGTAAACTTTCGAACCCTGTATGTTTGTTGCTTAGTAATATTTTCTTTGATTGGTGCATCAACGTTAAGATTACGGTACAAAGATAGTTATTGTTTTTTATTTGTGGCAAAATTTTCTAAGAAATACGTTTGAGCATTTTAAGGAGATAAGAATTAACCACGAAGGCGCTTAAGGTATGGCACAAAGGCGCACAAAGAAAGTACGTAAAATATTCAACTTGGAATTGCCTAATTATTTAGTTGATTGAAAGGAGTAAAATTAAACTTTCCTCCAGCCCGAATCGCCATTCACCTCAAAAACCGATGCAAACTCAGGTCGCTGGGGAATATCGAGGAATGGGTACGTTATTTTTGTTAGGTAAAGTCCCTGCGGGTAAGCAATGGTTATTTCGCTTGGTACGATTTTGCCGGACAGGATTCCATCAAACTCATCGATGGAGAGTTCGCCTGTGCCAATATCCAGCAATCTTTTTACGATAATGCGTATCATTCCTTTGGTAAACCTATCGGCGGTAATTTGGAACCGCAGCCTTTCGGCGTTGGGGCTGGCAAACAAATCCACCGACCGTACATTGCAGATATTGCTATCGTTCTTTAGCGGTGTTTTGCAGAACAAGGAGTAATCGTTGTAGTTGGGGATTAGGCTCATTGCCTTGCTCATTAGCTCAAGGTTTAGGTCCGATACCTCGTAAAGCGAGCTCAAACCTTTTAGGAATGGATTTTTGTGCGTATGCACAAAGTAGTTGTAGGTTCGCTCCACCGCATCGAACTGGGCGTGTGGGTAGCCTTCCATTGGAATAATATCGAAAATGGCGATATCGTCCGGTAGGGCTTTGTTAAGGCGGAACTTGATATCGGAATGCAGTGGCTCGTAGTAGTCGAAGTGGAAGAAATACTGCACGGCGTGCACCATAGCATCGGTGCGGCCACAGCCAATACAGGTTATGGGTTGCTTAAGCACCTCGCTAAACTTATCCTGTAAAACCTCCTGCACGGTAACCACGCGGGCCTGCTTTTGCCAGCCGCGGTAGTTGTAGCCATTAAACCCAATATGAACAAAGTATCGCAATGCTAAAAATTTTCAGCAAAACTACGCAAAGCAAGTTGGTTTTGCAATTAACAAATACTCTTGCAGATATTGCTACCTTACAATGGAGTAAATCATCTCATCGCAGAACTGGCCGTTCTTAAAGCAGGCCTTTTTTAGCGTGGCTTCAAGCGTAAAGCCAGCCTTCTCCAAAACCCTTTGCGATTCTTTGTTAAAGCTGAACGGGCGGGCGTAAATTCTAACTATATCGAAGGTGCGGAAGCCGTAATCTACAATCTGTTTTATGGCCTCGGGGATAATTCCTTTTCCCCAGTATGGTTCGGCTAGCCAGTAGCCACACTCCGCCGATTTGCGGTGTATGTCGGTTTGTACAAATATTCCAATGGAGCCACAAGCTTCGCCATCAATATCAATGGCAAAAATGGTGTATGGCTTGTTCTGAATGGCCATTGTAAGGAACTTTTTGGCATCGTTCAAGCCGTAAGGGTTTGGGAAGCCATCGGTGAGGTTTGCCGCAATTTTGGGGTTGTTGGCGTACTTTACAATGCTCTCGGCATCGGATTCCCGGAATGGGCGAAGGGTGAATTTTGGGGTAGTATTCATGCTTATAATATTTGCTTGATTTCAAATCCAGATAAAATCTTCTCTTTTATAGATTCTTTAATACTATCATACTCAGATGCCGAAAGTATATAATAAATAAGGGACAAAAGGATTAAACTTATAATAAAGCCTATAATTCCCCATAATGAGAAAGCCGCTATAAAGGGAAAGGCTAATATTATAATAGTTAAAATACTCGAAAAGCCTATCGAATACTTTATTTCTATTTGAGTGTTGTTTTGATTTGATGCAAAATTAAATCGAGCAATAATGTCTGGTCGGACCTGCAAAAGTTGGTATCGGTATTTCGATAACCAAAAACCATTTTTTGTCCAGTTGCCAACAAAGGTCTTGTCAGTTATTCCTGTAAAACTTTGTTTGAATATTAATTGCGGTGACAAGTTGGTTTTGCAGGTGCTCGAC
>JAEXVC010000127.1 GCA_023406715.1 Bacteroidota bacterium | reverse complement strand
TCTGAGGCAGATATTGGTTGTCCAATAAAATCGTCGGCCCCAGCATGGAATAGCGCTTGTATTTTTTCAGGTTGTAGGAAGTCCGCCAATGCTATAATTGGTAAATCGGAGGTAAGAGGGTCTGCCTTAATAACAGAGAGCATGTCGGCTGTGGCTCCATCAACAAAGTGAACATCAAAAATAAGTATGTCAGGATTAAGGTCCGTGATGCTTTTGATGATGTTTTCAGTTTTAGTTAATGAACTTACCAAAAACTCATCTTCGGCTAAACCAAGAACACATTCTATTTCCTGATTTAGTTTTTCAGAACCACACGCTATTAGAATCCTATAAGCCATTTAAAAATACCTGTTGATATAAGTTTCAGCCCTTTAAGATATGTAAATTTTGTAATAATCTATACTAAATAATGGTATGTTGTATTACTCCTCTGCGAAATCTTTCATAATTTTCTGAACCTCTTCCTCTGTACTGCGAAGTTTTGCCTTGCAAAATTTAAGGAGTTCCGAGACTCGCTTTAATTTGTCGGTTAGTTCATCAATATCCAACTCGTTGGATTCAATTTGTGCTACAATTTCTTCAATCTCGCTAATTGCTTCGCCGTATTTTAGTGTTTTTTTAGTCATTGCCAGGTATTGTTATAGTGAATGTTGTTCCTAATCCTATGATGCTTTCTACTGAAATATTTCCATTGTTTTTCTCAACAAACTCTTTGCAGAGTATCAGTCCTAATCCCGTTCCACTTTCTTGATTAGTGCCTTTGGTGGTAAGTCCATCAACCCTAAATAGTTTTGCTAAATTTTCAGGCTCAATTCCAACCCCCGTGTCGCTAACCTTTATCTCGATATTGCCTGAAATCTTATGGCCCGATACTGATACGCTTCCGCCTGTAGGTGAAAATTTTATGGCGTTGCTAATCAGGTTTCTAATGGCTGTGCTTATAGTATCATAATCGGAGTATATGTTTAAATCATTGCCAATTTTTGTGTTTATGGCAATTTTCTTCTCTTTTGCTGGGATTGAGGCTACAGTGACAATGTTGTCCACAATTTCTTTTAGGGAGAGGGTTTGTGGATTAATTGTTAGTTTGCCTGTTTGGCTTCTGGACCAACTCAAAAGGTTATCCGTTAATGCCAACACTCCGGTTGCCGATTGGTGGATATGCTTGCTAAGTTCTGCAATCTCCTCGGTGCTTAGTTCGTTTGATTTTTCGGAAAGTACCTCGGATAGTCCCACTAGTGCAGTGAATGGGCTTCGGAGGTCGTGTGCGATAATAGAGAAAAGTTTGTCTTTTGTTTGGACTGTCTGTTTTAAATGGGTTTCAGATTCAATAAGTTTTTCGTTTATTTGGTTAATCTCATCAATTTTCTCTTCTAAAGCATTGGCATATTTTCGTTTTTGCAAAAAACTGAGCGTTGCTGCACCAAGCAGCGTCACTACAAGGAGTATGACCATGACGAGAAAGTTGCGGAAATTTCGTTGTTTTTCGATGTTGGCTTTGTCCAGCTCTGCTTTTTGTTTCAATGTTTCCACCTCGGCTTCCATAACCTTTATTTCTGTCTTCTTTTGGTCAAGTTCTAGGTCTAGCTGCGCTTCAAGGTTTGCTTCGTTACGTTTGAGGTTTTCGAGGCTATCCTTAATTTTTGTATGTAAAATATAGTTTGCTAATGCTAGTTTATGGTTTCCTTTTGCTTTGTAAAGGTCGTGTTTGGCAAAGTATCCATAGGACTTTAAGTATGCATTTCCGGTTTGGAATCCTGTTTTAATGGATTGGTTGATGTTTTCCTCTGCTTCCGTGAATTGTTTTTTTATAATCTGAATTTCGCCAATTTTTCTAATGCATAGCGCTTTACTGTCGAAATTCGATAAAGATTGATAAACTTCAGCAGCTTTTCTGTAATGCTTTATGGCAATGTCATAGTTGCCTGCCTGCTTTTCAACGTTTCCCATTTCGTTGAAGATATCAGCTATATCTTTTTGGTCGTTAATTCTGCTCGATATTTTTAACGCTTGAGCAAGCATTGCTCTAGAGTTACTAATCTGATTAATTTGCAATTGCACTTGAGCAATGTTTTTAAGAATTTTTGAAGTACCCGCACCGTCTCCTCCCTTTTCCTTTAATGTAAGTGCCTCTTTGTATATTACCAGTGCCTTTTTAAAGTTTTTTTGGTCTAAGTATATGTGTCCTAGGTTCTGCAGTATGTACGATGCGTCGTTTATATTCAACTCATTTCTGTTGACAATTTCGTGTGCCTGCTCAAGGTATTTAATGGCACTTTTGAACATTCCAAGCCTTCGGTAAGCAAGTCCAATATTTGTTAACGATTTTGCAACATCCTCGTCCTTGCCATATGTTTGTCGGATTTTTAGCGCCATTAAATATCTCCTTAGGGCTTCGGCCACATTTCCTTTGGATAAATTAAGGTTCCCCATTTCCGATAGGGTAGATGCTTCAGATAGGGGGTCTACAAGTCGCTCTTGTAATGAGAGAGCAATGCTAAGGTTGTCCAAGGCTTCTTCGTATAATGCTCTTTGCGATAGGGCTCTCGCAATGTTTTCGTGGCTACTAATTTGAGAGCGAATTAGTCCCAAATTTTGTCGAATGTTTAAGCTTTTGTTGTAAAACTTAGTAGACTCCTCGAATCGGTTAAACTTGTAATGTAAGCTTCCAATGCTGTTAAGCATATCCGCAATTTCTAAGGAATCGTTAAGCAATTCGGCTATTTCAAGACCTCGGTTTAGGTTTGTGATTCCTTTTTCGTACTGACCTAACTCGCGGTAGGCTAATCCAATGTTTTTAAGGAGATGAACCATGCCAATTGAGTCTTTCAGAGATTCCTTTATCAGGACTGATTTGTAGTAACTCTCTAACGATTCGTTATAATGCCCTGTTTGCCAGTAGGTGCTTCCAATGCTTTGGTGACATTCTGCTATAAGTTTTTTGTTCGCGCTTCTGTTGGCTATGTCTAATGCTTCATTTAGTATTCTAATTGACTCAATATGTTTGTTCCGTTGTTTGAAGAATTCTGCTTCTGTAAGTTTTATGTTAATTAGCAATTCGTTATTCTTTGTCCTTGTTGCAAGTTGAGTTGCTTGAGTTAACGAATGCTTGCTTTGGTCGTAGTCCCCGGATTTAAACTGCTTTTTGCCAAGCAGAATCAACAAATCTAACTGTTGTGTGATGTTTTGTTGTTTTTTTGCCAAAGAGGTTGCTGTGTCAATGTGTTTTTCTGCTTGCACCCATAGTTTGTTGGCAATATAGAATTCTGCAAAGGCAATGTGCGATTTTATAATATCATCCGTATACTTACTTTGCTTTGATATTTTTTCAATTTCCAAAACTAACCGCCTCGATTCCTGCGGATTTTCAATAGCAAGAACTTTAGACTTTTCAATTAAACTGTCCAATGAATAGGTTTTAGCAGTTTGCCCAAAACCACTAATATTTAGTAGGAGTAAGAGAGGTATAAGAAACTTCAGCATTTAGCAAAAATAAACGCTCTAAATTACTAAAATTTGTAGGAAGGTAAGTTTATTCGTTCAATTTATGGGTTGAAATTTTTAGGAACTTTCTTGTTTAAAGGTTATGCCAATGGCAGTGTGAAGTAGAATGTACTTCCTTTTCCTTTTTTACTTTCTGCCCAAATTTTTCCATTGTTTTTCTCTACAAATTCTTTGCATAGTAGGAGTCCTAATCCTGTGCCCGATTCATTTGCAGTTCCTTTTGTGGTGAAAGAACTGTCGAGCATGAATATTTTATCTATATCATCGCCCTTAATTCCTATTCCGGAGTCACTAACAGAAATCTCAACATACTTGTCGTTTTGTTTCGCGTCAATTTCAATCCAGCCTCCATTTGAGGTAAATTTAATGGCATTACTAACTAAGTTTCGAACAACTGTGGCAATTGAGTTTTTGTCAGCAAAAACATTTTGGTTTTCATCCACTTTTAAGTTGATGTTGATTTTCTTTTTGTCGGCATTGGGTGATAGGATGTCAACCTCTTGCTTTAAAAGTGGGTAAAGTTTGAAATTTTCGGAAATATACGTTATTGCTCCAGTTTGAGTTCGTGTCCATTGCAATAGGT
>JAEXVC010000277.1 GCA_023406715.1 Bacteroidota bacterium | reverse complement strand
CACTAAGACCCATCAAACAGGCCAATAGAGCGGATGAAAATAGTTTAATGCTCTTAATCATTTAAGTTAAATGTTTAGTGAAACAATAGAATTTTAAATCAAAAGTAACATTTAGATTTAAAAGTGAAATTAGTAGAAAAAATTTTAACACTTTTTGTAACCTTTTTGATAAACGTTTTAAATAATGGTTTATTTTGACATAAAAATAATTTTGGGAGGGAAAAACAACAATCCATACAAATACAAACTATGGCTAAAAATTTTATCACCAAAACAATAATTCTTGTATCATTCGTAAGCCTATTTACAGATATTGCCAGCGAAATGCTTTACCCTGTAATGCCTGTTTTCCTAAAATCAATTGGATTCTCCGTATTACTTATTGGTATCCTAGAAGGAGTGGCCGAGGCAACTGCCGGATTGAGCAAAGGTTACTTTGGGCACTTATCGGATAATTTAGGAAAAAGAGTCCTTTTTGTTCGGTGGGGATACCTTTTAAGTGCTATTTCGAAACCTATGTTGGCTGTATTTACTTTCCCTATATGGATTTTCAGTGCACGAACTATCGATAGGTTAGGTAAAGGTATACGAAACAGCGCCCGAGATGCTCTGTTAAGTGATGAATCAACGCCACAAATCAAAGGAAAAGTGTTTGGTTTTCATAGGGGAATGGATACTTTAGGAGCAGCTATTGGTCCTGTAGTTGCGTTAATTTACCTTTACTTCTATCCTAAAAACTATAAATGGCTTTTCGTCATAGCTTTTGCTCCGGGTTTAATTGCCGTTGCCCTTACGCTATTTTTAAAAGAAAAAAGAATAGTAACAAATCCGAAGGAAAAGAACATCGGTTTTTTCCGTTTTTTTAAGTACTGGAATCAATCACCCAAAAACTACAAAATGCTAGTTATTGGTTTGGTTTCATTTACACTATTCAACAGTTCAGATGCTTTCCTACTTTTAATGGTGAAAGAACAAGGGTACTCCGATACGCAAATGATTTCACTTTACATCTTTTACAATCTGGTATATGCAATATTAGCTTTCCCAATGGGGCATCTAGCCGATAAAATTGGAATGAAAAAGGTTCTAATCTTTGGTATTACAATTTTCGGAATTGTTTACTTGCTTTTTGGCTTATCGAGTAAATTAACAACACTTGCCATACTCTTTGGATTATATGCACTATACGCAGCCTCAACAGAAGGAATATCGAAGGCCTGGATATCAAACTTAGCAAGCAAGGAAAAAACAGCCACGGCAATTGGACTTTTCAACACTTTGCAAAGTATAGCAACTCTAGTTGCAAGTTCTCTTGCAGGATTAATTTGGTTTAAATTTGGAGCAACACCAGTTTTTATTATATCTGGGACTGTTGCCTTAGGTGTTGCGCTTTACCTTACTGTATTTATAAAAGAATATAAGTAACCTTATCTTAAACGTTCCAACGAACGAACCAATGCCTCGTCTTTGGCTATTGAACGTAATGCAAGGAAGGAAAGTATTGCCGACACAATTGGGAATACGAAGATAATACTATACGAAGGATTTGCAGGAAGCAATTTACTAACTGTAATAACATAGTAGTAAAGTAAACCTTGCATTCCAACCAATAAAATTGTATTAATTATACAAAGTCTTATCTGAATCATTCTACGCTTATACATGAAAATTGTAATCATACCTATGCCAAATACAACAATCGATAGTATCAATAACGGCCAAGTGTTATAAACATTCTCGGCATTAATAGTCTCAGACGACAATCCGGATACATTAAAAAGGTACTTCGCCATTTGTGGTTCTACAACAAAGGTTGAAAAGGGCACAAAAAAGAAAAATGCAAGTAGAAAAGCCACTACCAAGAGGTAAATTGTTTGTATTCGTTGTATCATAAATTCTGAATTGATTGTGTATTGCAAAAGTAACCATTTTGTCATAACTCATAAATATGTTTAAGCTAAAACATTTTAAAGTTTAGTCAGCATCGCCGCAATTCGATGTAGAAAAATATTCTAAATAGTTAATCTGGGAAAAAACTCTCACTACTGAACTATTAAAAATACAGGTAGAAAAGTAAATTAAACCAAAACAACAATGGGATTCACAGATATGTTAATCCAGCTAATCTTTCATTTAAAAATTAGTATCTTTGTAGTTTAATCAAATAGATATGAGAGTAATTGAATCATCGGAATTGATACTAAACCCAGATGGTAGTATCTTCCATTTACACTTAAAACCCGAACAACTTGCCGATACAGTAATATTAGTTGGTGATCCTGGTAGAGTTGAAACAGTTTCTGCATACTTCGACAAAATTGAGCATACAGTATCGAACCGCGAATTCAAAACATGCACTGGATACTATAAGGGCAAAAGAATCAGCGCTGTATCCACCGGTATAGGTACCGACAATATTGATATTGTTGTTAACGAACTTGATGCTTTAGTAAACATTGACCTTAACACCAGAACGGTTAAGGATACCCATAAAAAATTGACTCTAGTAAGACTTGGTACATCCGGAGCGCTCCAACCAGAGATTGATTTGGGTAGTTACGTAATGACTGAGGTTAGCATTGGTTTCGACGGCTTGCTTAACTTTTACGCAAACAGAAATGAGGTAAGCGAGTTGGAAATGGAACAAGCATTCCTTAAACATACCAACTGGAATCCTCTTTGCGCTAAACCTTACTTTAACTACTCTTCATCGAAATTAGTTGAACTATTTGCCGATTTCACAATCAGAGGAATAACCATTTCGGCTCCAGGATTCTACGGTCCACAAGGAAGAGTACTTCGTCTTCCATTATCAGACCCAAAATTGAACGACAAAATTGTTGATTTTGAGTACAAGGGACGTAAAATCACCAATTTTGAAATGGAAAGTTCGGCAATTAACGGTCTTTCTCGATTACTTGGACATGATTCTTTAACAATTTGTGCTATTATTGCCAACCGAGTTATAAAGGATGCTACAAAGGATTATCGCCCTGCAATTAGCCGATTAATCCAACAAACACTTGACAAACTTGCAACAATATAATTAATTAGTAAGTTGATAAATAGTGATTTAAACTCGCTCATTGCCCTGCTTGACGATCCTGACTCCGAAGTTTTCAAAGTTGTTTCGGAAAAAATCGTTACGCAGGGCATTGGTGTTGTGCCCCAACTTGAAAAGGCTTGGGAATTTTCACGAAATGAGATAGTTCAGAATCGGTTAGAAAACCTTATTCAAACCATCCAGTATAACAGCACGGAGGAATCCCTTTCAGCTTGGGTTAATTCCGAAACCCAGAATCTGCTTGAAGGCGCATACCTGATTGCCCGTTTCCAATATCCAGAACTTACCCTAACTTCAATTGAAAAGGAGATTGAGAAATTAAGGAAAGATGCTTGGCTTGAAATCAACGACAACCTTACTGCTCTCGAAAAGGTAAAAATTATCAACCACATCCTTTTCGATATAAATGGTTACGGTCCTAACGTAACAAACTTCTTCGCCCCGAGTAATCAATACATCAACTCTTTACTTGAAACAAAAAAGGGAGGTCCAATTCTTCTCTCAATTTTTTATGCGGTAATTGCTCAAAAACTAGGTCTACCCATTCACTGCGTTAATCTTCCTAAAAACTTTGTACTAGCATACAAGGATAGATTTCACTCCGTTTCGGAATTGAGCGATGAAAAGGACAGCATACTATTCTATATCAACCCTTTCAATAAAGGCTCAGTGTTTGGCCGAAAAGAAATTGATGTTTTTTTGCAACAACAAAAAATACAATCTAAACCCGAATACTATCTTCCATGCTCCAACGAGACTGCTATTGCACAACTACTGTTTAACCTTGTTTATGCCTACGAAAAACAGGCAAATTTCAAGAAAGCGGAGGATCTTAAGAGGCTTTTAAAAATAGTGGAAGGATAAGTTAATCGTTCCCAAAATCAATTTTAAACTGCATCATTCGAACAGAATGCTTCTTCATTTCTTGGTTTACTATATTTTCAACATCAGATTTGCATCGGCCACAACCAGTTGTTGCCAAGGTAATTGTTCTAACTTCTGAAAAACTATTTGCCCCCTTTTTTCGAATTGAAGCAATAATTTCAGCCTTTGAGACACACTTACAATTACATACAAACTTAGCGCTTTGCAACATCGGTTCGAAATTTTACAAGCAAATATACCAATCAAAATAAGTTTGTGGAATTTATTTTTTCAGAATAGATTTGTTAAATTTTAATATCAACAAAATCTTAACTAAACAAAACAGATAGTATTCTATGAAAACAACAAGAATTTCTATCTTATTAATGCTTATTTTAATAATTAGTTGTGAGAAAAATGATTCAGAAGAAACATCAATTAGCCCTATTACTCCAGGAGAAACAACTCTTCATGTTATAAAAAGTTATCAATTGTACAATTCAACTTCTGGTAAAGGAGTTAAATTTGATATGAATTATGTTGGGGTTATATCTGATGGCAATATTTATACTCAATTTAAACACGAAGTCTATACAGGTGGAAATGCGTTTACAGTAATTTGGGATGGTGAAATACACCAACATAATGATTCATCATACTATTATTTTGCAATACACAATGAGGTTGCAGGCACTCCAACAGGTATAATTAGAGCCGACTCAACCTTACTTTCAACAAACATCCTTTCCTTGGGAATCACAGAAGAACAGCTTAAGGCTCCAAAAACAGGTGTAAAAATCACAAACACTTCAAATAGCGATTTTTCTTGCACTTTCCCATTGAACAATGGATCTGGCAGTTGGGGTGAAGTTATTACTGGTCTTTAAATCGATATCAGAAAATACAACTTGAACTTACTTTATAATCACACTAATTCCTTAAACCATTGCAATTCGTTAAGGTATAATGATTAATACTTAGGATATATTTTGTAATTCAAGATAAAAAATCTACCTTTGCACGCTAATTTTTAACTAAATAATTATACTATGTTAAATCACTACGAAACCGTTTTCATTGCTACTCCCGTTTTGTCTGAGGCCCAGATGAAGGAAGCGGTTGTAAAATTCAGGGGTTTCATCACCGAGAATGGTGGCGAAATCGTTCATGAAGAAAATTGGGGTTTAAGAAAATTGGCCTACCCCATCCAGAAGAAAACCACTGGCTTTTACCATTTAATGGAGTTTAAAGCTGCTGGCGAGTTGGTTGATAAACTCGAAACTCAGTACCGCCGTGATGAGCGTATTATCCGTTTTTTAACAGTTAGATTGGATAAGTACGCTGTTGAGTATGCTAACAAAAAGCGTAGCAACAAAGTGGAAACTAAAAAAATGGAGGACTAAGTCATGAGTACAAATCAATCAGAAATTAGATATCTCACCCCCCCCACAGTTGAGATTAAAAAGAAAAAGTACTGCCGCTTCAAGAAAAACAAGATTAAGTATATCGATTACAAAGATCCTGAGTTCTTGAAAAAGTTCCTAAACGAACAAGGTAAAATTCTTCCTCGTCGTATCACTGGAACATCATTAAAGTACCAGAGGAAGGTCGCTACAGCAGTTAAAAGGGCTCGTCATATTGCCATACTGCCATTTGTAACCGATCTATTGAAATAATTTTAAGGTAGGAGGAAAATCAGATGGAAATTATTCTGTTACAAGACGTATCGAACCTTGGTAATAAGGACGAAATAGTAAAAGTAAAGAATGGCTATGCTCGCAATTACTTAATTCCTAACGGAATGGCCATTACCGCAACTGAATCATCTAAGAAAATTTTAGCTGAGAACACTAAGCAACGTGCTCATAAAGAAGCTAAAATAAAAGCAGATGCTGAATTGGTTGCTAAAAAAATGGAAGGTCTTAAGCTTACCATTGGCGCAAAAACCAGCTCTACAGGCAAAATCTTTGGTTCTGTTAACACAATCCAAATTGCTGAGGCATTATCCGAAAAAGGTTTTGATATTGACCGTAAGGTTATCAGCCTTAAAGAAGAGCAAATTAAGGAAGTTGGAACTTACACCGCGGAAATTAAACTTCACCGTGAGGTTAAAGTTGCCATTGAATTCGAGGTTATTTCTGAATAAGAAATATATATTAACTAATAAAAAAACCCGCATAAGCGGGTTTTTTTATTATCTGGCGGCAATACATTCTATCTCAACCAAAACACCCAATGGTAATTTTACCACACCGTAAGCTGCTCGGGCAGGCATTTCGGAGGTAAAATATTTAGCATAAACCTCGTTCATTGCTGCAAAATTATCCATACTGCTTAAAAGGCAAGTTGATTTTACAACATTGGAATAGTTCAATCCTGCTTCATTAAGAATTGCTCCAATATTCTTAAGTACTTGCTCAGTCTGCTCCTTAATTCCACCATCAATAATACTACTAGTCTGAGGGTTTATTGGAATTTGACCAGAAATGAATACTAATCCGTTAACCTCAACGGCTTGGCTATAAGGCCCAACAGCCTTTGGCGCATGTTCTGTGTTTATAATTCTTTTCATATCTTAACGATTTATTCATTAAAGGTTATCAAGGTAATGATCTCTCTTGGTATATTTTAAATCCTGAAGAATAGCTGATTTAACATTAATCTGGAAACTAAAACTCTTATAGAAACCTAAAGGAATCACTGTCATACGCATATCCCAGCAATGAAGATCTCTGTAAAAGTTAATAGATGTGGTTGTTAACTGCTTGTTTTTAAAGTCGTACCCAGAACTAAACCCTATTTTCCACTTCGGGGTTAAACTTATGTCGCCAGAAAAACTTAATGTCTGAACTACACTCGATTCATACTTTGGTTTAGAATAAGTAAGATTATAGCTAAACCTCAAATTCCAAGGCACATTAAAATCCACATAATTCATACCATACTGAGTCCCCATAGACTCCCCGAAATTAGAACCATCGGGCGATGTACCTAAGGGCAAACCTGAAGGCGTTCCCTCATTACCCATTCCTGACGAACCACTACCCGATTTTGAACTATTAAGCGAAAAATCTAAACCAACACTTCCACCTGTGAAGCGAGCAAATCTTCCAGATTTATTGTACTCGTAGGTATTACACCTATTCCCACTAAGATCAAGGGTGTACAAATCGAATGCTCCAGCAAAGTTAATATTTACTTTATCGAACAAACTTGTTCTTCCGCTCACGGTTATTGGTGCCCAATTAAGTGAGTCGGCCAATAAATTATAGGATGTGTTAAAACTTAAACCCTCCAATATTTTGATTTTGCTAATTGGATTTGCCGTATCCTTTGGAGATAGGACTTTCATTTCCAGTATATTGTTTAGAGAGAAATTAATAGATCCAGATCTTCCTCCTTGTGGCCCTCCATAGACTCCCTGACTAAAAATTGAGTATTTTTCAAAATTACCAGAGGTATCCTTTTGCACCTGCTTGTAAAATCCATAGCGAGGGTCAGAAAAATCCGGACGATAACTTAATGAAACCGAAGGAGAGATAACATGCCTAATGGCCTGAACCTTTGATGTTTTGCTAAACTGAAAAGTACCATATACCTTTGAACTCATAGATACTGAGGTTCCATACTGATAAGCACGCTCAAAACCTCTAACGGTGTCAACAACCACTTTTTTTAAATCAGCATCCCACTCCTTTCTTATAGTACTTAAGTACCAATATTCTGAATAATTTACTCCAGGGCTAACCGTTACATATTTTAAAAGGTTAAATGATGTTGAAACTGGAATATCGTGTTTCATACCATTCTGCATACTATCCAGTACGGACGGCTTAAACAAGTTATACTCTTTTACAGAAACCCTATTATCAAGTTCAGTCCTTAAACTTAACCCAATCTTTTCGTACCAAGCACCTGAACCCAACGCATTCTTTCGTTTAAACGGATAAATTCTTGTCATATTAAACGAAACTTTTGGAAAGCCTAAATTTACAATAGAATCCCGGTTATTCTGAGAATGGTTTAACGATGTGCTTAAACTAAACGGTGTTCCTAGCCAAACCTTAGAGTAAGAGATACTGGAGTTAAATTGATTTGACAGGGCGGTATTTAAACTTGTTGCATTATAACGGTTATGATTTGATGAACCAAAATTCACACTCGCCTGGAAGGTTGAATTAGGATGAGCCTTTTGATCTTGAGTATGGTTCCACCGAATCCAGTATGAGTTTGTTTTAGCATAGTCGGGTAAATCTCTCTCACTAGTAACAATTGACGAGGTCTCAATATTCAAACTTCCAGAAAACTTATACCTTAACCTATAGTTCGTTTGACTTCTTAATCCCCACGATCCTTTAGAGTAGAAATCGCCTGTAATCTTTTCATCCATATAATCACCCATTCCGAAATAGAATCCCCCTCCTCTTAGGAATAGGCCTCGGTTATTTTCCTCTCCATACTCTGGCAATAATAGCCCAGCAGCACGTTTTCGGGTATTAGGGAAAAACCCAAATGGAATAATTAACGGAAAAGGAACATCCTCTATAACCAAATACGCTGGGCCAGAAATAATTTTTTTATCAGGAATCATTTTGCCTTTGGTTATTGCCAAGTAGAAATGAGGGTGAGGAGCATCGCAGGTTGTATACTTCCCGTGCATCATGTTCACAACATCATTCTCCATTTTCTTAGTTACCTCACTATGCATATACCCTCCAGACTGTTCGGTAACTACCCCAGTGATTTTGGCTCGCTTAGAATCAAAATTATAATGAATACTATCCATCTCAAAATTCTGGCTTCCCTCCTTAAAAACCGGCCTTCCAACAATTTTTCCTGTGCTATCTGGTGTACCCCTTGCAAATACCTCCTTCTTCTCCATATCAAACTCAATGTAGTTTGCTTTTAACTCAAGATTCTGATATGTTACGATAGCATTACCATACAAAAATGCTGTTTTTCCATCAATGGAATAAATTATGGAATCTTCGGCGTTGGTGAAAATGGGATTATCTATTGGGGGTTCTTTTGTTTTGTTTTGAACCGTATCCTTAGTATTAACGGTATCTGCTAGTTGATAAGTTGGTTTGATTATTGAGGATAAAAACACCCCACTGTTAGCAAAACCTACAGCGTGGTTAATAATTATAAGAAAAAATAGTAATCTGAAATGCAATTTTAGTCGTATTTTTGTAATCGAAATTGAGCCCAAAACTACTTAAAAATTTCAAAAAGTTTAGGATGAAGATGCCAATTACTATAACATTTTTTTCAAAAATTAACGCTTTTTTGGTTTTATTGCTGATGTTTGAAAGCAATCTGAGTTTTTGCCAGAGTTCAGAGAATTATGATATTAGAAAAATTGTGATTGATGCTGGCCATGGAGGCAAAGACCCTGGCACTGTTGGACGAATTAGTAAGGAAAAAGACATCACACTTAAAATTGCGCTAAAACTAGGCTCTTATATTGAGAAGAACTTTCCGAGCATTAAAATTATTTATACCCGCAAGGATGATACTTTTATACCATTAGATGAACGAAGTAAAATTGCAAATGATGCTGGAGCCGACCTTTTTATTTCTATACATTGTAATGCAACTGAAAGGAATTCTCCTATAGGAACAGAAACCTACGTGATGGGGCTACACCGCTCCAACGATAACCTTGATGTTGCTATGCGTGAAAATGCTGTTATTACATACGAGGATGATTATTCAACAAAGTACGAAGGTTACGATCCCAATTCATCTGAATCTTTTATCATTTTTTCAATGTTACAAAATGCCCACCTTGACCAAAGCCTAAACTTTGCAAACCTTATTCAAACTGATTTTAGAGAAAGAGCTAACAGAAAGGATAGAGGAGTTAGACAAGCAGGATTTCTTGTACTATGGAAAACATCAATGCCCAGCGTACTTGTTGAAGTAGGCTACTTAAGCCATCCTAAGGAAGAACTTTACCTTAACTCCGCTGAAGGCCAAGAGCATATTTCTTCATCAATTTTCAGAGCATTTAAAGAGTATAAAAGAAATATTGACGAAAGAAATGATATTGCAGCTAAAAATCAATTTAAACATACACTTCAGAATAGCGTTAATAAAGAACCTACACAGATCAATACTAGCTGGGATAACCAAAAATCATCCTCTTCTGTTTCTTTTAAAGTTCAATTTTTGGTATCCTCTAAGAAGTTAACCTCCGATTCGAACCACTTTAGCAATCTAAAAGATATATATGAGATAGAGGCCAATGGGGTTTACAAGTATTGTGCAGGGAACACCAGTTCTTATAACGATATTTTAGCGTATTGCCAAGAAATTAAAAAAATCTATCCCGATGCATTTATAATTGCACTAAAAAATGGCAATCCCATACCTATTGATATTGCAATTAAAGAAACCACAAATAATCAGGTCCAATAAAATACTTGAACAAAATGAACATCAAAATAACAAAAGAAACCAAGATTGGAATTTTTGCAGCCTTATGCCTATTTGCAATGTTTTGGGGCATAAACTTTCTGAAAGGGAAAAATATATTTAGTTCAAATAATGTATACTATGCGGTTTTTACCTCTATCGATGGATTAGAAAACACCAACGATGTGCTAATTAATGGATTTAAAGTTGGACTAGTAAAAAACATTGAATTTAAAGACGTTAGTTCCGGAAAGTTCCTTGTAACTCTACTTATAGGCAAAAAGTACGAAATACCCCGCAAAACAGTTGCCAAACTAATTAGCGCTGACATTATGGGCGGAAAGGCTATAAAATTAGAGGTTAGTCCAGACACTGAATACTATCAGCCCGGAGACACACTTCCTACTGCTATTGAGATTGGACTTATACATCAACTAAGTAGTCAAATGATTCCTGTTAAGGAAAAGGCCGAAAGCCTGATGGTTGAAATTGAAAACTCGCTTAAAGTATTCACCGAAGTATTTAATGAGAAAAATAGAGATCAACTTTCCCAAGGAATTGAAAATCTGAATAAAACCCTTTATAATGTAAATAGAAGCACTGCAGCCATTGATACAATGCTGAACAACCCCAACGGTTCGCTCCGTAATATTTTTAACAATGTAGAATCTATCAGCAGTAACCTTAAGAAAAACAACAAAGAGTTAAGCAATATTATCAAGAATTTTTCATCGGTGAGCGATTCGTTGGCAAAAGTTAATATTGTACAGACAATGGCCAGACTTGATGCATCTATGAAGGATTTGAACTCCATTCTGCTTAAAATCAACTCGGGTGAAGGAACTCTGGGCAATTTGGTTAACAACGATACGCTTTACAACAACCTCGAAAGCGCATCTAGGGGTCTTGACTTACTAATAAAGGATATGAAAAACAATCCTAAACGTTATGTTAATTTCTCAATAATTGACCTAAGCCGAACCAAATACATCGAAGAAAAGGTTAAGTAAATCACCTTTTTCTCAATAACTTAATTATCAAACACATAAATATAACTACCAATTACATTGGAGATTATAAAACGATTCGGTAAACCTTTGGTTTAACGATTTATTTACAATCCCTTAATGTTCAATTTTTTACGTTATAAACAGGGTAACTATCTATATATCAATATTTTAAAAAATTTTTACGAATGGCGAAAAATTATTTAAGTGATATTGAACTCATTAAAATGTTAAATGAAAATTCAAGGCTAAAACATGTTTTTTTTTCGGAAAATTCATTACAATTTTGTTGATGTTGAAAAAAGGTTAAAAAAAAGTCTAAAAAAATTTGTACATGTTTACGGCTGTTGATTATAAAGAAGTTTGGCAAAATTGTTTGAAAATTATCAAGGATAACGTTACTCCAGTAAGTTTCAAAACTTGGTTTGAGCCAATAATACCGGTAAAACTAGAAAAAAATGTATTAACCATACAGGTGCCAAGCCCATTTTTCTATGAATACCTCGAAGAGCAATACATCGACATATTAAGGAAAACCCTACGCAAGGAACTCGGTAACGATGCTAAGTTAGAATATAGCGTGGTTATGGAGCACAATGGATTTAGCAGCAGCAAGCCTTACACTGTAAAGTTTCCAACACAGAATAAAACTGACCTCAAAAACCAGCCCGTAACAGTTCAGCCTACTCAAGAATCGCAAATAAAAAACCCTTTCGTAATACCTGGCATTAAGAAACTACACGTTGATCCTCAGTTAAACCCAGAATATACCTTTGCCAACTTTATTGAGGGCGAATGCAACCGCCTTGCTCGCTCTGCAGGATTAGCCGTTGCTCAATCGCCAGGAAAAACAGCCTTTAACCCTTTATTCATCTACGGAAACTCAGGTCTAGGGAAAACGCACTTAGCACAAGCTATCGGTATTGAAGCCAAACAACGGTTCCCCGAAAAAACCGTTCTTTACGTAAATGCCGTTAAATTTCAAACACAGTTTGTTGATGCGCTAATAAAGAACAACAATATCAACGATTTTTTGCACTTCTACCAAATGATAGATGTGCTAATTCTGGATGATGTTCACGAGTTTGCAGGTAAAGAAAAAACACAAGATGCTTTCTTTCACATATTCAACCATCTCCATCAATCGGGCAAGCAGTTAATTTTAACATCGGATCAGCCTCCCGCTGAACTACAAGGGCTTGAGCAACGTTTGTTATCTCGATTCAAATGGGGTCTTTCGGCCGATTTGCAATCGCCAGATTTTGAAACTAGAATCTCGATTCTTAAACGTAAGATCTATAACGACGGAATTGTAGTCCCCAATAATGTTATCGAATATATAGCATCGAACATTACCCAGAACATCAGGGAACTTGAGGGTGCGCTAATTTCAATGCTAGCCCAATCAACCCTTAACCACAGGGAAATTACGGTTGATTTGGCTTCAGAAATGATTGACAAGCTGGTAAAAAACACCAGAAAAGATATCACCATAGATTACATCCAAAAAATTGTTTGCGAGTATTTTGGCTTACCAACCGACGTTCTTCAAACAAAAACCCGAAAAAGGGAAATTGTTCAGGCCCGTCAAATAGCTATGTACTTCTCAAAGGGGCTTACAAAGTCATCGTTATCGACCATTGGCAGCATTATTGGCAGTAAAGACCATGCTACAGTTTTACATGCATGTAAAACTGTTAACAACCTAATGGATACCGATAAACGATTTAAGAGTCAGATTGATGATATTGAGAAGCGATTGAAGTATAATAACTAAATTAGCCTTGTTCATAAGTTATTTAATAAAAGGATGCTCATATAAGCATCCTTTTTTAATTAAATTTATTACTTTCAAACGTTAATATCTAGTCCGCAAACATATTCAAATCGCTATACTATAAAGAGATGCATAATAAGAAAATATCTATAGTTATTTTAATTATCTGTTTACTTTCAACCTCTCTGATTGCGCAGGATAATCTTTCATTAATTGATAGCATTAAAATTGAAACTAGTAATGCAAAGTTTGATACGGTTTTACTTAACAAAATCCTAAAAAAATTAGACGAGCGAAAACTTCGTAACTTAACTCAAACAGATTCAATAGCTCAAGTTATTATACAAAGGTTTAAAGCAATAAGTTATACAGAGGGAACTCAAAGAGCAACCCATTTAATAGCAACTCTAAATTATAAGAGAGGAAATTTCAGACAAGCATTGTTGCACCACAAAGAATTACTTAACCAGTTAGAGCAAAATAACACAAACCCTCATCTTAAAGCAAATACATACAGATTTATTACCGGTGAGTATCTCAACATGGGAGTGTTTGACACCGCTATTTTTTTTGGTGAAAAAGCAATATCTGAATTTCAACATTTAAATGATACACAAAACATTGCAAGCTGCTTGAACCTTCTCGGTGGAATATATTGGAATAAAGGGATTCTGAAAAAAGCATCAGAAAAATTGTATGAATCTTTAAAAATAAAGGAAAAACTCAAAGACACCTTAGGTGTCGCAAATGCTTACAATAATATTGGATTAATATACGATTCGCAGGGAAAGTTAGACGACGCAATTGAAATGTACAGCAAAGCTTTAGAACTGTACAGAAAAGTCAGTAATGAAAATGGCAATCAAGGCGTTGGCAAGGCATGCAATAACATTGCCATAAGCAAAAAAAATCAAGGTAAATACAGCGAGAGCCTTGAAATGTTTATGAGATCATTGGAAATTGACAAAAAACAAAACAACATTGACGAAATAGGTAAGACGCTCAACAACATAGGATTGCTATACATAGAACTTAAGGATGTTAAAACTGGTATAGATTACTTCAATCAAGCGCTTGATGCCCTTACCCAGAGTGGCAACTATAACGGAATAGCCGCGGTGTACATAAACTTAGGACGGGCCAATTTGATTCAGAAGAAATACTCAACGGCAGAAAGTTTCTACAAAAAAAGCATACTGTTGTCCGAGAAAATTGGCTCAAACGAATGGCTCAGGGACTCCTATCAAGGACTATTTAACGTTGCAAAGGCTACCAACAGGAATTCCGAAGCCTTATCCTTTCTGGAAAAGTATAAGGTTCTTGATGATTCCCTTAGAAGTTTAGAGAATCTTAATAAACTGGACCAACTTAAAATTGAGTACGAAACTGAACAGAAAGAAAAGGAAATTGCACTGCTATCGAAGGATAATGAGTTAAACGCATTAAAACTCAAGAAACAGGAATCCTACTCCCATTTACTTCTTACAATAATTGTTTCTGGAGCAATAATTATTCTTTTAATATCGCTTTACGTTCACAGACTCAAAGTGGATAAGAACCTTTTGGTCCAGAAAAATGCAGAAATAACCCAACAAAAAGAAGAAATATCGGCACAACGGGATTTACTTGAAGCAACAAACATTGAACTCAATCAACAAAAGGAAGAATTACTTACTCAAACCGAGCAAATTGAAAAGCAGAACGACTTAATATCGGGCATCAATAGGCGTATGACAGAAGGGTTAGAGTACGCATCGCTTATTCAACAAACTCTCATGCCAAATGCAAGCGTTTTCGAAAAATACTTTAAGAATCAGTTCATAATTTTTAAACCTAAAGATATTGTTAGCGGAGATTTATACTGGACTTGGGAGATTAATAATGATTTAATTTTTGCCGTGGCTGACTGCACCGGACATGGTGTTGCAGGAGCCTTTATGAGTGTTATGGCTATTAGCTTATTAAAAGATGCTGTTGGGGTAAACAACCTTTACGAACCGGAACAAATATCGAACTATCTATACAAGGAATTCAAAAAGAGTTCGAACACGGAAATTGACTCAATGTTAGGCGTTGATTTCTTAGTTTGCAAATATAACAAGGCAAGTAGAATTCTAACTTACTGCGGCAACCATATGAATTTTATTGTTGGGAAGAAAGGAAATATTCAGTTTACTAAAGTAGGTAAATTGTTCGGTTCAAACTCAGTACAACCCAGTTTTACCAACAACATTATAGAGTTAGAATCCAACGATAGACTATACTTTTACACCGATGGATATACGGACCAATTAAGCGGTATTAAACGTAAAAAAATGGGAAGAACTGAATTTCAAAACTTAATAGCATCCATTGAGATTCATCCACTTCTGCTACAGCAAGAAATAATTGACACATTCTACAAAAAGTGGAAAGGAAACTTTGAGCAAGTTGACGATGTGTTGGTTATTGGACTTGAGGTATAATTATAGATTAACTTTACCCTTAACAATAAACCAAGGATTCAGCAACTCTTCCTTATTGTATGCCATTCGCTCTTTGGTCTCATAAGTGTAAACCTGATATCCCGCTCCCTCAACAATTGCCTGACCTGCAGCGGTATCCCATTCCGACGATAAGGATAATCGAGGATAGATATCTGCATTTCCCTCAGCTATCATGCACATCTTAAGGGAAGAGCCACGAGAGATAGACTCTATATCACTAAATTTTTCTTTCAAACACTCAATATACTCTAACGTTTCCTCGGAAGTATGCGAACGACTTTCAACAATAATTACATTCTTTCTATCTTTATCAAAGGGTATTTTTTTTGCGATTGGAACAAGTTCATTATATGTAAAACGAGCTTCTTTTGTAGCGACTAGGTTTGATACCTTATATGCCCCCTCTGGGGTAAAAGAGAAATAGAGTTCACCTGTAACTGGCACATAAACCACACCAAGTAATGGATATTTATTCTGAATTAGAGCAATGTTTACAGTAAACTCACCGTTACGTTTGATAAACTCTTTTGTACCATCCAATGGATCAACAATCCAAAAATACTCCCAGCCTTTTCTCTCTTCGTAAACAATATTTCGCCCTTCCTCGCTTAAAACAGGGATAAAGGTTTTGGAAAGATCGTTCTTTATTGAATCATGAGCTAGCCTATCGGCAAGAGTCAATGGAGTTTTATCGGACTTTAGATTAACCTGAAAATCGTCGGAATTATAGACTTCCATTATAAGGGCACCTGCTCTAATACTTGCATTAACTGCAGCAAGGAGCAGGTTTAATATTTCATCCTTTTCAATCATATTTTACAGTATTCAGGTACAAATTTAACGCTCTTTTATCAATAAATCATCCTAAAATTTGTTAGCACCGTTCAAAATTTGACCAATTAATGTTAAATGCTTGCGAACAGGCTATTACATAAAAAACAAAAAAATATGCTAAACAATAGCATCAATTTTTATTGTTAAAAAAGAAAAAAAGCTATGTTTACGGGTTACATTTAAAACCATATAAGCATATACCATAATCAACTAATAAACAGCAGTATGAGTAAATTCGGAAACATTGAACCCAAGGATATATGGATGTATTTTGAAGAAATACTTACAATTCCTCGTCCATCAAAAAAAGAAACAGCAATAATTAAATACTTGCAGGATTTTGCCGCAAAGCACAACCTTGTTGTTAAAACAGATGAAGCAGGAAACGTGCTTATCAGCAAGCCCGCCTACCCTGGCTATGAGAATCTTCAACCAGTTGTTTTGCAGAGCCATATGGATATGGTTTGCGAGAAAAACAGCGATGTTACCCATAACTTTAACACCGACCCAATAGAGGCATATATAGATGGAGAGTGGATTAAGGCAAAAGGTACAACACTTGGTGCTGACGATGGTATTGGAATTGCAGCCCAATTAGCCTTGTTAGCGTCAAAAGAAATTAAGCACGGTCCGTTGGAGTGTCTTTTCACTGTTGACGAGGAAACTGGATTAACAGGTGCTTTTGAAATGAAAGAAGGATTCTTCAACTCAAAAATACTACTAAACCTCGACTCGGAGGACGAAGGAGAACTCTTCATCGGTTGTGCTGGTGGTATGGATACCGTTGCAACCTTTGCTTATGACTCCGAAAAGGTACCAACTGACTCTGTCGCACTAAAAGTAACAGTAAAAGGCTTAACAGGTGGTCACTCGGGTGATGATATAGATAAGAACAGAGGAAACTCAATAAAAATCATTAATCGCTTTCTTTGGAAAGGAACACACAAGTTCGACCTAAGACTATCGCAACTTGACGCAGGAAATCTACGTAATGCTATTCCTCGCGAAGCTTTCGCTGTAATTACTGTTCACAAGGACGATAAAGTGGAAATGCTAAAGGAGTTCGAAAAACTCCGTGAAGATATTTATAGCGAAATTAAAGATGTTGAGCCAAACCTAGCAATTGTTTTTGAGAACGCAGAATTGCCCTCATTTGTAATTGATGAACCAACACACTACGATTTACTAAATTCACTTTACGCTTGCCCACATGGCGTAATTGCTATGAGCCGTCAGCTTAAAGGGTTGGTTGAAACATCCACAAACCTAGCATCAGTAAAGTTTATTCAGGACAATCAAATACTTGTAACAACCAGCCAGCGAAGCTCTGTGGACTCTGCAAAAACAGATATTTCCAATATGGTTGAGAGCGTCTTCCGCCTTGCAAATGCTAACATCCAACATTCCGATGGGTATCCAGGTTGGGCTCCCAATACTAACTCTAAAATTTTACAGATTACGAAGGATTCCTACACCAAACTATTTGGAGTTGAACCTATTGTAAGAGCCATTCACGCAGGGTTAGAGTGTGGCTTATTCCTTGAGAAATACCCGCAATTAGACATGATTTCGTTTGGCCCAACCATTAGAGGAGCACACTCTCCAGACGAGAGACTTAGTATTCCTACAACTCAAAAGTTTTGGAATTTACTTTTAGAAGTGTTGGTTAATATTCCAAAAAAATAATTCTCAGTAAAAAAAGCCACCTCAAGGTGGCTTTTTCTATTCTTCTACTTCAACAAAATATTCCTTAGTAACACTACAAACTGGGCAAAGCCAAGTCTCGGGTAATTCTTCAAAAGTTGTCCCTGCTGGGATGCCCCTTATAGGATCGCCCTCCTCTTCATTATAGATATAACCACATACCTTACACTTATACATACCTTTACAATATTTAGATTTATTTTTTAACTTGCAATGAATTTAAAGTTACCCCAATTTTAAATAATTATTACGAATATGGCTAATTCAAGTACAATAAAAACAAATCTTTTGTGTTTATTACTTCTACTAATTTCAACAAACACTTTGTTTGCCCAAAAAAAGAAAGAATTAAGAGAGGCCAACATTAACAGCAAAAAGGAATGGAACTACATCTACACGGATGAAGGCGAAAAAAAATATTTAGAGGCTGAGTACCTTTACGACAAAAGGGGAAATACACTACTCGAAAAACTATACGATGAGAATGGAAACATAATTCTTCATAAGGAGTACAAGTACAATTCTGAAGGAAATGAAATACAAGAAATAACCTACAACCCTAAAGGACAGGTTATTGAAAAAGTTGAAACCTCCTATTTCAGAGATGACCTAAAACTCGAAAAGAAAGTTTATGGACCCAATGGCAAACTAAAAAGTAAGAAGATATTTGAGTACAAGACATTTTAATGATGAGCAGTGCTAGAGTTGATATAGATACCGCCAATTTCAATAGGATTAGTTTACAGGAGTCCGAGAAAGCTCAACTAATGCAGCGAATCGATTCTAAATTTATTATTAATATTGAACTAGCCAAGGACTTACTGCTGAAAGTAACTGACAAATATTACGTTGTTGATAACAATGGTCAGGTTATTCCAGAATATATATCCGATTACTACGATACCTCTGACTTTAAAATGTACCTCGACCACCAGAACCGACGCCCAAAGCGTTATAAAATTAGGGTTAGAAACTACTGTGCTTCGGGCGATTCATTTTTAGAAATAAAAATCAGGGTGCCTTCAGGTAAAACCATTAAGAAACGTATACCTGCTACAAACCAAGAAATAAATAAAAACAACATTTCAGAATTCATAAGCAATAAGAGCCCATACTCATTAGGAGACTTATCGCAAACACTCGAAACACGATTCAATAGGCTAACCCTAGTTAGCAAAGAGTTTGATGAGAGAATTACTTTTGATTTTAACTTGCTTCTAACAATACCCAACACAGAAAAACTTAAACAATTTGAGAATATCTGTATTATTGAAGTAAAAAGAAGCAAGCATAAATCAAATAGCGAAATCTCTCAATTACTCAAACAATTGGGTATAAGACCTATGGGATTTAGTAAATACTCCATAGGTTGCGCGCTACTCTACCCAAAAATCAAAAGCAACAACTTTAAGAAAACATTTCTCCACATAAAAAAGTTACAAAATGAATACACTAAGCCTTATAATGCAGTCGGATAGTTTACAACTATTTGGGATAAACATAATAAATGCCAACGATTTTTATACACTACTACTGCGGTTTATCCTTAACATTGCGGTACTATGGATTACTGTTCGTTACCTTTACTATCCCAGAACATTTAGGAAGGACTATGTCTTTACCTTTTTACTTTTAGGAATAGTTGTATTCTTTATGTGCTTCTTGCTGGCAAACGTAAAACTACAACTTGGTTTTGCACTAGGGTTATTTGCTGTATTTGGGATTATTAGGTATAGAACCAATCCTATTCCTATTAAAGAAATGACCTATCTATTCCTAATTATCGCCATATCATTGATTAATGCAATATCTTCTAAAAAAGTGAGTTACGCAGAGTTACTGTTCTCAAACTTTGCATTGCTGGGTGTAACTTTAGTTCTTGAGAAAGGTCTTTTCATAAAGCATCTTTCACAAAGAATTGTTGTATACGAGAAAATTGATTTAATAAAACCCGAGAAGCGTGCAGAACTTATTGCTGATTTAAAAAACAGAACTGGTCTCGATATAAAGAGCATTGAAATTGGGAAAGTAGATTTTCTAAGAGATATCGCTTGGCTTACAGTACATTTCCCTTCAGAAAATATAAGAAACGAAGATGAACTAAACCTTAACGAAAATCAGATTGTAGATGACGATGATTAACCGTTAAACAATCTCAACCATTTTGAAGGGTAACTTAACCAAAGCCTGAAAATCGCGACCTAGATTCTTGATAGTATCGTCATCCTCCTCGTAGTACCAATTTATAACGATGTTATGTCCATGGGTATAGCTCTCGTCGAGCATTTTGAATAATGCAAAAATAAACCTATTGGAACCGCTATTGATATACTCCATTTTAAAATTAACCCTAGTAAGAGGCTCTGGATTATCCAAATAATCCTCAGCCCACTTTAGTACAGGCTGAAAAAAAGCTACAGCATCCTCAGGAATTGACCTACCCGAAAGTTGAAGAATACCTGGTTTAAACTCTATATGTGGGGTTTTTGTAGTTCCCTTAATAAAAAGACTATTTACTGCCGCCATAATCCAACATTTTTTGTGCTGTAAATTTATAAAATTTGATTCCCAAATCAAATATATATGTTTTTTATTGTATACGGATAATGTTTCCAGTGTTTTCAAATTCATCCTTTTTTACCATCTAGTTCATAAAAAAATTCAACCTTCGAAAATGGTTATTTATTGGTAGATAACTGCATTATTTAAGTAGAAGAAGTTTAAGTGTTACGAATACGGTAATTTAGCCTAAACAAGAATTCTTAAAACAAACCTAATTAACCAACAAAAAGTAACACTATGAGAAAAACGTTCTTTACACTTTTACTAGTAACGGTGTTCTCTGTAGTATTTGCACAAACAAAAAACTACAAGGATTACACTATTAGTTATGATGCGGCAAAAGGCGAAATGCAGCTTAACTTCGCAATTGACACATTCAAAATTGCTGATGTTGAATTTAATGGGGTTAGATACTCCACTATTCAATTCAGCAATGGAGTTAACACCAGTAAAAAGGGCTTTGCTGAACTTCCAATGCTCAATGCAACCCTGCAACTCAACAACGACAACGATGTTCAGATTGCTATAGAAGAAGGTAAATACATCGATATCAAGTTAAAGAATCCGATGTTACCATCCAGAGGAACAATTTACCGCCAACAAGACCCAAAATCTATACCTTACGTTATTGCTACAGAATCAAAGGTAAACGCATGGTACCCTGAGAATATTGCAGAAAGTGCTGAGCCTTTTATTTTTAGAGATACACGTGGGGTAAACGTTTACGCTTATCCATTCCGTTACAACGCCGTAACCAACACGCTTCGTGTATATAAATCGTTTAAAGTTATTGTTAAAGAGGATAAAACTAAATCGACAAACCCTTTAATCAATAAGCCCAGTTATATTGACCCAACCGTTAACGACGTATATAAATCTCTCTTTTTAAACTACTCTGAATCAAAATTTTCCAACCAGATAGGTGAGTTCGGTGAGATGTTAGTTATTTACACATCGCGCGATGCATCTGTTATTCAGCCTTATATTGATTGGAAAAGACAAAAAGGATTCACCGTTAATACCTTGCAGGTTGCCACTGGAACCAATGTTAAAACTAACATACAGAATGCTTACACCAGCAATCCTAATCTACTTTATGTTCAATTGGTGGGCGATTGGGCTGATATTAAATCGGACTTAGGAACTTCACAAAGTGCACCAATGGACCCTTATATGGGCTGTGTTGCTGGTAGCGACTATTACCCCGAACTTATCATTGGCCGTTTCTCGGCTAGTACAACCGCACAAGTTACCATTCAGGTAAACAAAGCAATAAACTATGAGAAAAATCCTGACATGGCTGGCACTTGGTATAAAAATGGTCTTGGCATTGCATCAAGCGAGGGTGATGGTAGTGGCGATGATGGCGAGATGGATAAAACCCACATGGATTACATCAAAAACAACAAACTATTGGCTTACACCTATACCGATGTAGCTAGTCAATACCAACCCAGTGCAACAGCATCGGGCGTAGCAACATCTGTCAATAATGGCTTAAGTGTTATTAATTATTGCGGACACGGTTCTGAAACAACTTTTGTAACCAGCGGTTACAGTAACACCAATATTAATGCTTCAACAAACGGCAGTAAACTTCCTTTTATCTTCTCTGTAGCCTGTGTTAATGGTAAATTCCACATGACTACTGGTGATTGCTTTGCTGAAGCTTGGCTAAGAAAAGAAAACGGTGGTGCCGTGGCAACTATCATGTCAACAATCAATCAACCTTGGATTCCTCCAATGCGTGGTCAAGACTACTTCAACGATATCCTAATTGGTGGATATAACTATACTGCCAATCCAGGCGATGGAACAAACACAACCGCAAGCGATTTAAGAACAACTTTTGGTTCAATCACCTTCAACGGAACTGTGCTTATGCTTGCTGAACAATATACCGATACCGATACACGTGAAACATTCCAAACTTGGACAATTTTTGGTGATGCATCGTTACAAGTTAGAACAAACACACCTAAGGCTATTGCTGTTACCGCAGGTGATATAACAGGTAGTCCCTACAATGTTACTGTAACCTCAAATGGTAGCGCATTAGCAAATGCTCGCGTTGCATTATTCCAGAATGGCGTTTCGTACACTGCATTAACAAATTCATCAGGAGTTGCTTCAATTGCCCATAACTTTTCAAGCGGAACAGCAACCGTAACCGTCACTTCTTATAATTACGGAACTTACCAAGCATCAGTTAGCGTTGGTTCATCAACAACCCCACCTTCAACTCCAACAGGTTTGGCATCATCCAACGTAACATCTAACTCATTTACATTGGGTTGGAATGCATCGGTTGGGGCAACATCGTACGATGTTCAAATTCGTCCACAAGGCGGAAGTTGGACAACCTACAACACAACCAGCAACATCTATAATGCATCTGGCTTAAGCGCATCTACAACCTACGAGGCTCAGGTTAGTGCTAAAAACTCTTACGGTAGCAGTGCATACACAAGTATCATTACAGTTACTACTTCTACTGCAGGCAGCGCTCCAGCAACTCCAACAGGATTAACATCATCGAATGTAACTACCAGTGGAGCATCGCTAGCTTGGACTGCAGTGAGCGGAGCAACCTCCTACGATGTTCAAATACGCCCTCAAGGTGGTACTTACTCTACCTACAACATTACAACAAACAACTATAGCGCAACCGGATTAATAGCCAACACAACCTATGAGTGGAGCGTTAGTGCTAAGAATAGTTATGGCAGCAGCAGTTATGCTACAACAGTTACGTTCACAACCCAGAATACATCGAGCGGTATTTCGCTCCCAGTATCGGAAAGTTTTGCCACATCAACAATTCCAACAGGTTGGACAACCCAAAATACTGGAACAAGCATTACCGAACGTTGGAGTGCTTCTAACACAGCCAATGCAGGCGGTGCTGCTTACGAGATGAAGTGTACATACCAAAATGTTAATCCAGGAACATCGCGTT
>JAEXVC010000272.1 GCA_023406715.1 Bacteroidota bacterium | reverse complement strand
AGGTTGTAGATAGGTTGGCCATAAAGTTAAATTTTAAGTCTATTAAATATACTAAAATTAAAACAAAAAAGGCTCAACTAAGAGCCTTTTTATTGTTATAGAAACAAAATATCTTACTGTTGGTTCTGTAAAAGCAAAGATAATTTGTAGAAAGCCGACTCGCTGATTGGAGCAAGCGGTAAACGTAGGTTATTATCAACTATTCCTAGGATTGATAAAGCGGCCTTTACTCCACCTGGATTACCTTCCACAAATAGAGAGTCTATAATTTCAATCAATTCCAAGTGAATTTTACTTGCCTCAACAAAGTTATGCTGCTGTGCAAGTTTTACCATCTGCGAGAAACGCTTTGGTAAAGCGTTACCAACTACAGATATAACACCATCTGCTCCCATCGACATTTGAGGAAGCGTTAAGCCATCATCGCCCGAAAGTACAAGGAAATTTTCAGGTTTATCTCTTAAAATGTAACTCATCTGGTTTAAATTTCCCGATGCCTCCTTAATACCAATTATATTTGGTACCTCGTGAGCAAGCTTTAGGGTTGTTTCAGCGGTCATATTTACGCCTGTTCTTCCTGGAACATTATAAAGCACTATTGGCAACTCGCTTTGTGCAGCAATAGCTTTAAAATGCAGTTCTAAACCTTTTTGAGTTGGTTTGTTGTAGTATGGTGTAACTGAAAGAATTGCATCAATTCCATCAAAATCAAAATCATCTATTTGCTCAATGATATGGTTGGTATCATTTCCACCAATACCAAGCATTATGGGTAAACGACCATCGTTCTTCTTAATAACAAACTTAATTAATGATCGTTTCTCCTTTTCGGTTAAAGTGGCCGATTCGCCTGTTGTTCCCATAACAACGAGGAAATCAACTCCACCAATCACTAAATGTTCAATTAACTTTTCAGTAGCGTCGTAATCAATTTCTTTATCCTGATTAAAAGGGGTAACCATAGCTACTCCTAATCCCCGGAACTTTTCAGTACTCATATATTTTTTTAAGTTGATGAATTACAAGGTGGTTGTAGGTTCTTGAGCAAATCTGTTATTTAGTTGATAAAGTATTTGCTTTATTTGCTCACAAAGATAGTTAAGCCCCTTCGATTTATCCACAGTAATAATCAAATCGAAAGGATTATTGTAGTAGTTTAATGCTCCAACTCTAAATTTTGCCTTTGAAAGTGATGATATCCATCGCATTGGCATTGTTTCCTCAAAATTTAAATCGATAAGTATATCAAACTCTGTGGAAGTAAAAGAATCAACAACAGCACTCTCTGGTTTTCCATACCAGTTAACCTGATTCTTATCGAAAACGCTAACCCTATTGTGCATTGTAAAATACTGCGGAATTTCCTTTCCTGGGAAAAAACCTAAAGCAACAACGCTGATATTATTACTCTCGAAGTATTTTTTGAGATTAAGCACCTCGTCAAGCACCGATTGGTCTGGCAAATTGAACACAAGCCCAATATTGCGAGCAGTGGTAAGGTTTTGTACCATTTTATGGCGTTTAAAGCCAACCAATGCCTTATTTAGGTTTTTGATTGATTTTCTGTACTTATAGTTATCTAGTGCTTTCACTGCTGTATTTATTTCTGATTTTAATTTCGGATAATATGCCAAAATGCAATTTTACTAAAATTAAGCAACACTTCAAAAATATTAATCCTTAATTAATTCAAAAAACTCATCCTCCGATACAATTTTAACTCCCAGTTTATTGGCCTTATCGAGCTTGGCTGGGCCAATTTTATCGCCTGCAACCAGCATTGATGTTGATGCAGAAACGCTGCTTACATTTTTACCTCCGTGCTGCTGAATCAATTCCTTTAAATCGTCGCGGGAAATTTTGGAAAAAGTCCCCGAAATAACTATGGATAATCCTTTTAATTTATCGGACTTAACCTGCTGTTCCGAGGATGATATTTCCATCTTAACGCCATAACCTTTTAATCTTGAAATAAACTCAACGCTAAGTGGGTTTGCGAAAAAATCGATAATGCTTTGGGCAATCCTCTCTCCCACTTCATCAACCTCAAGTAAATCCTCCATTTTAGCACTTGCTATAGAGTCGATATTTCCAAAGTGCATTGCAAGTTTACGGGCTGTAGTTTCTCCAACGTAGCGTATTCCTATTGCGTAAAGAACTTTTGGAAAAGTCACTTGCTTGGAATTCTCAATGCTTCGTATGGCATTATCGGCCGATTTTTCGGCAAATCGGTCCAATTTAAGCAACTGCTCTTTGGTTAGAGTATATAAATCCGACGGGTCTTTTATCAATTTATTATCAAATAGTAGCGCAACTGTCTCCTCTCCTAATCCATCAATATTTAATGCTTTGCGACTGATGTAATGCTCTATTCTTCCTTTTATTTGTGGTGGGCAACTAATCTGGTTAGGACAAAAATGACGCGCTTCGCCCTCAGGACGGACTAACTTTGTTCCGCACTCAGGACAATTCTCAGGAAATACAAATGGCGTGCTGAAAAGCGTTCGTTGCGAACTATCGACACCCACTATTTTCGGAATAATTTCACCACCCTTTTCAACAAAAACCGAATCGCCAATGCGAATATCTAAAAGTTCCACCTGGTCAGCATTATGCAGCGATGCACGCTTAACAACAGTTCCTGCTAACTTAACAGGCTTAAGGTTTGCCACTGGAGTAACCGCTCCTGTTCGTCCAACCTGAAAATCGACCGAAAGCAGGGTTGTGCTTACCCGTTCGGGTTTAAACTTGAACGCAATTGCCCAACGCGGAGTTTTCGCCGTTAAACCTAAAGCATTTTGATGCTGATAGGAACTCACCTTAATAACCACACCATCGGTGTCGAATGGTAATTTTTTGCGGGCATCGTCCCAGTAATGGATGTATTCCATTACCTGTTTTGAAGTTGTGCAAAGCTTAACGTGCTCCGACACCTTAAATCCCCAATCTTTTGCAGCAATAAGGTTTTGGTAATGATTATCGAATGGTAAATTATCGCCTAAAACATAGTAAAGGAAACAATCCAACTTACGTTTAGCAACTATAGTGGAGTTTAGCAACTTTAATGTACCTGACGCCGCATTGCGGGGATTTGCAAATGGCGTATCACCATCCTCCTCACGCTCACGGTTCAATTCCTCAAACACATTGCGGGGCATAAATATCTCGCCACGAATCTCAAAATCATCGGGATAATTACCGTGGAGAACAAGCGGAATGGATTTTATGGTTCGCACATTGGCCGTAACATCATCACCAACATTTCCATCGCCGCGTGTAACAGCTTGAACCAACTTTCCATTTCTATATGTCAGACCAATGGCAACACCATCGTACTTTAACTCACAAACGTACTCAGGCTCCGTAGTTAATGCTTTTAAAACTCTATCCTCAAAATCGAGCACCTCTTCCTCTGTATAAGTATTTGCAAGCGAAAGCATTGGAAATCGGTGCTTAACCTGGGTAAACTCCTTGGAAATATCGCTACCAACCCTTTTGGTTGGTGAATTG
>JAEXVC010000264.1 GCA_023406715.1 Bacteroidota bacterium | reverse complement strand
CTCTTTGGCTGGGCCAAGCATTAGACTATCGGCATTCAAAAAGTAGTTCGATATAAGTTCAATTTTGTGCGAACTAACCAACCTGTTCACGTCAATTTCTCCAGTTTTAACGTAATGGGCAATGTGTCCTTCAATTGTGGTAATTGCCATTTGGCGCTCCTTGGCAATCATCTCAAACGACATACCTGCCATAAACATATCGTAGCTGGCTTGCTTAGAATCTACTTTTTCCTTTTTCGGCTTTTGGATTTCTTCTTCAACTTGAGGTTCTGTGGACATTCCGTTTTCGTTACGGTAGTTCATAATTATCTCAAGTATCTCCTCGCCAAACTGCGCAATTCGTGTTTTGCCAAAACCCTTTACGTCTTTAAGTTGTGTAGCAGTGTAGGGTTGATGTTTAACCAGTTCCACAAGGGCTTTTTGAGGTAGAATTACGTAGGCCGGTACATTCATGCTGTTGAACTTTTCGGTTCGCCAGGCTTTAAGCCTATCGGCCAATGCTTGATTTTCGGTTGGGATTTGTTCTGCCCCTTCCTGCTTTTGTTTAGATGATTTGTGCTCTGGCTTTTCAATAGAAGCCTTGGCTTTAGTGTTAACGTAATCCTTAACATTAAAACCATTTTTGCAAACATCTAAGCAGGCCAACTTAATGAGTGTTTCGGTATGGAGCTTATCCGTTGCAGTGACAATTGTTTTGCGCACCGCTTTATTGTCTGTTTCTATTGATATTTTGCCCAAAACATAAGCAAATACCGTATCAATTTTATCGATGTAGTAGGCGCAGGCTTTCCCAATTCTTTCCTGCAAGGCTTCGTTTTTTTCTATATCGACACCTTGCCGAAGGAGTTGATTCAGTTGAACGCTGAATCGGTCATTTACTTCAACAATATCGGACTTTAGCAGCGATGTCATCTGCTCGAATTGTTCATGGATATTTCCAAAAACAACAGAGTAGTTCTCCTTTAGGAGTTTAATGCAGTAATTCAATCGGCGTTGAATTGGGCTAAAATCGAAAAGTTCGGCAACTAGTTGCTGCTGGTACTCATTTTTTGCAGCCACAAGCACCTCCTTGGTGGGCTGATTTTGCTCAACACTACGCGAGAATTCCAGCACAGTGCTATCGTTCTTAATGCATTGGGTTGATAACGGTGAACTGAGAATCATTCCCTCAATGGTTTTGCAACGGCTAAGTGCAACGTAAACTTGTCCGTGTGCAAAGGCCGAACTAGCATCAATAATGGCCTTCTCAAAGGTTAATCCTTGGCTTTTATGGATGGTTATTGCCCATGCCAGCTTTAGTGGGTACTGTATAAATGAACCAATGATGGTTTCGCTAATTTCGCTGGTATCATCGTTTATGGTGTACTTGTAGTTTTGCCACTCAACCATTGTAACAGCAATATCAATGGAATCGCCCTCGCACTTAACGTGGATTAAATCATCATCAATATCAACAATAGTCCCAATTTTGCCGTTGTAGTAAAGTTTCTCGAACGATGAGTCGTTTTTTACAAACATCACCTGAGCGCCAACCTTTAGTTGTAATTCGTAATCGGTAGGGTAGGAGTACTCCGGAAATTCGCCTTTTACAACAGCCTTGAAGGTATGTAGACTGCTTTTCAGTTTCTCTAGTTTGGAGTCGTTAATCCTTTGCGATTGGTGGTTGTGTGTTGTAAGCGTGATGTAACCATCGTTATCATCCTTGTTTATATTGGGAATGTAGCGCTTGTTGAGGATGTTTAGTGTTTCGGGGTCTATTCTATTGTCGCGTACTTTGTTGAGGATATCAATGAACTCCCTATCGCTTTGGCGGAAAATATGCTTCAACTCAATGCTAATGTAGGCAGTTTGCCTAAGCGCTTTGCTGCTGAAAAAGTAAACCGTATCGTAGTAGCGTTTAAGTATTTCCCACTCATCGCCCTTTGCAATTGGGGCCAATTGCTGAATATCGCCTATCATCAGTAGCTGAACACCACCAAAAGGTTTGCTGTGGTTACGGTACCTCCGGAGCACTTCGTCAATTCCATCGAGCAAATCCGCACGAACCATACTAATTTCATCAATTACAAGCAGGTCGAGGCTTTTGATAATGTTGATTTTCTCCCGGCTAAACTTTTGAGCACTATTCCGCGATGCAGTTTGTGGCTCTTCGTCGAATGGGTTGAATTGACTATTTGTTACGGGTACGTGAGGCCCAAAAGGCATTTGAAAGAATGAGTGAATGGTAACTCCGCCCGCATTAATGGCGGCAACACCCGTTGGTGCAACCACAATCATACGTTTTGGCGAAACCTCCTTGATATGTTTAAGGAAAGTGGTTTTTCCAGTTCCTGCTTTTCCCGTTAAAAAAATATTTTTTCCGGTGTACTGAATAAAATCGAACGCTTGCTTAAGTTGCAGGTTCTCTATATACTCCATTTCTGAATTGCTATTGATAGGAATAAAGGTACAAAAAGTTTCTTTGCTGATATGGAGTAATAGTTACACTTAAGCAAAACTTTGCTTCACGGTGTTATTATGGTTAAGTTTTCGCAGAAAGTTATGCGATGATTTTCTTATCACCTTATTTTCAGAACAATCGATGCGTTTTCGGGCAAAGCTCTGTATATCATTTTTGCATCGCGTTTCTTTAGTTTAATTCTTATTTCAGGGTGATATTCTGGTTTCTTAAAAGTTGATGTGGCTTTTAATAGTTCATATCCGGATTGTACTCTGTCCATAAAATCGAACTTAAATTGCTTTAAACCATCTGCCGACTCACGAGGATTGCTTTCGTAAAAGTAGAACTGGATTCCAGCGCTCGTTTCAAAAATATAGTTTACCGCATCAATATCGGTTGTATCGGGTACAACATCGGGCGTATACTCAGATGTATCCTTTGGAGCAATTTTAACCATTAATGGCACTTTTGCTATAGTTGATGTATGTCCGGTTACCTGTAATGGAAGCGATAGCATTCGGTACAATGCAACTTCGTCAACCGCATTAACAAAGCGGCTTAGTTTATAGTTTTCAATCTTTGCAGAGTGAACTACAACGCCCTTAATCATTAAGTTGGCGGTGCTATCTAGTAAGTTTAAGGTAAGGCTAATGGAGTCCGATTTTGATGCTTCAAGTTGAGCATTGATGAATGCGTACTCAACTTGTTTTGCAATAATTGAAGAATCAGATGTAGAAATGAAGTTGAATTCAGCCTTCTCCGCTCCGGTTGAGAATCTGGTGTTAAACTCTTCAATTGCTTGGTTTACGGAAAGAATCTCGAATGTTGAAATGAACGAAATAATCAACACAAGTAGCAGTACTGTAACAATTAGGAGTATCTTAAATCTTTTCATTTTGTCAATTCTAGAATATGTAAACCTTTGAGCCAAAATCGAGGGTTTTGTAAACTGCCTCTAAATCTTCATCGTTCATTCTAATACAGCCGTGTGTTACAGGCATACCAAGGAATCGCTTGTAAATTGTTCCATGTATAAGGTAGCCATCGCCAATGCCCAGAGCATAATCGCCAAGTACACCTGCTTCCCAGCGTACAGGGTCGTTTTGCGATGGAATTGGTAAGCCTTCCTCAACAAACGACCAGTCGGGTCTGCGCCAAACGGGGTTGGTTACTTTTCCAATGATTTTATACAAACCTTTAGGTGTTTTAAAAATCCACTGGCGTTTATCGTGACTTTTTAGCAGAGTGTAACTTCCGGTACTACAAAATCCTTCGCGTATTTGTTTCTTATTCTTGTATAGTTTAAAGCGGTTGTATGTAGTATTAACAATAAAGTAGGGCTGACTAGGAGTTAGGTTGCTAAACTTTTGAGAATTCTTCTTTATAAGATTGTCGAGTTTTGCAATTTGTTTCTGGTTTAAACTTGCGGTATCGGCAGCCGATGTTTTTTGCATTTCAAGGTAACTTTCCTTTATACCGGATAGTGCATAAAGAACAAAAACAACAATTAGAATAACGGAGGTTAATGTGATTGATAACCCAATGAAGAACCTGAGAACAGGCCGTTTCTTAACAACTTCAACATTCGCACTATTATCTGTAACTTGCTCCATAAACTAGCTCCTTGGAATTCTTTTTAGGTTATAATTACTTGCAATACTGTTGAAATCGAGGATTGAGCCTACAATAACAACGGGCGTACCAACTTGTATTAGGTTGTAAACTTTAATCATATCGGAATCGTGAAGTGCAACACAACCATCGGTCCAATCTGTTCCTTTTCCTCCATCGCCATGAATCTCAATTAGGTTACCAATTTGAGCATTGTGAGGTAGCCGGCCAGCGGCTTTGTCTTTGTTGAATCTTTCAATATCCTCTGCGTTGGGGTAGTTGAGGAGTAGTGCCCTGAAGTACTTTGTTTTGTTTGAAGGAATTCTCGATTTTACAAGGTATATTCCCTCAGGAGTTGCTTTATCACCTTTAAGGCGTTTGCGTCCCATCCAGTTCTTCCCGAACTCTGCATCATAGGTATATTTTTTTACACCTGCTTGGTATATGTAAAGTTTACGGGCAAATTTATCCACAATAATAGCGGTGGATTGATTTTTTTTGGTGTTTTCGATAGTACTGTTCACCAATTTTTTCCAGTATGGTTGTGAGCTAAAGTACTCCTCCAAATCATCGAAAGTTCTTTTGTACGATGATAGCAGAAGGTCTTCGGCTTTATTTATTTTGGTTTCGGCCTTAAGATAGTCGCCTTTCTCAAAATCTAGTTCCGATTCTCGGAGTAGCATTCTGC